>JBNGDM010000104.1:0-10443 GCA_049975105.1 Rhodovulum sp. | reverse complement strand
GTTCTGCGGCTTGAAGGGCGCGACCGACAGCCCGCGCGCGCGGGCCGCACGGCACAGCCCCGCGACCAGCATCGACTTGCCCACGTTGGACCCCGTGCCCTGGATCATCAGCGCGCGGGTCACGGGCGGGTTTCCCCTCGGGCCGGGGCGCGGGCGGTGCGGGCGGGGCCATGGGTATTTCGGCCAAGAAGAAGGCAGGGCGCGCGCATAATCACCCCTCCCCGTCCAGGGCGCGGCGGTGCGCTGCGAGGCGCGCGACGGCATCGAGCACGAGCGGCGTGCCGCAGGTCCAGTCGGGGCCGGTAAAGGCGGGGGCGCGGGCCGCGTCGGTGGCGCGCAGCGCGGGATGGGTCAGGATTTCCTCGGCGCGCGAGGTGGCGGGGTAGGGGCGCGAGACGACCAGAAGGTCGGGGTCGGCCATCACCAGGTCTTCGAGCGAGAGGCGCCCGCCGCCCCTGCGGCCCAGCCGGGCGGCGAGGTTGTCGAAGCCGGCCTGCGCCATGATATCGTCGGACAGCGTGCCCGCCCCCTGGGTAAAGCCGTTGGGATGGAAGATCGCCGCCAGCGGGCGATCGCCCGTGCTTTGCGCCAGTTCGGCGCGGCGGGCCTGGAAGGCCGCGACCAATGCCTCGGCCCGGGCCTCGCGGCCGAGGGCGCGGCCGGCCTGGCGGAGCTGCGCGGGGATTTCGTCGAGGCTGCGGGTCAGGTCGAACTGTTCGACGGGGATGCCCAGCCGGCGCAGCATCGACAGCGTGGCGGGGTCGGAAAACCGGCCGGCGAGGACCAGGTCGGGGCGCAGCGCCAGGATTTCCTCGGCGCCGCCGCGGTTGGCACGAAAGGCGCGCGCCGCCTCGGCCATGGCCGAGGAGCGCGGATCGGCGGCAAGGTCGCTGACCGAGACAAGCTGGCCCGGCGCGGCCACCAGCATGGCCAGCTGGTCGGTGCACAGGTTGATCGAGACCACGCGGCGCGGGGCCTCGGCCAGCGCCGCCGCCCCGGCGAGTGCCAGGGCAGCGGCCAGGGGTATCAGCCTAGAAACGCGCACGCAGACCCACGAAGACCGACCGGCCCGCGCCGTTGTAGCCGCGCACCGGTTCGTAGCTTTCGTCGAACAGGTTCTCGACGCGCAAATAGGCCTCGGTGGTGTCGGTCATCTCGTAGGACATCCCGGCATTCACGAGGGTGTAGTCGGCGATGCCCGACGGCGGGTTGGGGAAGGTGTTGGTATCGCGCCGGTCGGCCACCGCCTGCAGGGTCAGGTCGGCCTTCAGCCGGTCGCTCAGCCCCGCCTCGAGCCCCAGGCTGAAATCGTGGCGCGGCACCCGCAACAGCCGGCCGTCCGGTCCGGTCGCGTCGGTATAGGTGTAGGCGCCGAACACGGCGACGCGGTCGGTCAGCGCATGGCGGCCGGACAGTTCGACCCCCTTGGTGGTCGTCGTGCCGGGCGCCTGGGCATAGGCGCTCAGCGCGAAATCATAGTCGATCAGGTCGTCGATCTCGGAATAGAACAGGGTCGCCTTGGCAAAGCTGTCGGGGCCGTAGCGTTTTTCCAGGCCGATTTCGGCGCTGCGGCTGGTTTCGGGTTCAAGCGTCGCGCTGCCATAGGGGCCGAAACGTTCGTAAAGCGACGGCGCCCGGTAGCCGGTGCCCAGGACGGCACGCAGGATCAGGTCTTCGTCGATCCGCCAGGCCATCGCCGCACGCCCCGAAAGCTGGTCCTCGAAATCGGAATAGCTGTCGTAGCGAAGCGACAGCGCCAGGTCGATATCGGCGGTCGCGGCGTATTGCAATTCGCCGAAGGCCGCGGCGCTGTCGGCGTCGTAGCGCGTGCCGTCAAGCGTGGCCTTTTCCTCGGTCCAGTCGGCGCCGAAGGCCAGCCCCAGATCGGCGGTCAGGTCGGTTTCGCCGAGATACTCCAGCTTGGTGCGTTTGCCGAGGAACCGCTCGGTAAAGCCGCCCTCGTCGAACCGCTCGGTTTCGGAATAGGACAGCGCCAGTTCGTGGTCGACCGGGCCGGTCGTGAACTGGGCAAAGGTGCGCAGGGCGCGGCGGGTCTGGTCGATCTCGCCGCTGGGATCGACGGTCGAGCGGTCGAATTCCGAGGTGCCGTCGGAATAGACCGCCGAGAACCCGAGCCGGAGGGTTTCGGTCGCGTCATAGGCCGCAAAGACCGAAAGCTGGGTCTGGTCGAACCCGTCATCCTCGGTGTCGGTGTTGCGCGCCGACTCGCCCTCGGTGGTGATCCGCGAAAAGGTCAGCGCGACCTCGCCCCGTTCGCCGCGCTGGCCCAGGCTGACCGTCGCCGACCCGCTGCCATGGCTGCCGGCCTCGACGCTGGCCTGCCCCGAGAAGCCCTGCACGTCGGGCCGCCAGGTGGTGATGTCGACGACCCCCGCGATGGCGTTCGAGCCGTACAGCGCCGATTGCGCGCCCTTCAGCACCTCGATGCGGTCGGGCAGGCCGGTGGCCAGCGTGCCGAAGTTGAACGAGGTCTGCGTGCTGGAGGGGTCGGTCATGTCGATCCCGTCGATGCGGACGCCGATATAGCTTCCGCCGAGACCGCGCAGGCGCAAGGTGGCCGAGCCGCCCAGCCCGCCATTCGCGCTGATCGAGACGCCGGGCAAAAGCGACAGCGTCTGCCCGACGCTGCGCCCGCCCGCGGCGATCTCGTCGGCGTTCAGCGTTTCGACCGTGGCGCCGGTGCGGTTGACTTCCAGCGGCACCAGGGTCGCCGAGGCCACGATCTCGTCCAGCACAAAGCTTTCCTGCGCGGGCGCGGCCAGCGGGGCAAGTGCCACCCAGCCCAGGCCCAGCGCGATTGTTTTCCGACTCATCTCTGTCCCATATCCGTTTTCTGGCCGCCGCTTTGCGCGGCCGGCCTGTCGTGGTTGCAAGTCTTTGGAAAGGCATGCTTTCCGCAGACGGTGAGGCATCACCACTGCGGAGAGGTCCGCCGCCCGCGCCACGCCCCGTGGCCGGACTGGGTGATCGTCCTGGCAGGTCTCCTGGCTTGCGGGTCATCGCTTGGCTGGCCTTCCCGGGCATCGTGCCCAGTGGCATGTGCAGCCGCGCTCTCCGCTTACAGTTGCGGGGGCAGCCACGGCATTGGCCCGGGGGCCGCACCGTGTTCCCTTTTCATCACCCGCGCCGCCCTGGGGGACGCGAATGAACCAAGACGCATCGGGCGTAGTCCCCGGGCGAAGGGGTGTCAAGCGGCACCGGTGCCGCCGGGGAAACATCGTCGCAGGGCCGGTCAGGATTGCGCGGCGGCGGGAAGCGGCCGGCGGCACAGCGCCAGCAGCGCCGGGCGGGCCGTGGCCGGGGCAAGCACCAGCGCCGCCTCGCCCCGAAACGCGATCTGCGCCAGCAGCGTGCCCTCGGGGTCGGGGGTCGCGAAGATCGTGCAGACCGGGCTGGACGCATCCTCGCCGGTGACACGCGACACCCCGCCGACGCTGTCGGAAACCCCGTCAAGCCGGGCAAGCAGCGCGGGGTCGCCGCTGCGGGCCACGACCTCGCCGCCGGAAAGGCGCAGCCCCGCCGCGCCAAGCGCCAGCGCCTCGGCGAGCGGGTCGGCGGCGGGGGCCGGGGCCGCCCCTTGCGCCACCGCCTGGGCCAGGCTCTCGACCGAGCAGCCGATCCGGGTCGGGTCGATCCGGTCATGCGGCCGGTGGGCGTCGATGCCGATTTCACGCGCGCGGTCGAGGAAGGCGCGGAACGGGCCGTTGAACGTGGCGATGATCCGGTCGGCGGGGTCGCTGCCCGCGTCCTCCGGGGCGTCTTCTGCGGCACCCGCGGCGGTCTCGCCGACATGCAAAAGCCGCCGGCCCGCGACCAGCAGAACGAACCGCGCGCCATTCTCGTCGGTCAGCACCATCTCGCGCGGCAGGATGGTCTCTTCGATCTCGGAGAGCAGCACGGCGATGATGCCCTCGGTGGCGCCGGTGACGATCTGCTCGGCGTCGTCATCCGCGCCCTTCAGCTTGGCGAGCTTGCTGTTGAGCCTGTACAGACTGGTCATGTCACGGCCCCCTCTCGGTCGCGGCGGCGGCCTGGGCCGTGTCCTCGGGCAGGATCGCCCCGATCCCGGCGCGCAGCACGGCCAGCGCCGGTTCGGGATCGGCCGCCCCATCCAGCACGCAGCACAGCGCCTCGTCCGGCGCGCCGGGGGCGCGCAGGAACAGTTCGATCCGGCCATTGTGCAGCGCGATCGCCTCGCCCGGCGGGCCGTCGAGGGCCAGCGCCTCGCCCGCGGCGGCGGCGATCGGCCCGCTCAACAGCCGGGCGGCGCGCAGGCACAGCGCATCCAGCGCTTCCTGCGGCGGGGCGGGAAGGTCGGAATCGCTGCCCAGCACGAGCCTTGCCGACAGGTCCACATAGGCCAGCGACCGGCAGCCGGGTGTCGATTTGCGCAGGGACTGTATGCGTTGGGAAAGCGCCATCTCGCGCGCAGTCTAGTCGATATTTCGGCGCCTTCCACCGGCAAAACGTCCACGCGCGCGTTCCGGTCTTGCGAATTGCGCCCGGGTTCGCGGCGAACCGGGCGCTGCGGGGTGTCAGACCCCGTCGGGCGCCGCCCTGCGACCGCCGTCCGGCCGGGCCGACCGGCCGCGGGTGGGATTCACCGCGACACGGCGCGGGCGGACGCCGTCCTCGGCCAGATCGCCGGGGGCAACCGTTGCGGCGGCCGGCGCGGGCGAGATGTCGGCAGCCCGCGGCAGGGCCGGTTCCGCGCCGCCCGGCGTGCCCCGCAGGTCGTTCAGCAGCGAGATGAAGGTCTGGCTGAACGCCTCGGCGCCGCTGGCCGACCACAGGTCCCAGTCGTCGCGGCCCGCGACGGCCTGGGTCAGCGAAATCGGGAAAACGGCCGCGAACTGGTCCTCGGCCTCGCGCTTGACGCGCTTGAGAACCCGCGCGCGGTCTTCCTCGGTCACCAGCTTGTCGCAGCGGGTGAGCAGCAGGATGCTCGATTGCGCCAGCCGGTCCGCCAGTTCCTCCCAGACCGCGGCCTCGCTCTGGCGCCAGGCCTGGGTGGCGTGGGTGCACCAGATCACCCCGTCGGCCTGCCCGATCACGCCTTCCCAGACGCCGGAATCCATGTTCGGGTCGGAAATGCCGGGCATGTCGATCAGGTCGCACAGCGTCAGCAGGTCGGCCTCGACGAACAGCTGCACCAGCCGCGTCTCGGCGGGCGTGACATCGCACAGCGCGTCGATGTCGAGCGGGTGCACCGTGCCGTCCAGGTCCTCGCGCCAGGCGGGGCCGGTGCCATGGGAAATCCGCACCGGCGGCAGTTGCGTCGCCGTCACCTTCACCGGCAGCGGGCTTTGCCCGATCAGCAGGTTCGACAGCGTGGACTTGCCCGCGCTGAACTCGCCCATCAGCGCGATGCAGGGCTTTTTCGCGGCCTGCGGTTCGGGGGCGGGGTCCGGCGCGGGGCCGGGCGCGGGCGCCGCGTCCATCGCCGCGAAGGGATCGTCGAACCGGGGATAGTCGTCTTGATAGTGTTCGGTCATCGTCTCCAGCCTCTGCTAGCCCGGGGTCAGGCCGCTTGCTGCCGCATCGTGGCGACCACGCCCTCGATCTGGCGCAGCCGTTCGGCGCGCGCCTGGTAGCCCAGCGCCGCGCCCAGGTCGTCGGGCGTGGGCGCGGCCTTTTCGGCCAGCGCGGTCACGATCTCGCGCTGCTCCTCCAGGAAGGTGGCCAGCGTGCGCATCAGGTCGCTGCGGATCGCCTCGGCGTGGTCGTGGGACAGCTCGTCCAGGATCGGCGCGGTCTCGGCGCTGATCATTTTGTAGAACTCGCTGGCGAAGCTGCGATAGCCCTTGCGGCGCAGCCACCAGCGCCGCCACCAGGTGCCCTTGACGTCCAGCGCGATGGTCTGGGCGATGGCGACCGGCGGGTTCAGCCGCGGCGGTTCGGGCGGCTCGATCGCCAGCGTCTGGTCCAGTCCGAACGCGGCGCGATAGGTCGCCGAGACCTCGGCGGCGGCGGTTTCCAGGATCGCCTTGGCATCGCCCTGGATCCGCTTGCCGAAGACCTGGCAGGCCGAGCGCAACAGCAGGCGCAGCCCGGTCGGTTCATAGGACCAGACCGTGCCCTCGCCGTATTTTTCCAGGTGTTCGATCAGCGCCGCGGTGGCCCGGTCCAGGAAGTTGTGATGCGACCGGTCCAGGCGGACGCAGAAGGCCTGGCGCTGGCTGTCATAGGCGGTTTCCAGCGCCCGGGTCGCGCGCGCCTCGATCGCGTCCAGATCGCGGGACAGGCGCGGGATGTCCAGTTGAACGGCCTGGCCGTCCGCCACCGCCAGCCCGATCGAGCGTTGCGCCGCGGTCACGCCGCGGGCCAGGTTGCCGACGCTGCGCGCGATGCGGTCGATCGCCTCGCCGCCGATGCCCTCGGCGACCCGTTCGCCCAGCGCGCGGTAGAGCGCGGGAATGCCCGAGGCCATCCAGACATCTTCCAGGCTTGCCACGTCGGCCCCGCCCTCCAGCCCGTCATGGCGGGTCAGCGCATCCAGCGCGGCGCGGCTGTCGTCGGACATTCGGTCCAGCGTGCCCTCCAGCGCGTGTTGCCCCCAGAGCGCGCTGCCGAACAGGATCGGCGCGTCGGCCGGGCCCTCGTGCTTCTTGAGGGTGGCGCGGATCGAGTCGCGGATTTCGGCGACCTGGGCCGCGGGGTCCGACAGTTCGTCGATGCGGTTGACGAAGATGATGACCTCGCGCGCCTTGACCGCGGAAATCAGCCGGATCAGCGCCATGTCCACGGTCGACAGCGCCTGGTGCGCCGACAGCACCAGCACGCACAGCCGGCTGTCGCGGATCGCGCCGATGGTGATCTGCTCGCGCATCAGGAAGGTGTCGTTGACGCCGGGCGTGTCGCGCAGGCACAGCTTGAACGGCACGTTGGCATGATCGACCATCAGGTCGGCCGACTTGGTGATGTCGGCAAAGCGGCCGCGCATGTCGAAGGGTTCGCCCTCGTCATCCTCGAAATCGTCGCCGAGGCAGACATAGCGTTCCACCATGGCCTCGTCGAAGGTGCCGTAGCGGTGTTCCTGGCCCAGCAGGAGCTCGAACCTGCGGCCCAGACGGCCCTTGGATTTCTCGCGCATCCGCTCGACCTGGCGGCGCACCTTCTCCAGTTCTTCCTCGGCCCCGGCGCGGCTGGCCAGCTCGCCCATGCGGCCGCCCTTTTCGACCAGCCGGTCCCATTCCTGCGGATCGAAGAAGCGGAAATTGGCGCCGGCCGCCGTCGTCGCCCAGGACGGCGACATGTGGATCGAGGTCACGACCGAGGTCCAGGGGTTCACGTCCGCGGGCAACAGCCCCGGCCAGCCCGCCATCGCATTGATCAGCGAGGTCTTGCCCGCCTTGACCTGGCCGATGAAGGTGATCGAGGGTTCGACCTGGTCCAGCTGCGCGGTCAGGCGCGCGGCGCCCTTGGCCACGGTCGTGTCGCCGATCTCGGTCAGGTCGGCCAGCGCGCGGCGCATCTGGTCCATCCGGTTCACGAATCCCGCGAACCCATCCATCCCGAGGCTCATCAGCCCGGGGTTCTCGGTCCGGGGACGGGCCGCCTCTATGGCGGTGGCTGCGCGATCGTCGAGGGTCACGGTGCGACATCCCTATTGGTTGTGTAAGGACCGGCCGTTTCGGACCGGTGCCGGCCGCGTCCGGCAGATTTGTCGCGGCCGTCGAAACAATTATTCCCCTGACTGTGACCTGAGCGTGGCAATCCCATGGCGTTCCTTCGACAGCCGGTCCGATCAGGCGGCAAGCCGCGTCTCGAAGCCCCGGCGCAGTTGCAGCAACAGCGTCACCGCGTCGGCGGCGGCGTTTTCGTCATCCTCGAGCGTCAGCAGAAGCATCGTCTCGTTGGCTTCCATCACGTCCTCGGCCAGGTCGTCCGGCACGCCCGGGGCCGCGGTCACGATCTCGTCCAGCGCTTCGGCCGTGCGCGCGCACAGCCCGAGCAGGGCCGAGATCCCGGCCGGGTCGTCGGGGCCGATCTCGTCGGGAAACTCCTCGCGCAGATCGTCCATCAGACGCAGCGCCCGGGCCGATATCTCGGTTTCCAGGCTGGCCGGCGAAGGGGCCGGGGCGGACGCGGGTTCCGCCGGGGCGGGGGCGTCGGGTGCGACCGCAACCGGCGGCGCGATGTCGGGGGGCGCCGGGGCGGCCACGGGCGTGTCCGCCGCGGCAGGCGTGCCGCCATAGCGGCGCACGAAAAGCTGTGCCGCGTCCAGGTCGGCGCTGCGGCCCTGTTCGATCATCCGGCCCAGCGCCTCGAACAGCGCGGCCGCGCCGCTGCGCGCGTGCCGCGCGGGGTCGGTGATGCGCGCGCCGTCATGCGCCGCAATGGCCTGGGGCGTCGCGATGGCGAGAAGGCTGTGGAACTCGGTCTCGACCACCTCGCAGAGATCGTCCAGGCGCTCTTGCAGCACCCCCTGGCGCACCAGCTCGTCGGCCTTCGTCAGCACCAGGAACGCGTGATCCTTGAGGTTGTCGGGGATCCGCGCCCAAAGCTGCGCCTCGTCATGGGCAAAGCCCTGCGTGCACCACAGGATGATGTCGGGCGAGGTCTCCTCGAGGCCGACCGCGCCGCAGGCGCCGCTGCCCGGTGCCGGAAGGCCCAGTTCGATCACCACCAGGTTGCGGAACACCAGGGACGGGGTTTCGGGCAGGTCGCCGGCCTGGTCCCGCGATGCGGGGCGCGGTGGACAGCCGGCCAGCAGCCGCACCAGTTCCGACTTGCCGCTGCCCGCGGGGCCGGCCACGACCAGGCGCACCGGCGCGCGCAGCCGTTCGAGCAGGCGCGTGCCGTCGGCGCGCGCCTTGTCGGGCAGCGACGTGCCCCCAAGCACCCGGTAAAGTTGCGAAAGCGTGTCGCGCTCCAGGATGGCGTTCATTGTGCTCGTTTCCCCAGGTTGAACAGCGCCCGGATCGGCAGCGGTATCGCCCAGCGCGCGGTGCCCGCGCGTTGCCGCGCAGCGGCCAGGTCGGGCCGGGGGCGGGGCCGTTCGGCGGCGGGCTGGACGGGGCGGCGCGGCTGGACGCCGGGGGTCCAGCCGCGGGCGACCACGCGGATCACGGTGAAGCAGACATTGTCCTGGTCGGGGTCGCCCAGCGCCTCCAGTTCGGAAAACAGCGCGTTCGCGATCTCGGCGCTGGTCCGGCGGCGGTATTCGGACAGGATCGCGCGGATCCTGTCCCGTTCGATGAAGGTCAGCCCGTCGCTGGCGGCCACGATGATGTCGCCCACCGCCAGGTCGAGCGGCCGGTCGGGACAGTCGATCTGGCCGATCTCGGCCCCGGTCAGCGCCGAGGTCAGGCAGTTGCGGTCGGGATGGCTGCGCGCCTCTTCGGCCGATAACAGCCCCATCCGCACCATGCCGTCGATCTGCGGGGCCAGCGAATGGTCCTCGTTGATCTGGTGCAGCTGGCCGTCTCGGAACAGGAACAGGGGCGAATCCCCGACGGAGACCCAGAACAGCCGGTCGCGCGCCACGGCCAGCGCCACCAGCGTGGTGCCCATCCCGCCGGTTTCGGCATGGCTGCGCACATGGTCGGCGATGCAGCCATTGGCCTCGCGCGCGGCGGCCCGCAACAGGCCGGGGGCATAGCGCACGAACCGGTCGGGGTCGTCGCTTTGCAGCTTCAGCTCGCTGAAGACCTCGGTGACCACGATGCGGCTGGCCACGTCGCCGGCGGCATGCCCGCCCATGCCGTCGCCCAGCACCGCAAGGCCGATCTCGCCGCCGATGGTGAAATCGGCGATGATCGCGTCCTCCTGGTGCTCGCGCCGGCCCTGGCCGATGCCGGTCGCGGCGTCCAGGCGCAGATCAGCGCGCGTCGGCATCGGGCCGGTCCGGCGACCAGGTGAAGTCGGGGCCGCAGAAGGCGACGAAACGCAGCGTCGTCTCGCCGATGCGGATCGTGTCGTCGTTCGCAAGCTCTTCGGTGCTCAGCAGGGGCTGGCCGTTCAGCCGGACGATGTTCACCTTGCCGCCCGAGCCGAGGAAGAACTTGCCCTGTTCGTCGTCATAGGCCAGCAGCGCGTGGCCCGAGCGCGAGATCGAGGTATCGCCGAAATCCAGCCGCACGGTCTGGTCGGCGCCGCGGCCGATCTGCGACACGCCGTTGAACAGGGTGAAATGCGCGCCACGCCCGGGGCCCTCGACCACCACCAGCCACCCCACCGGGAAGTCGGGGCGGGACGGTTCGGCCGGTGCGGGGGGCTCGTCGCGGGCAAAGGGATCGGCCGCCGCATCGGCCGGTTGGCCGAACCCGAGAAGACGGGTCTTGGCGCGGCCCGCCCGCGCGGCAGAGCGGCCGGCCGCAGGCGGCGGCACCTCGAAGGCCGACAGGTCGGCGGGTCCGGGGTCGGCGGCGGGCGCGGGTGCCATCGCCGGGTCCGCGGCGGGGGCGGGCGGTTCCGCCT
>JBNGDM010000103.1:0-10522 GCA_049975105.1 Rhodovulum sp. | reverse complement strand
CAGCCCGTCCATACCGTGACGCTGAACGGTCGCCATGACCAGCACGATGAAGGCACCGGCTGGCCCCCCGATCTGGAACCGGCTGCCGCCGAGCAGCGACACGAGGAAGCCGCCGACGATGGCAGTCACCAATCCCCGGTCGGGCGGTACGCCCGAGGCGATTGCGATGGCCAGCGACAGCGGCAGCGCGACCACGGCCACCGTCAGGCCCGCCACCAGATCTGCACGAAAGGCCCGCAAATCATAGCCTTCGGCGAGAACGGTCAGGATCTTCGGTGTAAACTGGACGATTGCTGTCTGGGCGGGCGTCATGGCGCTTTCATCGGGCCGAAGGGCAACGGACTCGCTCTTGGCTCGGGCGGTCACCGGCAAGGCACCACCGCGTGGCCGAGTCGTGCCGCACTCTACTCCCAATCCGCGCCGAGGCGAGGGGGCATTCCGGCGCGCCCCTCCTTTTCAGCCCTCGCGCTTGCCCACGTTCTCGGCGAAAGCCTTTGCGAAGGCAGCCTGCTTTTCGGGGCCGGTTTCGGTTTGGTGAATGGCCTTCCATTGGTCGTAGGGCATGCCGTAGAACGCTGCGCGCGCGGCCTCCTTCGACAACTCGATGCCGCGCTCGGCGGCGGCCTCCTGAATCCATCGGGACAGGCAGTTGCGGCAAAACCCGGCCAGGTTCATCAGGTCGATGTTCTGAACGTCCGGCCGGTCGTTCATCAGGTGCTGGCGCAGCCTGCGGAAGGCCGCTGCCTCGATCTCGGTGCGGGTCGTTTCGTCCATGTTTCCCCTCCCTGTCAGAGCCCGGTTTCGGCCAGCGCCTCCTCCAGAATCGGTGCCAGCCGTTCGCCCCAGGCGACCTGGTCCCCGTCGGTAGCGATCACGTCGTTACGTAGTTCGATCAGCACGTTCGGCACGCCGTTCACGATGGCGTGACGGTCGACCGCGTCGCCGGGCAGATGGCCGCCATAGGGTTCGTTCTCGCCAACGCACAGATCGGGCTCGCGCCGCAAACGGTTTATCAGCGGGCGCGCCAGCCTGTCGTCTGCGGCGTGCAGGACGCCGATCTGCCATGGGCGGTCGCCGCGCCCGTTCAGCCGCGGTGTAAAGCTGTGGATCGACACGAAAACGGTGTCGGCCTGCCGCTGCACCAAGCGGGCCAGTTCCGCGTCATAGGGGCGCCAGAACGCGTTCAGCCGGCGTTCGATCTCGGCCTTGTCGACGCCCCGGTTGGCGGGGATCACGGTCCCGTCATATAGCCGCATCACCAGCGTCGGGTCGTCAGCGCCCCGGTTGGGGTCGATTACCAGGCGTGAGAACCGCGTCATTGTGAGCGGTGCATTCAGCACCTCGGCCAGCCGCCGCGCTACACCCGCGGCGCCCGGGTCCCAGGCAATGTGACGTGCCATATCCTCGGGTGCGATGCCGAGATCCCCCCCGTTCACCGAGGCTGGCACGAGGTTGGTGGCGTGATCGCAGGTGA
This sequence comes from Rhodovulum sp., assembly GCA_049975105.1. Taxonomy (GTDB): domain Bacteria; phylum Pseudomonadota; class Alphaproteobacteria; order Rhodobacterales; family Rhodobacteraceae; genus Rhodovulum. The sequence goes on along the minus strand of JBNGDM010000103.1, from coordinate 9,048 downwards.
CGAGCCAACGGGAGGTGCGCCCCGCCTCGATCGTCTCGAACGGCCGATAGGTCATTTGGGTGTCATCTTTCACGGTCACACACCTATAGGACAGACGCGACCCCAGCGCCAGTTGTCACCTCGCTGGGTTTCGTCCTAAAGAAGAGCGGCCGGTGCCGTTCGGGCAAGCCGTGCCAGACAACAGATGAGGCAGGATGAGACGCCTTCGCAACCTCAAGATCGTGGCCACCCTCGGCCCCGCGTCCGACGATTACGACATGATCCGCAAGCTGTTCGAGGCCGGGGCCGACGTGTTCCGCCTGAACATGAGCCATGGTAGCCACGATGAGATCGCCCGCCGCCACGCGACCATTCGCCAGATCGAACAGGATACCGGCCGGCCGATCGCGATCCTCGCCGACCTGCAGGGGCCGAAGTTGCGTTGCGGAGTGTTCGCCAACGGCGCGGCGGAACTCGAAGACGGGCAGGATTTCCGCCTCGACCTCGACCCCGCCCCGGGCGAGGCGCACCGCGTGCAACTGCCCCACAAGGAAATCTTCGCTGCCCTGGAACCTGGCTCTACGCTGCTGGTCAATGACGGCAAGATCCGGCTGAAGGTCAAGGAATGTGGGCCCGATTTTGCGAATTGCGAAGTGGTCGTGGGCGGCACCATTTCAAACCGCAAGGGCGTGAACGTGCCCGACGTCTTGCTGCCGGTGGCGGCGCTGTCGGACAAGGACAGGCGCGATCTCGATTTCGTGCTGGAACTTGGCATCGACTGGGTGGCGCTGAGTTTCGTGCAGCGTCCCGAGGACGTGACCGAGGCGCGTGGTATCGTCGGCGACCGCGCCGCGATCCTGTCCAAGATCGAGAAGCCCGCGGCGGTGAAATGCTTCGACGAGATCCTTGCCGTCTCGGACGGGATCATGGTGGCGCGCGGCGATCTTGGTGTGGAAATCCCGGTGCAGAACGTGCCCCCGATCCAGAAGCGGCTGGTACGTACCTGCCGCGCCGCGGCGAAACCGGTGATCGTCGCGACGCAGATGCTGGAAAGCATGATTGAAAGCCCGGTGCCGACGCGGGCCGAGGTATCGGATGTCGCCACTGCGATCTACGAGGGGGCGGACGCGGTTATGCTTTCGGCTGAATCGGCGGCCGGGCAATATCCGATCGAAGCGGTCACCACGATGGACAACGTTGCCATCGAGGTCGAAAGCGATCCGGTCTACCGCGACATCATCGAGGCCAGCCGCCAGGCGCACCGGTCCACGGTGGCAGACGGCATCGTCGCTGCCGCCCGCGAGATCGCCGAAACCGCCGAAATCAAGGCGATTTGTTGCTTCACCGAGTCGGGTACGACCGCGCTCAAGACCGCGCGCGAACGGCCGCGCGTGCCGATCCTTGCGTTGACGCCCTACGCCTCCACCGGGCGGCGCCTGTGTCTCAGTTGGGGGATCAACTGCTTTTTCAACGACAAGGTCGAGCGGTTCAAGATGGCAGTCGTCAGCGCGGCCCGTGCCGCGCGCGAGGGCGGCTATGGCGACGGCGAGGACCGGATCATCGTCATCGCGGGGCTGCCGTTCAACATTCCGGGCTCGACCAATATTCTGCGTGTGGCACCCTGCGAGGAAAGATTGATTTTCAACGTCGAACCCGAATAATGGCGTGACCCAAGGTCAACCGGAGGCCGTCCATGCAGGCGGACCTTTTTCTCGTCATCGGCGTGGTCGTAGGCATTCTGGCTGTGCCGGCATTGCTTTCGGCATTTACCCATGGCCATGCACCGCGCGCAGCGGCGATCATGGTCCTGATCTCGGGTGGACTGATCGCCATAGCGGTATCGGAGAGCCCCAGGGGCTACACGGTCGACGACGTTCCAAAGGTGTTTTCGCGGGTGATCAATCGCTATCTCGATTAGCGATTTTCCGCGACGGTCAAAGCCAAAAGCAAGGTCGGCCGTGGATGGCTTCGACTAGTCGTCACAGCATCCGTCCTCGTGATGATCATGGTCATGGGGCGCGGCTTGCGGCAGACAGCCCTCTACGAAGGCGCGTGCGGCCACCCCTGGATCGGCTTCGGAAGTCGCGACCGCCTCTATGCCACGGGCGGCCATACGCCGGGCGAAGCCCGCGCCAACACTGCCCGCTATGATGGCCTCCATGTTGTAGAGGGGGTGATCGCCTTCGCCGTGGAAATCGTGCAGCGCCATGCCCTTGGGCAAGTCGATCCGGTCGATTTCGCGGGCGGGCTCGCCTGGCTGCGCTTCATAGACGAGAAAGCGCCGGGTCTTGCCCACATGGGGGGTGACGGTGCGGAAATTCTGGCTGGCAACGGCGATGCGCATGACTGGGATCCCTGTGGTCATTGGAAATAGCTGGCCCTGCGCTCCGGCAGGGGCGTCTGTTGGGCGGTTTGATGGAACGTGCAGCGGGCCGGGGCGGCCATGCGGTAACTACCGCGCATCCGCATGGAAGAAAGGCTGTGGCCCAGCCCCCATCCGGGTTCGCCGCCGCGAGCTGTTTCCGCGATGGCGGATGGCCGGGATCCATCGGACCGGTTGGCAGCCGATATAGCGCGTGTGCTGGCTGGAAGAGTGTGGCGCGCACCGCGCGTGTCGAACATTCGTGACCCCTTTGGTATTTCGGGCATCAGGCTTGGCGAACCGGGCGTGAACGCAGGTTCGGCGGCCTTTTTGCGCGGCGTGGACCCGCGGACTTTGGTTGGCATCACTGAAAGGCAAAGGGCAGGCCGGTCTGTGACTTCGTCACGCATTCTGATAAATTTTGTCGGAAAACTGGAGCGCGCCCTGAGCGATGCGTTCTGGCAAACTCCGGCCCGCTGACGCCAAGTGCCACGCGGTCGGGGCTAGCGTGTCGTGCGACGCGCGGCTCTTTGCCCTTGCAAGCAAGGCCTGCGCCGCTTATACGGGCGCTCTCTATCCGCGTGGCCGGCCCCAGAGGCATGCCGAGCCACGACGCAACCGCCCGAAAAAGGAGACGGAAATGCCCAAGATGAAGACAAAGTCGAGCGCCAAGAAGCGCTTCAAGGTGACCGGGACCGGCAGGGTCCTGTCCGCCCAGGCCGGCAAGCGGCACGGCATGATCAAGCGGCACAAGAAGTTCATCCGCAACGCCCGCGGGACAACGACGCTTTCGGCTCCGGACGAAAAGCTCGTCAAGTCCTACATGCCCTATGATCGCTGAGGAGGCCTGAACCATGTCCCGAGTGAAAGGTGGTACGACCACTCACGCCCGCCACAAGAAGGTCATCAAGGCCGCGAAAGGCTACTACGGCCGCCGAAAGAATGCCTTCCGCACCGCGACCCAGGCCGTCGACAAGGCTAACCAATACGCGACCCGCGACCGTAAGCAGCGCAAGCGCAATTTCCGCGCTCTGTGGATCCAGCGGATCAACGCCGCGGTCCGTGCCCATGACGAGGCGCTGACGTATTCTCGCTTCATCAACGGCCTGTCCAACGCGGGGATCGAGGTCGATCGCAAGGTTCTGGCCGACCTGGCTGTGAACGAACCCGAGGCCTTCGGCGCCATCGTCGAAAAGGCCAAGGCCGCACTGGCCTAAGGCTTTGCCCTGTCGATTTTAGAACCCCCGCCGGCTATTCTGAGCGGGGGTTTTCTTTGGCGCTTTTTCAGCTCCAGAAGATGCAGGTCGGTAATCCTGTTTGTAGGGTTGTGCGCCATTCTGGCCTGAAACGCCACGCCGGCTGCGGCAATGGGGCCAACTGCGATGCCGACGATCTAACTTTGGGAAAAAGAGCGATATCATCTCAATTGGCCCCGATGTTTTTCCGACACTCAGAGCGCAAATGGCCGCGCGGTCGGAAGCTCGACCTTCTTGATCGGTGCCTGGTCCGTCCCCGTTAGGCCCAGGTTACGGACGATGACATGTTTTTCGACGACGGCGACGTGTATGGCCAGATCCTTGCCGCCCCGGTTGCGGGCAACGGTGCGATGTTTCAGGCCGGCACGGCGACCAAAGTCGATTACGCCTGGCGGCGTCGACCGGTCCCGCCCACGAGATCACGGTTTATGGCGTCAACAATGGCAATCACATCGTGTCCGTGGTTTTGGATTCCGAAATCATACCGTGCGTTGCCTACGAGGTCGTCTCGATCGCCTCGAACGAGCCCGCAATTGCCTACTTCGGTCTGTATGGTTTCTTTGCCGAAGGCACGCGCATCCTGACTGAGGCTGGTGAAGCGCAGGTCAAGGCTTTGCGGTCCGGTGGCTTGGTTCTGACCGCCGATCACGGGATTCTACCGCTGCTTTGGGTCGGGCGCCGGCGGGTGCGGGCCGAGGGAGCGGCTGCCTCGGTGGTTTTCGCGCTTGGGGCGCTTGGAAACCGTCAGAGGCTGTGCCTCTCGCCTCAGCTGCCGTTTGCTGGAGCGCTGCGGCGGGCGCGAGGTGCTGGTTGCGACCAGGGCTTTTATCGGACTGCCCGGCGTTGCTGTTCACGCAGGTGGGGTGGTCACCTACCTACACCTGTTGTTTGCGCGTCTCGAGATCCTTTTCGCCGAGGGCGCTTTAGCGGAAAGCCTGAACCGCGGCCCGGAGGCGTGGAAACGCATGACACCCGCGACGTGCGCTCGGCTCGAGGTTTTGTGCCCGAAATTGGCGCCGGGGCGGCTGGAGCCGACGCGTCCGATCATGGGGCCGTCGGCCCGGCGGCGGGCACAGGGCCTGGGTCCGATGGTCCCCGTGGATCAGGCGGGGCTGACGGCGGGTAGGCCGTTGCGCACCCGTGCCATACGGGACTCGCCGGTTTCTTCGCCAAAACACATCTCGAAATCGTCACAGGCGCTGCATGTGGGTGCGACGCACAAGGCGAAGCCTTCGTCTTCGCAGATCTTGCGGTAAAAGAATCGCTTCCACTTCATGTTGCCAGTGTTTTGTCGGGCCAGCGGCGCAAAATGCCGCCGAAGCAGCGCCGACAATTCTCGCCGGTCAAGCAAGCCCAGATCCTGCCACAGGTGGTCCGGTTCCATTGCCCGACGTGCGAGCATCGCGGCCAGGGGTTTTTCGAGCGGACTTTTGCCGCTTGCATGGGTCTCGAGAAGCTCGCGCACCGACTCCTGTTCGATTTCGGCCATGGGCGGGTCTTGCGTGGCCATCGCCTCCAGCCCGTCGCGACATCCGGGAAACATCTGTTCGGCCATGCGCCGCATCGCCGTGCGTTCCAGCCCCGAATGTGCACACAACTTGCCGCCTGCGCCGCCCTCTCCGATGGCCATCGCCAAGATCGAGGCCAGTACGTGCGCGTCGAACGGATCGGCCGCCCGCCGCGCACCGCCGATCAACCAGTGATAAGCCTCGTCCCCGGTCATTCGAATGGCTCCCTTCGTGCAAGGGGCGGAGGCGGGGCGGTCACCCCTTCGGACCGAAACCGCACGCATCCGCCACTTGCCTCCTGATCCTCCGATGTCGTGCGGCCCGGTCAATGTGCTGTCGGCAAAACCGGACCGCGTGACGCCCGGCCGCCCGGTTTTTCGGCATGTGAGCAGGCACATGCCGCCCGGACCGGCAGGCGCCGCATTGCCCACGGCCCGCATTTGCAATCCCCCGCCCCTGTGCTATCGACGCCGCCGAACGCCAGCGAAGGGGCCCCGGGATGGACGATCTGAGGCATAAATATCTCGACGCGATCGCAGCTGCCGCCGACGAGGGCGCACTGGAGGAACTGCGCGTCGCCGCGGTCGGCAAGAAGGGCGAGATCAGCCTGAAGATGCGCGAGCTGGGCAAGATGACGCCCGAGGAACGGCAGGTGATGGGGCCCAAGCTGAACGCGCTCAAGGACGAGATCAATTCCGCGCTGACCGCCCGCAAGGCGTCGCTCGCCGATGCGGCGCTCGAGGAGCGCCTGCGTGGCGAGTGGCTGGACGTGACGCTGCCGGGCCGCCCGCGGCCCGCGGGCACCGTGCATCCCGTCAGCCAGGTCACCGAAGAGATCACCGCGATCTTCGCCGATATGGGCTTTGCAGTGGCCGAGGGGCCGCAGATCGAAAGCGACTGGTTCAATTTCGACGCGCTGAACATCCCGCCCGAGCACCCCGCCCGGCAAGAGCACGACACCTTCTTCATGGCGCGGGCCGAGGGTGACGATCGCCCGCCCCACGTGCTGCGCACCCATACCTCGCCCGTGCAGATCCGCGCGATGCAGGCCCAGGGCGCACCGATCCGGGTGATCGCGCCGGGCCGCGTATATCGCTGCGACTACGACCAGACCCACACGCCGATGTTCCACCAGGTCGAGGGGCTGGCGATCGACCGCGACATTTCCATGGCGAACCTGAAATGGGTGCTGGAGGAATTCTGCCGCGCCTTCTTCGAGGTCGAGGGGGTGGAACTCCGCTTCCGCGCCTCGCATTTCCCGTTCACCGAGCCCTCCGCCGAGGTCGACATCCGCTGTTCCTGGGCGGACGGCACGCTAAAGATCGGCGAGGGCGACGACTGGATGGAAATCCTCGGGTCCGGCATGGTGCATCCGAAGGTGTTGCGGGCCGGCGGGATCGACCCCGATGAGTGGCAAGGCTTCGCCTTCGGCATGGGCATCGACCGCCTGGCCATGCTGAAATACGGGATCCCGGATCTGCGGGCGTTTTTTGATTCAGATTTGCGGTGGCTACGGCACTATGGGTTCAGCGCACTGGACATGCCGACCTTGCATGGGGGCTTGAGTAGGTGAGTGCACCTGATCAACCGACTTGGGCAGACGCGGAAAAGCGGGTTATCGAACTGGAGCCAAATCTATAGAGATTTAGGGGAAGGGATGCGTTCGAGGACGCTTTGTTGGCAGCAGTCATAGCCTTCTTCGCCTGTTTGCTTTTTGGCTTCTTCGCCGGTCTCGAAGCTTTTTCGGAGTTGTATCTCTTGGCGACCATGGCGATCGTTGGGGGCGTTGTGTATTTCTACGTGGGCCGAGGGATAACTCGCCTTCGTAGAAAAACTGCGGCGATGTTGGAAAGGCTCGAAGAGAGTAAGCAAGCTTAGGTTGGGTGAAACCCACAACTCGCCGGAACAGACCCACCCCACCGATCCGCTCTGCCCGGCCGACAGGCCGGGCAGCGCTCGACCGCCCCGGCCCTATCTCCCTTCCTAGGACACCCAACCCACACGGAGGGACCCAATGCACGTGAAGTTTTTCCAGCACCAGAACCGCGAACGGAATGACGACACCCGCCGCGTCTACGCGCTATACGAACTCGCTTACACGGCCGTCGATTTCGCCGCCGCGCTGTCGTTCCTCATCGGTTCTGTCCTGTTCTTCTGGAGATCGCTCGAAACCCCGGCGATCTGGCTGTTCGTCATCGGCTCGGCCTGTTTCTTCCTGAAGCCCTCGATCCGCATGGCCCGCGAGGTGCAGCTGTGGCGGATGGGCCGGCTCGACCGGCTGGCCGCCCGGGCCGAGGCCGAGTAGGCCCCTTTCCCCGCCGGGGCCAATCGGCTAGAGACAGCCCGACCCGCGATCCAGAGGCGCAACGCAGATGAAATTCACCCTTTCCTGGCTGAAGGACCACCTCGAGACCGAGGCGAGCCTCGACGATATCCTTTACGCGCTGACCGACCTGGGGCTTGAGGTCGAAGGCGTCGAAAACCCGGCGCAGAAGCTGGAGGAATTCACCATCGCCAAGGTGGTGAAGGTCGAGAAGCACCCTGACGCCGACCGGCTGCGCGTGTGTCAGGTCGCCACGTCGCAGGGCGAAAAACAGATCATCTGCGGCGCCCCCAATGCGCGCGAGGGGATCACCGTCGTTGTGGCGCACCCGGGCACCTATATCCCCGGCATCGACACGATCATCCAGGTGGGCAAGATCCGCGGGATCGAAAGCCACGGCATGATGTGCTCGGAGCGCGAGCTGCAGCTTTCGGACGAGCATGACGGCATCATCGAGCTGCCCTCGGGTGAAGTGGGCCAGAAGTTCACCGACTGGCTTGCGGCGAACGACCCTGCCAAGGTCGACCCGGTGATCGAGATTGCGATCACGCCCAACCGGCCCGATGCGCTGGGCGTTCACGGTGTCGCCCGCGATCTGGCTGCGCGCGGCATCGGCCGGCTGAAACCCCAGGTGGTCGAGCCCGTGCCCGGCGCCTTTGCATGCCCGATCGGCGTGACCATCGATCCCGCACTGAAGGAGAAGGGCGCGCCCCATTTCGCCGGCCGTCTGATCCAGGGTGTGAAGAACGGGCCGAGCCCGCAATGGCTGCAGGACCGGCTGCGCGCCATCGGCCTCAGGCCCATCTCGGCGCTGGTCGATATCACCAACTTCTTTACCTACGATCAGAACCGTCCGTTGCACGTTTTCGACGCGGATATCGTCAAGGGAGGTTTGTGCATTCATCCTGCCGAGGGTGGTGAATCACTCCTGGCGTTGGACGAGAAGGAATATACCCTTGCCGCAGGGATGATGGTGATTTCCGACGATGCGGGGCCCGAAAGCATCGCCGGCATCATGGGCGGCGAACGTACCGGCGTGACCGACGGCACGGTGAACGTTTTCCTCGAAAGCGCCTTTTGGGACCCGATCACTATCGCCGCGACGGGCCGCGCGCTGAAGGTCAATTCCGACGCCCGCTACCGATTCGAACGTGGCGTGGACCCGACCTATACCTTGCCGGGTCTCGAGGCCGCGACTCGGATGATCCTCGATCTTTGCGGCGGCGAGGCGTCCGAAGTGGTGGCCGATGGCGCGCCGCTCGACATCGACCGCGCTTACCGGCTGGATACTGACCGGGTGGCCCGCCTCGTCGGGATGGACATCCCGGCCGAAGAGCAGCGCCAGACGCTGACCGCGCTGGGCTTCCGGCTGGATGGCGACATGGCCCATGTGCCATCCTGGCGACCCGACGTTCAGGGCGAGGCGGACCTTGTCGAGGAGGTCGCCCGCGTCGCCTCGCTGACGAAACTGGAAGGCAAGCGCCTGCCCCGGTCTCATGTGGGCGTGCCTACCGGCATCCTGACGCCGATGCAGAAACGCGAGGCCGCGGCCCGGCGCACCTGCGCGGCCTTAGGCTATAACGAATGCGTCACCTATTCCTTCATTGACCAGGGTTCGGC
>JBNGDM010000102.1:0-10567 GCA_049975105.1 Rhodovulum sp. | reverse complement strand
GATCAGCACCGGTGCCTCGCCCACGTAACTTCCGTCCTCGGCGGCGGTGACCAGGAAATGCGCGACATCCCCGCGCGAGATCAATCCGTTGCGCCACTCTTCCGGCGTGACCAGAACCTCGTAGGCATGGCTTGCCGGGCGGTTCATCAGGATGCCGGGCCGCGCGATGGTCCAGTCGAGGTCCGAGGCCTTGATCAACTCCTCCTGCACGTCCTTGTCGGCATAGGCCCGGCCGAGCAGCGTCTTGAACGGGATCTTCTCGACCGTGCTCATCTTGACCTTGCTGTCGCCCGCGCCGAAGCCCGTGACCACCAGCAGCCGCTTGACCCCGGCCGCGGCCATTGCCGGCAACAGGGTCCGGGTCGCCTCGGAGAACAGCGTCGTGGGACCCAGGCCCTTCATCGTCTTGGGCACGCCCAGGGCCATGATCACCGCGTCCACGCCCTTCAGCGCGCCGGCGATATCCTCGGCGTTCAGCGCGTCGCCCGCCATCTTTTCCAGCTTGGGGTCGTCGAGCGCGATGCCCTCGGCGCCGCGCGCGAAGGCGCGCACCTCGTGGCCCCGCTCCAGCGCGTAGCGCACGGTCTCAAGGCCGATCCCCTTGCTTGCTCCGATCACTAGAAGTCGCATGTGTCACCTCCTTGGTTGCGCCAAAGATAGGGGCGATCTGCCCGATTCCGAGGGGCGGCTGCGAAACGCCGCCGCGCCAGATGTGCGCAGGGGCCGGGCGCGGCGCGCAAAAAAGCCCCGCCATGGGGATGGCGGGGCAAGGTGTGCGCCGCGGCTGGGGAACCGCGGGCACAGGCGGTAAGGGTCGAAACCTAGTTCGGGCGCTCGGCCATCTCGGCGCGGATCTGCTGGCGCAGGAGGTCGATGGGCACGGTCTTGCCGTCACGCTTGAAATGCCAGTAGGTCCAGCCGTTGCAGGACGGCGCACCCTCCAGCGCGGCGCCCACCTGGTGGATCGAGCCGGTCATCGCGTCGCCCACCAGCGTGCCGTCGGCGCGCACCTTGGCGGTCTTGCCGCGGGGCGAGACCAGCACCTCGCCCGGGCGCAGCATGCCGCGTTCGACCAGCTGGCCGAAGGGCACCCGCGGCTCGGCGCGTTTCGAGGCCGAGACCAGCAGCGCCTCGCGGTCGTATTTGCGCACGCGCGACAGCCGTTTGTCGGCGACCTTGCGATAGCTTTCCTCGCGCTCGATCCCGATGAAATCGCGGCCCAGCATCTTGGCCACTGCCCCGGTCGTGCCGGTGCCGAAGAACGGGTCCAACACCACGTCGCCGGGGTTCGTCGTGGCCACCAGCACCCTGTGCAGCAGGCTTTCGGGTTTTTGCGTCGGGTGCGCCTTGTCGCCCTTTTCGTCCTTCAGCCGTTCATGCCCGGTGCAGATCGGCAGCACCCAGTCGCTGCGCATCTGCACGCCCTCGTTCAGCGATTTCAGCGCCTCGTAGTTGAAGGTGTATTTCGCCCCTTCGGAGCGTGACGCCCAGATCAGCGTTTCATGGGCGTTGGTCAGCCGCTTGCCGCGGAAATTCGGCATCGGGTTCGACTTGCGCCAGACCACGTCGTTCAAGAGCCAGTAGCCCTGGTTCTGCAACTCGGCGCCCAGCCGGAAGATGTTGTGATAGCTGCCGATCACCCAGATCGCGCCATTGGGTTTCAGCACCCGGCGCGCCGCTTTCAGCCAGTCGCGGGTGAACCGGTCATAGGCGGCGAAGGTATCGAACCGGTCCCAGTCGTCGTCGACCGCGTCGACCTTGGAATTGTCGGGGCGATGCAGATCGCCCTTGAGCTGAAGGTTATAGGGTGGGTCGGCGAAGATCAGGTCGACGCTGGCCTCGGGCAGGCCGTTCATCACCTCGATGCAATCGCCGGGCAATATCGTATTGAGCGGGAGCGTCTGCGCCCCTTTCGCCTTGGTCATCTGTCTCACTGCCTCTCGATGACGCGCCCGTTTGCGGACGTCGTTCTTGACGCAGTTAATCTGAGTCAAAGGCGATTCGGCGTCAATTTCTTTTTTGAATCAGTCACTTACAGTTTTGTCTTGATACAAGATATTGTGCACCGGACGGAAGGAACGTCTATGGTGTGGGCTGACCCCAATATCTCGAAGGGCGGCCAGATGCGCTTTGGTGCCATAGCCCGCGTTTCTCTCCCAGCCGTAGCCGGGGAAGTGTTGCGCCAGTTCCACCATGAGCGCATCGCGGGCCACCTTGGCCACGATCGAGGCCGCCGCGATCGACAAACAGCGCGCGTCGCCCTTGACCACGGCGCGGCCCGGGCAGGGCAGGTCGCGGGGCAGCCTGTTGCCGTCGATCAGCGCCAGGTCGGGGGGCGTGGGCAGCCCCGCGATGGCCCGGCACATGGCCAGGTGGCTGGCGCGCAGGATGTTGATCTCGTCGATCTCGGCGACGCTGGCATGGGCGATCGAGACCTCGGCCGCCTCGATCAGCGCCTGGGCGAGGGCGGCGCGGCGCGGCGCGGTCAGGCGTTTTGAATCGGCCAGGCCGGGCGGGATCGCGGCGGGGTCCAGCCGCACGGCCGCCGCGGTGACGGGCCCGGCCAGCGGGCCGCGCCCGACCTCGTCGACACCGACGATCACGCGCGCGCCCGCGGCGCGGGCCTCGGTTTCCAGGGTGAAATCGGGGGGCTGCGTCGGCATGGGGCCAGAGAAACCCGCATTCGGCCCGCCCCACAAGCGGAAAGGGTGGGGGCGGGGGGCACAGAACGCAAACCAATCCCCCCGCCCCCGGACAGGGCGCCCGTTTGCCGATGCGCGCCGCCCCCTGCTCGGCGGTGCCGCTCAGCGGCGCCGGCCCTCGACCCGGAAGCCCGCGCGTTCGAGGCAGCGCAGGCTATAGGCGTCGCGGCTGCCATAGCGGCCGCGCAGCGAGGTCTCGCACCGGTCGGGCAGCCGGCGCACCCCTTCGCGGCGCAGGCAACGCTCGATGGCCACGCGGCGCGGGCCGTGGCGGTTCTCGACGGTGCGCACGCATTGAGCCGGGATCGTGCGGTGACGCGCCGCCCCTTTCCAGCCGCGGCCCTGCTCCGCCCGGCGGTTGTCCTTTCGGTCGTTCTTGTCGATTCCCTGGGCGATGCCATACAGCACAAGCGCCCCCAGAAGGGCCTTGGCGACGTCGTCGTCGGCGCGGGCGGGCGTGGCGGTCATCGGCGTAAGCGCGATGGCGGCGGCGAGAAGCGGGGCGATGAGCGTGGGTGTCAGGGTCATGGTCGTCGGTCCTTTCGTGATCGGGATGGCGGGCAGCAAACGTCCGCCGTCGAAGCGATGCGATCACGATCCGGGCAGGCCGGTCTGACAGGCAATATCGCCGCGCTGCTATCGGATAACGGGCGGCCATGGGCCTTTGGGCGACGCTTGTTATTGAATAGCCGCGCGCGCTGGCACATGCTCGCGCCCATGAAACCGCGTCTTTTCCTTGCGGCGGCGTTGGCCGCCGTCACCCTTGCCGAGGCCGCCTCGGCCCAGTGCTATGCCGATTACAAGGCCAAGCAGGACAACCCGCTGCGGCTGCATTACGGCGTGATCGAGCTGCCCGCCGCGGCCTGCGGCAGCCGCGGGGACGCCGGGCGCGAGATCGACCGGCGCATCGGGCGGGACGGTTGGCAATTGCTGAACGTCATGTCGATCTTCGGCGCCGACGGTCTGGCCGAGCGCAAGGCCAGCGCCGGGCCCTATTTCCTGCGCTACTGAGGCCCGGCGGATGGCCCCGGCCCGCGATCCCGCCACGCCCGCGCGCCCGCTTCAGGCCGGGCGCGTGGTCGTGGCGGGAATGGTGGCCATCGTGGCCATCCTGCTGGGCGCGGCGGTTCTGTTGTTCGTGAACCTGCCCGACGCCAACGCCTTCAACGCGCGGGTGGAACGCATCTTTATCCAGAACGACGACCTGACCTCGGGGGCCGAGATCAAGTTGCTGGAAATTCTCGCGCAGTCGGGCACGGCGTTTTCCGATGTTCTGGCCTCCTACCGGATGGTGATCTTCGTGCTGCTGGTGTTTTCCACCGCGCTGCTGATCGCGGCACTGGTGTTCCTGGTGACGATCATCACCCTGAACCGGCGCATGTCCGAGATCGAGCGGGCGGGGATTCGTGTCTCGTCGCTGACGGTGAACCGCGCCGAGAACACGGTGATCCTGAACGGGATGGCGTTCAGGCTGACGGCGGCGGCGATCGAGACGCTGTCGGTGCTGGCCGAGGCGCGGATGGATGACGACATGCTGTCGGGGGCCGAGATCGAGGCGATGATCTCGGGCCGCCGCGCCGAGGAGTGCGACGAGGCCGCGGGCGCCACGCGGATCAAGCGCCTGCGCGATGCGCTGGGCAACCAGATGGTGAGCGAACTGTTGATCAAGAACGTGGCGCGGCGCGGTTACATGCTGGCCATCGACAAGAACGTGATCCGCATGACCTGAGCGCCGGCCGGCGGCGCGACGAGCTGCTGGACGTGGGCGCCGGGGCGGGTCAAACTCATCCCATGCGCGACACTCTCCGGCGGTTCCGTGCGATTTTCCCGTTGCTTCTGCTGCCCGTGGCCGGGTGGGCGGAGGAGGTGCGCCTGACCCGCGAGGCTTTGGTCCCGGTGGGGCCGTCGCTTTGGGCGGCGCCGGGCGTGGCGGCCCCCGAAGAGGACCGGACGCTGCCCATCGTAGGCGCGCGCAATACCGAGGACGGAGCGCGGCTTTTGCGCCATCTGGCGGGGCGGGATGCGATCAACGGCTTTGCGGGCATCCTGTATGACAACCGGGACCGGGGGCACTCGACGCTGGCGCCGGACCTGTTTCCGCGGCTTGCCCGCCTGGCCTATGGCCCCGGCCTGGTGGCCGAGAACCTGGATTACGGTTTGGCGGGGCGGATCCTGTTGCCCGGCGTGGTGTTCGGCAATTCCTCGACCGCGATCACCGGCGGCCCGGCCCCGCGCAGCCAAAGCCGTCTTGCGATGACCAGCGCGCGGGGGCCGGCCCTTTCGGCGCGGCTGTACGCGCGCAACGCGATCTACGTCTATCCCGAACATCGCGACCACGATGCCGAGGACCTGTTCCCCGCGAACTGGCCCTACACGATCACCAGCCAGGGCTCGTCGGGGTCGGATCGCCGCCTGCTCCGGGCCATCGCGATGACGCTGGCGGCGTTCCGTGCCGACACGTTCGCGGCGATGCGCGACAAGGGGCTGGTCGCGCCGACGCTGCAGATGATCCTGCGGCGCAACCTGGCGCCCGTCGCATCGCGCGAGGATTACCTGTCGGGGCTGGCGCACCCGCCGGTCTTCGACCCGGCGCGGGTGCGGATCGGGCGGATGGTGGCACAGGCCGCGGACCTTGCGCCCGATGCGATTCCGCCGATGGTCCGGTTGGCGGTGGTCGAGGAGGGCTTTCGCCCGGCGGCCGGGTTGGCCGGGCTGGACGAGCGGCTGTTCGACACGCCCGGGGCGATCGCGCGGATCTGGCGCGGCTTCGACTGGCAGCGCGAGATGGTCGTCAGTGCCGAGCAGACCGAGGACCCCAACGGGCGTCCGCTGCGCTTTGACTGGCGTCTGCTCGCGGGCGACCCGGCGCGCGTGCGGATCGTGCCGCTGGACCCCGATGGCCACCGCGCCCGGATCATCGTGCAATGGCACGACCCTGTCGCCGTGCCGGCGCCCGAGGGGGGCGAAGATTATGACCGGCGTATCCTGTCGCGCGTGGATATCGGCGTGTTCGCCCATAACGGCGCCCAGGACAGCGCCCCGGCCTTCGTCTCGATCAGCTTTCCCGCCCATCAGCTGCGGCGCTATGGAGAGGTCGCGGGCAAGATGCGGCTGATCTCGGTCGATTACGATGCACGGGCGCGCGGGGCGTATTACGACCCGGTGCTGCACTGGTCGGCGCGCTGGGCCGACCGGGCGCGCCGTGACGCGGCGGGGAACCTGACGGGGTGGAATCGCACCGTAAGCAACGGCGCAAGCGCGGTCGTGCCGCCCCGTGCCGCAGAAGATCCGGGCTACATGATGGACCGCACCGACCCGAAGTGGCCGATGCTGCGGGCGGTTCCGAACTGAGATTCTGGCGACCCCGGCAGGACTCGAACCTGCAACCTATCCCTTAGGAGGGGATTGCTCTATCCTGTTGAGCCACGGGGCCGCGCGGGCCCTTTGTCCCCGGAATGCCGTGCGCTTGCAAGCCCGCATCCGCTTGGACTTTCCGGTGGGCCGCGGTTAACTAGGCCGATCCGCCCCGACAGGAGCATGCGCGCCCGTGACCATCTCCGATCCGCCCCGCCCGCGCCGGCCGCTGACGTTGCGTGACGTGTCCGAGGCCTCGGGCGTCAGCGAGATGACCGTGAGCCGGGTGTTGCGCGACAGCGGCGACGTCTCGGCCAAGACCCGCGCCCGGGTGCTGGAGGCGGCCAAGCGGCTGGGTTACGTGCCGAACCGGATCGCGGGGGGGCTGGCCAGCCAGCGGGTAAACCTGGTGGGCGTCATCATCCCGTCGCTGTCGAACATGGTCTTCCCCGAGGTGCTGTCGGGCATCAACGAGGTGCTGGAGGACACGCCGCTGCAGCCGGTGTTCGGGCTGTCGCGCTATGACCCGCCGCACGAGGAAAAGGTGGTGTTCGAGATGCTGTCCTGGCGGCCCTCGGGGCTGATCGTGACGGGGCTGGAGCATTCGGATGCCTCGCGTGCGATGCTCAAGGCCGCGGGCATCCCGGTGGTCGAGATCATGGACCTGGACGGCGAGCCGGTGGATTCGGTGGTGGGTATCTCGCACCGCCGCGCGGGCGCCGAGATGGCGCGCGCGATCGCGGCGGCGGGCTATCGGCGGATCGGGTTCCTGGGCACCAAGATGCCTATGGACCACCGCGCGCGCAAACGCTTCGAGGGGTTCACCGGCGCGCTGGCGCGCGCGGGCATCGAGGTCGCCGCCCACGAATTCTATTCGGGGGGGTCCGCGTTGAAGGTCGGGCGCGAGATGACGCGCGCCCTGCTGGACCGCAGCCCGGACCTGGATTTCCTCTACTACTCCAACGACATGATCGCGTCGGGCGGGCTTCTGTACTGCCTGGAAAAGGGGCTGGACGTGCCGGGCAAGATGGGGCTGGCGGGGTTCAACGGGATCGAACTCTTGGACGGGTTGCCGCTGAAGCCCGCCACGATGGACATCCAGCGCCGCGAGATCGGCCGCCGCGCCGCCCGGATCATCGCCGATTGCGTCGAGCGGGGCCTGCCGGGTGCGGGAGAACGCGTGGCGCTTTCCCCGCGGATCGACCCGGGCGACACCCTGCGCGCCATCGGTCCGGCGGGCGGTGGACAAGCCCGGCCCGATCATGTTTAACCGCGGCCATTGTACGTCCCGCCCCGGCGGCCCCCGATGAGGCCCCCATGCCTGCCGTCACGATCGTGATCCCGATGAAGAACGAAGCAGAGAACGTCACGTTCCTGCTGGATGAAATCGACGCGGCCTGCGCCACGCTCGACAGTCACGAGGTGATCGTGGTCGACGATGGCTCGACCGACGCCACCGCCGCGACGGTGCGCGCGCGGATGGCGGGCGACGCGTCGCTGCGCCTGTTGCGCCACCCGGCCTCGGGCGGGCAAAGCGCCGCCGTTCACAGTGGCGTGACGGCGGCCCGCGCGCCGATCGTCTGCACGCTGGACGGCGACGGGCAGAACCCGCCCGCCGAACTGCCGAAACTGTGGGCGCCGCTGCTGGCCGACACGACCGGGCGGCTGGGGCTGGTGGCCGGGCAGCGCGTGGGGCGGCAGGACACCGCGTCGAAGCGCTGGGCCTCGCGCTTTGCCAACGCGCTTCGGGCGCGGATTCTGCACGACGGCACGCGCGACACCGGCTGCGGGCTCAAGGGGTTCCGGCGCGATGCGTTCCTTCAGCTTCCCTATTTCGACCACATGCACCGCTATCTGCCGGCGCTGTTCAAGCGCGACGGATGGGAGGTCGCGCTGGTCGATGTCGCCCATCGCGGGCGCCACGCGGGCACATCGAAATACAACAACCTGCAACGCGCGCTGGTGGGCCTGCACGACCTCATCGGCGTCGCCTGGCTGATCAAGCGGCGCAAGAAGGCGCGCGCGACCGAGGAGCCGGCGCATGTCGATTGAGACCCTGTTCGCCTGGCTGCATGTCGCCAACTGGGTCGAGTTCTGGTGGGTGATGATCGGCCTTGGCGGGCAGCTGATGTTCACCGCGCGGTTCCTGGTGCAGTGGATCGCCTCGGAACGGGCGCGGGATTCGGTGGTGCCGCTGGCGTTCTGGTATTTCTCGCTGGCCGGCGGCGCGATCCTGTTCGCCTATGCGGTCTATCGCAAGGACCCGGTCTTCATCCTGGGCCAGTCGATGGGCCTGTTCATCTATTCCCGGAACCTGTGGTTGATCCATGCCAACCGTCGCAGCGCCTGAGCGCGCGGGGGGCTGGCTGAGCGCCACGCTGGCCGCGATGATCGCGATCACAGCGGCGCGCGTGGCGTTGTTGTGGTTCAACCGCATGGACCTGTTCGTGGACGAGGCGCAGTACTGGCTGTGGGGCCAGGAACTGGCGCTGGGCTATTACTCCAAGCCGCCGATGATCGGCTGGGTGATCCGCGCGGCGACCGATCTGGCGGGCAGCGATGCGCCGTTCTGGGTGCGCCTGCCCGCGCCGCTGTTCCACGGGGTGACGGCGCTGGTGCTGGGCTGGATCGCCCATGGCCTGTGGGGCGGGCGCGCGGCGTTCTGGGTGGCGCTGGGCTATGTGACGTTGCCGATGGTGGCGGTGGGCTCGATTCTGGTTTCGACCGATACGGTCATGTTCCCCTTCCTCGCGCTGGCGCTGGGCGGCTGGATCAAGATGGTGCGGGGCGGGGGGCGCGGTTGGGCGGTGCTGACGGGCCTGGCGCTGGGTCTGGCGTTCCTGTCGAAATACGCGGCGATCTATTACGTGATCTGCGCGCCGCTGGCCGCGCTGTTGGTCCGCGCGGCGCGGCCCCGGTGGCGGGACGCGCTGGTCGTGCTGGGTGTCTTTGCCCTGGCGATTTCGCCCAACGTGATCTGGAACCTGCTGAACGGGCTGACCACGGTCCAGCATACGCTGGACAATGCCGACTGGGTGCGCGACCCGGGCGCGCGGGCGGGATTGAACCTGGGCGGGCTGGCGGAATTCCTGGCCAGCCAGTTCGCGGTGTTCGGGCCGGTGCTGTTCGGTGCGCTGGTCTGGCGCGCGCTGCGGGGGGCGCGGGCCTGTGACATGGCGCGGGTGATGCTGGTCTTTTCGCTGCCGATCGTAGCGATCGTGTCGGGGCAGGCGCTGTTGTCGGGGGCTTATGCCAACTGGGCGGCGGCGGCCTACCTGGCGGGCACGCTGGCCGTGCTGCCTTGGCTGCGTGCGGGCTGGCGGGCGGCGTCCTTTGCGGTGAACGGTGCGGCCTGCCTGACCCTGCCCATCCTGGGCGTCTTTGCCGATACGCCCTTGCCGGGGGGGCGCCTGCCGCTGGAGCGCTATGTCGGCCTGGACGAGATGAGCGGCGCGATCATCGCGGTGGCGCGCGAGACGGGGCAGAAGGTCGTCGTGGCCGATGACCGCGATATCCTGGCCGACCTGTTCTATACCGGCCGCGAGTCCGGCTTGCGCTTTTTCGCCGTGCCGCCCGAGGGACGCGCACCGCATCACTATGCGCTGAAAGACCCGGTGCCCGAGGGGCTGGAGGGGACGGTGCTGTATGTGGGGCGAAACCGCGCGCCGGCCTGCGATGCGGGCGGCGACCCGGTGGCGGTGATCGCCCCCGAAAGCGGCGCCTATCGCGGCACGGAGGTTTCCGTCTTCGCCGTGCCCGCCGGTTGCTGGCGGGCGGAACGCTAAGGGGCGGCAGGTTTCCCCGCCGCCCCTTCGTGTCTTAGCCGTAGACCAGCCGTGGAAGCCAGGTGATGACCTGCGGGAACAGCATGCAGGTCGTCAGACCCACCACTTGCAGGAACAGGAAGGGCAGGGCGGCCTTGAAGATGTCGGTCATCGGGATTTCCGGCGGGGCCACGCCGCGCAGGTAGAACAGCGCGTAACCGAAGGGCGGGCTGAGGAAGCTCATCTGCATGTTCACGAGGTAGAGAACCCCGAACCACAGCACCAGGTCGCCCGGATCGGACAGCCCGAAGGCCTGCGCCCCCAGCGCCTTGATGATCGGCACGAAGATCGGAACGCAGAGCAGAAGGATGCCGACCCAGTCCAGGAACATCCCCAAAATCACCAGCAGGATCTGCATCAGGATCAGGATGCCCCAGGGGCCGAGGCCGGTGGCGGCCAGGCTGTCCTGCACGAATTGCTGCCCGCCTTCGAGGACGTAGAGCCCGACGAAGATCGTCGCGCCGAACATGATCCAGATGACCATCGCGCTGGCCTTGAGCGTGGTCACGCAGGCCTCGCTGACCGTGTACCAGTCCAGCTTGCGGTGGATGGCGGCCACGATGAAGGCGCCGAAGGTGCCGATGCCGGCCGCCTCCACCGGGGTCGCGATGCCGGTGAAGATCACGCCGAGCACGACGAAGATCAGGGCGATCGGGGCCGACATCTTGCCGACCAGGGCGACCTTCT
>JBNGDM010000101.1:0-10647 GCA_049975105.1 Rhodovulum sp. | reverse complement strand
GCCCCAGCCAGCGCGCAAGCGGCGCCATGGTGAAGCCGTGCAGCACCACCGTTGCGGCCACCAGCGCGAAGGCCAGCGGCCCGATGCGCGCGCCGTCCTCGAGCCCCAGCGCGGCCAGCCGTTCCCCGAACAGCCCGGCGACAGCCACCAGAACAACGCCGCGCGGGCCAGTCAGCGCGACCAGCCAGCGTTCGCGCCAGGGCACCGGGGAAAATGCCAGCGACAGCAAAACGGTGGCGGGCCGGGCCACGAAGATCGCGACCAGAACGAAGCCCAGCGCCCGCCAGTCCAGCATCTTGAGCGCGTCGACATCCATGCCCGCGGCCAGCAAGATGAACACCCCCGAAACCAGCAGGATCGTCGCGTGTTCCTTGAAGCGGCGGATCTCGGCATAGGACGGAAGGTCCGCATTGGCGATGAAGATGCCCATGACGGTCACCGCCAGAAGCCCGCTTTCGTGCAGCACCGCGTCGGACAGCGCGAAGGTCAGCAGGAGCACCGCGAAGAGCACCGGCACCTTCATGTACTCGGCCACCAGCGCCCGGCGGAACGCGGCCGAGAGGCCCCAGCCTGACAAAAGCCCCAGCACCAGCGCCACACCGATGCCGGTTGCCATGTCGACGGCGGCGGCGCCGAGGGTGAGGTTCGACTCCAGGACAATCACAAGTTCGAAGGCCAGCACCGCGGCCAGCGCGCCGACGGGGTCGTTGACGATCGCCTCCCACTGCAGGAGTTGCGCGGGGCGGCGCGAGAGCCGTGCCTGGCGCAAGAGCGGCGCGATAACCGTTGGCCCCGTAACGATCAGGATGCCGCCGAACACCGCCGCGGCCGGCCAGCCGAGGCCGGCCACGTAATGCAGCGCCAGCGCCGAGAACAGCCAGCCCAGCGGCGCGCCGATCACCACCAGCCGACGCACCCCGGGCGCGGCATCGGCCAGCGAGCGCACGTTCAGCGTGAGCCCGCCTTCGAACAGGATGATCGCGACCGCGATGGCGATGATCGGCGACATAAGCGCGCCGATATCGCGGGCGGGGTCGAACACCCCCAGCCCCGGCCCGACAACGAGGCCCGCCACCAGCATCAGAACGATGGCGGGCATCCGCAGCCGCCACGCCAGCCATTGCGCCCCGACGCCCAGTCCTCCCACCAACGCGAAGGCCATTACCGGGCCCAGCGCCCCTTCGGTTCCCGTTGCCATGCCTGTTTCCTATCCCGAGGCCGAGCCGACCAGCCTTTCATGCTCCTGCATCGCGAAGCGGTCGGTCATACCGGCAATGTAATCGGCCACGATCCGCGCCAGCTGCGTTTCATCCGCCGCTGCGGCCAAGTCCTCGCGCCATTTCTCGGGCATCAGGCCCGGGTCCTGCAAGTAGAGCGGGAACAGGTCCGCGACCACCCGGGTCACCTCGGTGCGCACCTTCATAACCGAGGGCGCGCGATACATCCTCTGGAACAGAAAGGCGCGGATCTGTTTCAGGTCGGCCCAAAGCGCGTCGGTGAAGCGGACCACCGGCCGGCCAAGGGCGCGCACCTCGGCGGCACTGGCGGGGGCGGCGTCCTCCAGCGTGGCGCGCGCACTGCCGATGACGTTCTCGACCATCACGCCGAAGAACCGCCGCAGCGCCTCGTGGCGGCGACGCTTGGACTCCAGATGGGGATAGGCGCGGTCGACCTCGGCGAAACAGGCGTCGAGGATCGGAAGAGCGGCCAGTTCGTCCTCGGTGAACAGGCCCGCGCGCAGACCGTCATGCAGGTCGTGGTTGTTATAGGCGATGTCGTCGGCCAGCGCCGCGACCTGCGCCTCGGCGCTGGCATGGGTGTCCAGTTCCAGGTCGTGGCGGGCGTTGTAATCGGCTAGCGCATAAGGCAGCGGGCCAGTCACGGGGCCGTTATGCTTGGCGATGCCTTCCAGCGCCTCCCATGTCAGGTTCAGCCCGTCGAATTCGGCATAGTGACGTTCCAGCCGGGTGACGATGCGGATCGCCTGCGCATTGTGATCGAACCCGCCGAAAGGCGCCATCGCGGCGGCCAGCGCATCCTCTCCGGTATGGCCGAAGGGCGTATGGCCAAGATCATGGGCAAGCGCCACCGCCTCGGTCAGTTCGCCGTTCAGGCCCAGAACGCCCGCGATGGTGCGCGCGACCTGCGCCACCTCGATGGAATGGGTCAGTCGGGTGCGGAAACTGTCGCCCTCGTGCACGACAAAGACCTGGGTCTTGTGCATCAGCCGGCGGAAGGCCGAGGAATGGATGATCCGGTCGCGGTCACGCTGGAACGCCGAGCGAAAGGCGCTTTCCTCTTCGGGGTAGAAACGGCCGCGGCTGGCGGCGGGATCGCAGGCATAGGGGGCGAGCATGGGGCCTCGTCGCTTGTTCCCGGTGGTGAACCCCATATATTGAACGGGGAACCATTTGGACACAGGGGAAACGCGCGCCATGGACCTGAACCTGCCGCCGAAAGTCACCGATCGCGCTTTTGCCCGGCTGGCCGAGATCGGGGCAGCCGCGCAGGGCAAGGCGCTGCGCATCGCGGTCGAGGGGGGCGGCTGTTCCGGGTTTCAGTACGAGATCACGTTGGACGAGCCCGCCGCGGATGACCTGGTCCTTGAGGGCGAAGGTGAGCGGGTGGTGGTGGACTCTGTGTCGCTGCCGTTCCTTTCGAACGCCACGATCGACTTTACCGAGGAACTTATCGGCGCGCGCTTCGTTATCGAAAATCCGAACGCGACAAGCTCTTGCGGCTGCGGCACGTCGTTCTCGATGTGACGCGCCGGGCGGGGCATGACAGACGGGGGGTACCCCCGCGGAAAGGCCGACCGCATGGACAACATCACAGCCCTGGTGCCGCGCGACCGGTTCCTGCCGCTCTGCCCCGAGGCCACAGCGGCAGGTGATCCGCGCAGGACCGGCATCGAGATCGAGTTCGGCGGGCTGACCGAAGCCGAGGCCGCGCGGCTGGTGGCCGATACGATCGGCGGGCAAGTGCAGGAAAAAACCGCGCACGAATTGGTCGTCGAGGACACCGAGTGGGGCGCGGTCGAAATCTGCCTGGACACCCAGTGGCGCGACAAGGCGGGCAGCACGCTGGCCGACCTCGGACTTGATCTCAGCCGGGCCGTGGTGCCGGTGGAAATCGTCACGCCGCCGCTTGCCCCCGACCAGTTGCCCGGCATCGACCGGCTGCGCGGGGCGCTTCGGACCGCGGGCGCACAGGGAAGCCGGGATGGCATGTTCCTTGGCTTCGGGCTGCACCTGAACCCCGAGGTCGCGGACGAGACGCTGGAGGCGATCCTTCCCGTGGCGCGCGCCTTCGCGCTGGTCGAGGACTGGTTGCGGAAAGCCGACCCGATCGACCCCACGCGCCGGGTCCTGCCCTTCGTCGATCCCTGGCCGCGCAGCCTGGTCGACCGGCTGGCGGGCGAGGCCCGGGACTGGGACCTGGCCGCGTTCATCGACGCCTACCTGGACGAGACGCCGACGCGGAACCGCGGTCTCGACCTTCTGCCGTTGTTCCGCCATCTCGACGAGCCGCGCGTGACCGCGGCGCTGGGCGAAGGCGGGCTGGTTTCGCCGCGCCCCACTTTCCATTACCGCCTGCCAGATTGCCGGATCGACGAGGCCGGCTGGCGCATCGCATCTGAATGGAACCGCTGGGCCATGGTCGAGCGGCTGGCAGCCGACGACGACGCGCTGGATCGGCTTGCCTCCGACTGGCTGGCTTATCGCGGGGCGCTGACCACGACGCGGGGCGACTGGTTTTCCCTTCTGGAAACCCGGCTGGAAGAACTGGCGCTTTGGGAGGCGGTATGAGCGGACGGCCGACGATCGCGGTCACAACCTCGCGGCGGTCGGGCTGGCGCATCTTTCCACTGGTCGCGCTGAACGTCTGGCTGGCCGGCGGGCAGGCAGTGCGCTGGGGCGCGGGGCGGCCCGCCGACCTGGGTGCGGTGGACGGGCTGATCATCGGTGGCGGCGACGACATCTCGCCCGATCTCTATGGCGGGCAGATCGTGACCTCGGCCCGGCTCGATCCGGCCCGCGACGCTCTGGAACGGCAACTGGTCGAGGCGGCCATCGCCCGCAGCATCCCGGTTCTGGGCATCTGCCGCGGCGCGCAGATGATCAACGTGGCGCTTGGCGGCACGCTGCATCAGGACGCCTATGGTACCTATACCGCCTCGGACCGGGTCTGGACGATCCTGCCGAAAAAGGCCGTTCAGGTCTGCGAGGGCACACGGCTGGCCGAGATCACCGGCACCGCGCCGATGCGGGTCAATGCGCTGCATTCGCAGGCGGTCGACCGGCTGGCACAGAACTTGGTGGTTGCCGCGCGCGACCGCGGCGGGATGGTGCAGGCGATCGAGCGCGCCCGCGATCCCTTTGCCCTGGGCGTGCAATGGCACCCCGAACACCTGTTCTACGCCCGTCGCCAGCGCGCGCTGTTCACCGCGCTGGTCGCCGCTGCGCGGGCCTGCCGCGACAGCCGCGGGCAGCTGGCCGCGGTCGACGCGGAAATGGCCGAGACAGCGCGATCCTAGGCCGCGGGCAAAACCGTTCTGTCCCTTGCATCATCGCACACCTCCTGTGCATTGCGCGATTTCAGCGCCTTGGCGCTGAAAATGTGGCACATCGCCCCATGGAAAGGGACCAAGAACCGCGCGAAACACAACTGTGACGTGACCGCCATATGGTCGCGTGGTAGTCCAAGAGACGTCAAACCCTGTTCACGAGATGGAGATTTCCATGCGCAAGGCACTTCTGCTTACCGCGGCCCTGGCCACCCTGCCGGCCACCGCTACTTTCGCCGCCGACCTCGAAGAGGTGGTGGACGCCCGCCGCGGCTTTTACAGCCTGCTGGGCGCCAACATGGGCGCACTGGTGTCCATGGTGAAAGGCGAGACCGAGTATGACGGCGCCGCCGCGCAAACCTATGCCGACAACATGAAACTGCTGACCGGCTATAACATGGGCCATCTCTACGCCCCCGGCACCTCGAACGCCGACATGCCCGGCAAGACCCGCGCCCTGCCCGCGATCTGGGAAGACGGCGCCGGCGTGCAGGAAAAAGGCATGGCCTATGTGCAGGCCGTCGAAAAGCTGAACGAGGTCGCCGGCCTCGACAAGGCGGAATTGGCCAAGGCGGTTCAGGAACTGGGCGGCACCTGCAAGGGCTGTCACGACGACTACCGCGCCAAGGACTTTTGATCCATGAAGGACACAGGCACCCATGGTGCCGGCCCGGGCGGGGAAACCGCCCGGGCCGATGACGAGACGCGGCACCCGGTGGAAACCGTGCGCGTCTGGGATCCGCTGCTGCGGCTGTTTCACTGGGCGCTTTTCGTGGCGGTCGTGGGCGCGTGGGGGCTTGGCAAGTTCGGCCCCGACGTGATGACCCTGCATTTCTGGTTCGGCTACACGGTGCTGGGACTGCTGGCGTTCCGGGTGGTGTGGGGCTTCGTCGGCCCGGAGAATGCGCGCTTCAAGAATTTCCTCTACGGTCCTGTTTCAATTGTAAAATACTTGGGTTCGATGTTCCACAGAAAGCCTAGCTACTGGCCGGGCCACAATCCGCTGGGCGGGCTGTTCGTGTTCATCATCCTGGGGATTGTGGCGGTGCATGCGGTCACAGGCCTGTTCGCCGACCCCGAGGATTACATCAACGTCGGCCCGCTGGCCCAATATGTAAGTTCCGAAACCGCGATCTCGGCACTTGGCTGGCATGCGACGCTGAGCTGGGCCGTGCTGGGCATCGTAGTGCTGCATGTCGCGGCCATCGCCTTCTACAAGAAATGGAAGGGCGAGAACCTGATCACCCCGATGATCACTGGCAAGAAAACAATCCGCAAAGACATGTGACGGTGTCCGGGGGCTGGACAAGCCCCCGGCCCCGCGCCATCCCCGGCCCATGACCCGTTACGATTGCCTGATCCTGGGCGCCGGCGCCGCAGGGATGATGTGCGCCGCCCAAGCGGCGGCGCGCGGAGCGCGCGTTCTGGCACTGGATCATGCCAAGGCCCCCGGCGAGAAGATCCGGATATCCGGCGGGGGACGGTGCAATTTCACCAACCTGCATGCGGGCGCCGACAACTTCCTGTCGGAAAACCCGCATTTCGCAAAATCGGCGCTGGCTCGCTATACGCAGTGGGATTTCATCGACCTTGTAAGCCGCCACGGCATCGGCTGGCACGAAAAGACACTGGGGCAATTGTTCTGCGACGACAAGGCCACGCGAATCGTGGCGATGCTGCGCGATGAAATGCGCCGGACGGGGGCCGAGTTGCGGCTACAGGCGCCGGTGGCGGACATCGCCCATGGGCCAGACGGGTTCCGGGTGACGCTCGCCTCGGGCGAGGTGCTGGGCGCGGCCGTCTTGGTATTGGCCACGGGGGGCAAGTCGATCCCCAAGATGGGGGCGAGCGATTTCGCGCATCGGGTCGCGTGCGCATTCGGTCATCGCGTCACCGAAACCCGTCCTGGTCTCGTGCCCTTCACGCTGAGCGGGCCGCTGATGGAGGGACTCAAACCGCTGGCCGGTGTGGCCCTGCCCGTGACGGCGGCGGCGGGCGGCGCGCGGTTCGACGAGGCGATGCTGATCACCCACCGTGGCCTTTCGGGCCCCGCGGTCCTGCAGGTGTCGAATTACTGGCGCGAAGGTGAAGAGATCGCGCTGAACCTGCTCCCGGACCAGGACGCCATGGCCGCGCTCCGCGCGGTTCGCGCCGAACTGGGGCGCAAATCCGTTGGCAACGCCCTGGCGGCGCTTTTGCCGGCACGGATGGCAGCCCATGCGGCAGCGCGCGCGGGTCTGACCTGCAACATGGCGGACCTGTCGGACCGGCGCCTGGCCGGTCTGGCCACGGCTCTCACCGACTGGCGGCTGACGCCCGCAGGCACCGAAGGCTATCGCACGGCCGAGGTGACGCTGGGCGGTATTGCCACCGACGAGATCGACGCGCGCAGCCTAGAAAGCCGCCGCGTGCCGGGGCTTTACATGATCGGCGAGGCGGTGGATGTGACCGGCTGGCTGGGCGGCTACAATTTCCAGTGGGCCTGGTCCTCGGGCTGGGCCGCAGGCACGGCCATCGCAGAGCGTGGCTCCGGGTGATGGACTTTGCCCGCCGCGGCGGGGATAGTCGGGACAACATGAAGGGGGCAAGATGCGGATCGCGACGTTCAACATCAACGGGGTCAAGGCACGGATCGATACCGTGCTGGGCTGGCTGGACGAGGCCGCGCCCGACGTGGCGTTGCTCCAGGAGATCAAGTCAGTCAACGAGGGCTTTCCGCGCGCACCCTTCGAGGACCGCGGCTACAACGTCGAGACCCACGGGCAGAAGGGGTTCAACGGGGTGGCGATCCTGTCGAAACTGCCGCTGGAGGATGTCGCGCGCGGGCTGCCCGGCGATGACAGCGATGAACAGGCACGCTGGATCGAGGCCACGGTGGTGGGCAGCCGGGCGGTCCGGCTGTGCTGTCTTTATCTGCCCAATGGCAACCCCGCGCCGGGACCGAAATACGAGTACAAGCTGGCTTGGATGGAGCGGCTCGAGGCGCGCGCACGCGCCCTATTGGCCGCCGAAGAACCCGCCCTGATGGCCGGCGACTACAACGTGATCCCACAGGACGAGGACGCCGCCCGCCCCGAGGCGTGGAAAAACGACGCGCTGGCCCTGCCCGAAAGCCGCGCAGCCCTTCGACGGATCATCAACCTGGGCTTCACCGAAGCGTTCCGCGCCCGCGTACAGGGCCCCGGCCACTATTCGTTCTGGGACTACCAGGGCGGCGCCTGGAACCGGAATGACGGTATCCGCATCGACCACATGCTGCTGACGCCCCAGGCGGCCGACCTGATGACCGAGGCCCGGATCGAGACCGGGATTCGCGGGGGCGAGAAACCCTCGGACCACGTGCCGGTCTGGGTGACGCTGGACACCTGACCCCCCTCGGTCTTCTTTTTGGTCCAAATACCCCCGCCGGAGGCGCACACGCGGCACGCGGCATCGGCGAAAAGGGCGGCATGGTCAGGCGCGCACACGCAGGATCCGGCGCGCCCGGTCACGTATCTCGATCCGCCTGTCCCGGTGCACCGCAAAATAGTTATGTGTACGGAACGGGTAACGGTGGGAGTCAAGAAACACCTCAAGGCTGAAACCGGGCGCAGTATGCGCCAGCCGATCAGGCGTGACCACGTCATAGCCCCGCGCGTCGAACCAGCGGTAGACCAGTTCCGGTGAATAGCCCAACGCGTTCACTCCGCATCCGACGCTCTCGAACATGATCGTAGGTCTGTTGCGCGAGATCAGCGCCGCCGCCCCACGCAGAGCGCCCAGTTCGGCGCCCTCGATGTCGATCTTGATGACGTCGACCTCAGCATCGGGAAGCAGATCGTCGAGTGCCGCAACACGCACCTTGATGGGTTTCAGCCCCGCGCTGTTGCCCTCGATCAGGGAATTGTACCCTGGCGCCGCGGGATTGACGAAGAACTCCGCTTCGCCCTCGGCTTCACCGACGGCCAACTCGAACACGTGGCAGAATGGGTAACGCAGCCGCAGGGCTGCCGCTTTGCCGGGCTCGGCCTCGAAGGCGATCACCACGACGCTTGGGTCCTGTTGGTGCACCGCGGCGATGACCGACCCGATATGGCTCCCGATGTCCAGAAAGGTGCCTCCGGGTTGGCACAATCGCGGCAACAGCCGCGCGGCGATGATGTCGTTTCCGACCAGGCCAGCCGTTTCAGGATTATCGAGCGGGATCGAGCGCAAGTCGCGCCAGCGTTTGATTTCCAGAAGCCAACGGCCAATGCCTGTGCCTAGCAAATGTCCTTTCAGAAATTGCCCGTTCAAATGCCGTCTCCAAGCCCGCAGCGCTTATCCGCCATCCCAGTCGCGCAACTAGCAACTTGGACCGAACCGCGCTCCAGGCAAGCGACAGCGATCCGTTACTGTGAACGGCACGCGCTAATGCTCAATCCAGAGATCGCCCGGCTCAGGGCATCGGCGCGGCAGTCAGCGGATAGCGAGCCGCGACGTCATGGGCATAGACCCAGTCGAATCGCTTCAGCGGCCCGCCCGGCGCCAGCGCCCCGCCAATCTTGAGCGCGGCATGGGCAGCGGCGCGCAGCGGCGGAAAGCTGAGGTGGTAATTCCGCGCATTCCTGGTGGCCATGTCGACGATCCGCGCGGCACGCGGGCGACGCTCGGCCTGGTAGGCGGCGAGCGCGCTATCCGGGTCCGGGTGGCGCTCCAGGCAGGCGGCCAGCACCCAAGCATCCTCGAGCGCCATGTTGGCGCCCTGGGCCAGGAACGGCAGCGTGGGATGCGCCGCATCGCCCAGAATCGCCGCCGGCCCGCCATGCCAGCGCGCGGCCACCGGATGCCGGAACAACCCCCAGAGGTTGACCCGCTCGACCCGGGCCAGCAGGTCGGGCACCCCCGCGCCGAAGCCCGCGAAGGCCCGGCGCAGGTTCTCGGGGGCGTCGCCGTGATTCCAGCCTTCGTCGACCCAGTCGGATCGCTCCTCGACGGCGACGATGTTGATAAGCTCGCCTCCGCGCAGCGGGTAATGAACCAGATGCCGGCCGGGGCCCATGAAGACGTTCGCGACGGGGGCGACCGGGCCGGTGGCCGGCACCAATGCACGCCAGGCGACCTGGCCGGTGAAGGCCGGCGCCGCGCGTCCGTTCAGAAGCCCGCGCACCACCGAGTGCAGGCCATCCGCTCCGATCAGCAGGTCGGCCGAGATATGGGCGCCCTGGGCGGTCGTCAGATGCGCCCGCCCATCTTCGAGCGCGACCCCTGTGATCTCGTGCAGCAGCCGTATCTGTACCCCGGCCGCGCGCGCCGCGCGGGCCAACATCTCGACGAGATCGGCTCGGTGGATGAAATAATAGTCACCCGCCGCCCCGGACAGGTCGAGGCGCAGCACCTCACGCCCCGCCCGGTAGTCGCGCAGCACCACTTCGCGACCCTGCACCCCATGGGCGGCAAGTTCCTTGCCGAGGCCCAACCCCTTCAGCACCGCGGCGCCGTTCGGACTGATCTGCAGGCCAGCGCCCACCTCGCGGATCGCTTCGGCGCGTTCCAGCACCGCCACCTCGCCACCGCGCCGGGCCAGCGCCGTCGCAGCCGCGAGGCCGGCGATGCCGGCCCCGAGGATGGTTATCTTGCGCCCTGTCAGGGGCATGCGCCCTCTCCCGGTCGGTCCGTCAATCGTCGCGATGGACGCGTTCGCGGCGTTCGTGGCGTTCCTGCGCCTCAAGGCTGAGCGTCGCGATGGGCCGCGCGTCCAGCCGTTTCAGCGAGATCGGCTCGCCGGTCTCTTCGCAATAGCCGTATTCGCCGTTCTCGATGCGGCGCAGTGCGGCGTCGATCTTGGCCACCAGCTTGCGCTGCCGGTCGCGGGTGCGCAGCTCCAGCGCGCGATCGGTTTCCTCGCTGGCGCGGTCGGCGACATCGGGAATGTTACGGCTGGAATCCTGAAGCCCCTCAAGGGTTTCACGGCTTTCGTTGAGAATGTCGTTCTTCCAGGCGATCAACTTGCGGCGGAAGTATTCGAGCTGACGCTCGTTCATGAAGGGTTCGTCTTCCGCAGGACGGTAATCGTCGGGCAAGAAAACTTCGGCTTTCATCCCTGCTCCCTTGTCTGGGCC
>JBNGDM010000100.1:0-10683 GCA_049975105.1 Rhodovulum sp. | reverse complement strand
CATGTCGACCGCGCCCTGTTCGGACCAGGTTTCCCAGGGCTGGTTGTCGTCCAGATCGCTTTCCCAATAGGCGGTGCGATAGTGGCGCAGCGTGTGCGCCGTGCCGAACAGGTGCTGGCCCGGGCCGAGTTCCGCCAGCGCCTCGAAGCCCAGCGTATCGTCGTCCACCGGCACGCCCCTCAGATAGCTGTGCAGCGCGCCGCAGACGTCGCAATCCAGCACCACCTTCTCATAGCTCATCGACAGCAGCCCATCGAGGAACCCCGCCGCATGCAGGATGTAGTTGGCCCCCGACTGCACCGCCGACAGCATCGACATCAGGCTCTGGCTCATGGCCTGCGCGTCGGGCAGCTTGGAATTGGTGAAGCTGCCGGCACAGCGCAGCGGCAGGTTCAGCCGCCGCGCCAGCTGGCCCATCGCCAGCGATGCGACCGCGGGTTCCGGCGTGCCGAAGGTGGGCGAGCCGGACCGCAGCGCCATCGACGACATGAAAGACCCCAGGATCGCGGGCGCGCCGGGCCGCACCAGTTGGGTGATCGCCGCCGAGACCATCGTCTCGGCCAGGTTCTGCGCCAGCGACCCGGCCATGGTCAGCGGCGCGACCGCGCCGCCCAGCAGGAACGGCAGGTGGATCGAACCCTGGCCCGCGGCGGCATAGGCGCGGATGCCGCGCGTGGTGATCCCGTCCAGGACCAGCGGCGAGGTCGTGTTGAAATTCCCCATGATGACGCAATTCGCGTCCACCACCGCCGCCCCGAACAGCAGGCGCGCCATCTCGATCGAATCCTCGGCCCGGTCGGGATGGGTGATCGAGCCCAGGAACGCCCGGTCGGAATAGCGGATATGGGCATAGACCATGTCCAGGTGGCGCTTGTTCACCGGCACGTCTGTCGGTTCGCAGATCGTGCCGCCGGAATGGTGCAGCCAGGGGCTGGACTGGGCCAGCCGCACGAAATTCTCGAAATCCTGGATCGTGCCATAGCGGCGCCCCCGGTCCAGGTCCATCACGAAGGGCGAGCCATAGGCGGGGGCCAGCACCACGCTGTCGCCGCCGATCTCGACGCTGTTGGCCGGGTTGCGCGCCAGCTGGGTAAAGCGGGCAGGGGCCGTGGACAGGATCTCGCGGATCATGCCGGGGGGGAATCTCAGCCGCCAGACGTCCTGCGCCACGTCCTCGACCGAGGCCCCCGCCGCCCGGAACAGCCGCACGGTTTCCGCGTCCTCGCGGAACTCGATGCCGATCTCGGCCATGATCCGCTCGGCGGTCGCCTCGATCCGGGCCAGCGCTTCGCCGTCCAGGATGTCGTAGGGCGGCATGCCGCGGGTGATGAAGGGCACGCCGATCCGCGGGGCGTCGGGGGGCGCACCGGTGCGGCGGCGGCGGGTCCGGCGCGCGGCCGGGGCGTCGGGTGTCGCATACATCGCGGCGGTCTCCCTGTTCTCCGGCCGCCGGGCGGACCGTTGCAACAGGATACCCCGCGGGGCCGCCGCCGATTGGCCTGAAACCGGCGTTTCGGCAGGTGTGAATGTCGTGGACGGGCCAGCGCGGGCCCGTTTCAGCGGGCAAGCCGCGCGGCCAGCCCGTCGCGCATCGCCGCCACCTCGGTGGCCAGGTGGTCGCGGAACGCAGCCGCCAGCCGGGATTGCGGGCGGTGCGCGGGTTCGAGAATGGCAAGCCGCGTGGCGACGCGCGGGTGGAACGGCCGCATCGCCAGCCCCGCGACCTGCGCCAGGTGGCCATGCGCGGTGACCGGGTCGCAGATCATGTAGCACAGCCCCGCCGCCACCAGCGGCAGCCCCGGCAGGAAGGTCTGCAACTCGAACCGGGGCCGGAACCCGCAGCCCGCCGCGCCGAAGGCCGCCCGGGTCGCGACCGAGATCGGGTGTTCCGAATAGAGCATCGCAAGGTCGGCCCCGTCCAGGTCCGCGGGTGTGATCTCGGC
The DNA here is from genome assembly GCA_049975105.1 of Rhodovulum sp. GTDB lineage: Bacteria > Pseudomonadota > Alphaproteobacteria > Rhodobacterales > Rhodobacteraceae > Rhodovulum. The sequence goes on along the minus strand of JBNGDM010000100.1, from coordinate 8,740 downwards.
CCGCGCGGCCAGCGCGTCGTCCGCCGGCAGGACGCAGACGCAGTCGATGTCGAAGGCGCTTTGCCGGATCGAGGCGCGCCGCGCCGGGGCCTCGGCGAAGCCAAGGTCGAACTGCTGCGAGGCGATCAGGTCCTCCACCACCCGCGAGGTGCGCATCACCAGCGACACCCTCACGTCGGGCCGCCCGGCCAGGAACCCGGTCAGCGCGCCCGGCAGGAACATGCCCGAGGCGGCCGGAAGGCAGGCGATGCGCAGATGCCCGGCTTCAAGCTTCGATATGCCCGAAAGCGTCTGCTTGGCCTGGTCCAGACGGCCGAGGATATCCTCGGTTTCCTCCAGGAAGAAACGCGCCTCCGGGGTGGGCGTCAGCTTGCCCTGGGCGCGCAGGAACAGCGCGAAGCCCAGCTCGCGCTCCAGCGCGGCGACCATCGCGCTGACCGCGGGCTGGGTGCGGCCCAGCGCGCGCGCCGCCTGGCTGATCGAGCCCGCGCGCATCACCTCGCGAAAGGTCGTCAACTGGCGGACCGAAAGGTTCATCACGCCCATAAATCCATTTTATGACATCAACGATTTTTCCAATTTGCTTTTATGTCGCGGCGTCCGTCAAGCTTGTCGAAACCGGCGTGGGACCGCCGTGGGGGACGTATCTTGGACAGGTTCGCCAAACATCTGCTGACGGGGCTGATCTGCATCGTGGCGCTGGGCCAGTTCGTGCAGGTCATCACCCGCTACGTGCTGGAAATCCCGGTGATGGGGCTGGAGGAGACGATGCTCTACCCCACGCTGTGGCTCTATATCCTGGGCGCGGTGAACGCCTCGCGCGAGAACAGCCATATCCGGGCGAACGTGCTGGAAATCTTCCTGTCCACCCGCCTGCAACACACGATCCTCGCGATCATCGGTGAAATCATCAGCCTGATCGTCGGCTTCTGGCTGCTGTACTGGGCGTGGGATTTCACCCGCTATTCCTGGCGCGTCTGGAAGGAAAGCCCGACGCTTTACATCCCCACCTTCTATTCCGACGTGGCGCTGGTCGTCGGGCTGGCCCTGATGATGGCCTACACCGCGATGCACCTGTGGCGCCACATCCGCAGCCTGCGGGACGGCGGCACGCAGGAGGACGCGGCATGATCGAGGTGGCCCTCATCGCCATCGCCGTGCTGGTGCTGTTCCTGACCCTCGGCGTGCCGCTGCCCTACTGTTTCGGCGGGGCGCTGATGGTGATGTATTACCTCGGCGACACGATCATGAAGGGCAACATGCTCTGGGGGTTCCAGCAACTGGGCAACCCGGTGCTGCTGGCCATTCCCCTGTTCGTGCTTGCGGGCACCATCATGTCGGAAAGCGGGATCGCGGCGTCATTGTTACGCTTCGTCAATGCCTTCATCGGCCATGTGCGTGGGGGCCTTGGCGTCGTCGCCGCCGTCAGCTGCGCGATCATCGGGGCGATTTCCGGGTCCGGCCTCACCGGCATCGCCGCCATCGGCCCGCTCCTGATCCCCGAGATGGAGAAACGCGGCTATCCCCGCGAATACGCCACCGCGCTGATCGCCAATTCCTCGATCCTGGGCCTGCTGATCCCGCCCTCGGTCACGATGATCGTCTATGGCTGGGTCACCGACACCTCGATCCTCGCGTGCTTCCTGGCCACGCTGGGGCCGGGCCTGCTGATCATGGTCAACTTCTCGCTGATGAACCTGTGGATGAGCCGCAAGTTCGACCTGGTCCTCGACGAGAAACCGGCCCTTGGCGATCTCGCCTCCGAGGTCGCGAAACGCGGCTTCAACGCCACGCCCGCGCTTCTGATGCCGATCATCATCCTGGGCGGCATCTACGGCGGCATCATGACGCCCACCGAGGCCGCGGCGGTCGCGGTGATCTACGCCATCCCCGTGGGCTTCCTGGTCTACAAGGGCCTGAAGTGGCACAATTTCATTTCCGCCGGGAAAGAGGCCGCCACCGCCGTCGGTGCGATCATGCTGATGATCCTGTTCTCGATGATCCTCAGCCAGATGTTCGTGATGGAAAGCATCCCGCAGAAACTGGTCAGTTCCATCTTCGAGATCACCGACAACAAGGTGATCCTGCTGATCCTGATCAACATCCTGCTGTTCCTCGTGGGCATGGTCGTCAACGACGTCACCGCCATCATCCTGATCGCCCCGCTTCTCTTGCCGCTGATGAACGCTATCGGCGTGTCGCCGGTGCAATTCGCCGCGATCATGGGGGTCAACACCGCGATGGGGGGCGTGACGCCGCCCTATGCCTCGATCCTCTATCTCGGCGCGCGGATCGGCAAGGTGAAGGTCACCAAGGTGATCCCGCCCGCCATGGTGCTGATCGTGACGGGCTACGTGCCGGTCGTGTTCCTGACCTCGCTCTGGCCCGATCTCTCGCTCTACCTGCCGCGTCTCTTCGGCTACTGACCCGACCTGTCCCAACACGGAGGAAACAAGAATGAAACACACGCTGCTGACCACCGCGACCGCCGCCCTTCTGGCGCTCGCCCCCATGGCCGAGGCCGCCAACCTGAAAATGAGCCATGTCCGCCCGCAGGACGCCACCATCGACGTGGAACTGCGCGCCTTCGCCGACACCGTGGCCGAGGCCACCGAGGGCGACGTCACCATCGAGATCTTCCCCGCCTCGGCGCTGGGCGATTACACCACCGTGCAGGAACGCATTTCCGTGGGCGCCATCGACATGGCGACGCAACCGGCGGCCACCGGCGCCGACCGGCAGATGCAGATCAGTTCCTTCCCCTATCTCGCCGGCAACTGGGCGCAGGCCCGCGCGGTCTACGGCCCCGGCGGCGTGGTGCGCGAGACCATGGCCGAGCTTTACGCCAAGCAGGACATCACCATGCTGGCCGCCTACCCGGTCTATTTCGGGGGCATCTCGCTGAACGTGGACAACCCCAACCCCGGCAGCACCGAGCCCAACGGCATCAAGGTGCGCGTCCCCGGCATCAAGAGCTTTCAGTTGACGGCGCAGGCGCTGGGCTACATCCCCTCGCCGATCCCCTTCTCCGAGGCGTTCACCGCCGTTCAGACCGGTGTCGTCGACGGCGTGATCGGCTCGGGTGCCGAAGGCTACTACGCCTCGTTCCGCGACGTGACCAAGACCTACATCCCCGCCAACACCCATTTCGAGGTCTGGTACATGATCGTCTCGAACGGCTCGCTCGCCGGTCTCGATGACGACGACAAGGCCGCGCTGATGGCCGCGGCCGAGGAATTCGAGGCCACCCGCTGGACCGTCGCCGAAGAGGACCAGGCCAAGAACGAACAGAAGCTGGCCGACCTGGGCGCCACCATCGCGACGCTGTCCGACGAGGACCTGGCCGCCATGGCCGAGAAGGTCCGCGCCGAGGTCTGGCCCGAGGTCCTCAAGGACGTCGGCGAGGAATGGGGGCAGGCGATCCTCGACAAGGTCGCCGCGGCCGAATAGGCCCACTCACGGTCGGCCGGGACGGTTCCCCCGCCGTCCCGGCCATTCCCGATACGGAACGGATCATGGACGCGGATTACGCGATCATAGGCGGCGGTGTCGTCGGCCTGTCACTGGCTTGGGGCCTGCTCAAACGCGGGCACCGGGTGCTGGTGCTCGACGGCTCGGACGGCAGTTTCCGCGCGAGCCGCGGCAATTTCGGCCTGGTCTGGGTGCAGTCCAAGGGGCTGAACGAACCGGCCTATGCCCGCTGGTCGCAACGCTCGGCCGGGCTTTGGGCGGACTTCGCCGCCGAACTGGCCGAGGCGACGGGCCGCGACCTCGGCCTTCGGCAAAACGGCGGCTACGACTTCCACCTTGACGAGGCCGAGCTCGAGGTCAAGGTCCGCCAATACGAGGCGCTGAAGGACCAACTCGGCGGCGATTACCCGTTCGAGGTGCTGGGCCACAACGCCCTGAAGCGCGAGGAACCGAATATCGGCCCCAAGGTCGCGGGCGCGATCCTGCATGCGCAGGACGGCCACGTGAACCCGCTGAAACTGTTGCAGGCCTTGGCCGATGACGTGCGGCGCATGGGCGGCCGCGTCCTGACCGGGCAGACCGTCACCGATATCGCCCCCGGCTTTGCCGTCACCTGCGCCGATGGCACGACGCATCGCGCGGCCAAGGTGGTGCTGTCCGCGGGCCTCGGCGCGATGGAGCTGGGGCCGAAACTCGGTTTTGCGACGCCGATCCGTCCCCAGCGCGGCCAGGTGCTCATCACCGAGAAACTGCCGAAACTGATGAACCGCCCCTCGGGCATCATCCGCCAGGTGGACGAGGGCGGCGTGCAGATCGGCGACAGCAAGGAAGAGGTGGGCCTCGACGATTCCGTCACGCTGGACACCGCCGCCCAGATCGCCGCCCGCGCGGTCAAGGTCTATCCCGATCTCGCCCGCGCGCAACTGGTGCGCAGCTGGGGCGCGCTGCGCATCATGTCGCCCGACGGGCTGCCGATCTACCAGGAAAGCTCGGCGATGCCCGGCGCCTATCTGGTGACCTGCCACAGCGGCATCACCCTTGCCGCGAACCACGCGCGCGACTTGCCCCTGTGGCTGGAGGGTGCTGCCGACGCGCCCGACCTGGAGGTGTTCAGTGAACGACGCTTCGCCGTTTCTTGAGCTGGAGCCCGGCGCCCCCCGCGTCACCGTCCGCTTCGACGGCACCGATTACGCGCTCCCCGAAGGCGCGAACCTTGCCGCGGCGCTTCTGGCGGCGGGGGTCCGCATCTTCCGCGCCACGCCCGTCTCGGGTGCCCCCCGCGCGCCGTTCTGCATGATGGGGGCGTGCTACGATTGCCTCGTGCAGATCGACGGCGTCACCCGGCAGGCCTGCATGACGCGCGTCACCGACGGGCTGGTGGTGGACCGCGCCCCGGGAAAGGAGCCGCAGGATGGATGAGGTCGATCTTCTGATCCTGGGCGCCGGCCCCGCCGGGATGGCCGCCGCGGCCGAGGCCGCCTCCGCCGGGCTCTCGGTCGCGCTGCTCGACGAACAGGCCCGGCCGGGCGGGCAGATCTACCGCGACGTGACCGAGGTGCCCGAGACCCGCGCCGCGTTGCTCGGCCCCGAATACCGCGCGGGCCGCCGCCTGGCCGACGCCGTCACCGCCCCGCGCATCCGTCCTATCCCCGGCGCCACGGTCTGGAAACTCGACCCCGACCGCACCGTTGCCTATTCGGTCGACGGACAGGCCGCGCAGATCCGCGGCCACCGCCTGCTGATCGCCACCGGCGCGCTGGAACGCCCCGTGCCGATCCCCGGCTGGACCCTGCCCGGCGTGATGACGGCGGGGGCTGCGCAGATCCTGCTGAAACAGTCTGGCGTCCTGCCCCGCCGCGCGGTCATCGCGGGCTGCGGCCCGCTGGTCTACCTGATCGGCGCGCAGATGGTGCGCGCGGGCACGCCGCCGCTGGCCCTTGTCGAAACCCAGACGCGCGGCGATTTCATGGCCGCCCTGCCGCATCTCGGCGGCGCGCTGAAGGGCTGGCGGGCCATGGCCAAGGGGCTGGGCTGGATCGCCGAACTGAAACGCGCGGGCGTGCCGCGCCACACCGGCGCTCGCGATCTTGCCGTCGAGGGCGAGGGCCGAGCCCAGGCCCTCAGCTTCACCGCCCGCACCCGCCAGCGCATCGACTGCGACACCGTCCTGCTGCACGAAGGCGTCGTGCCCAACACCCAGGCCACCCGGTCGCTGGGGCTGGCCCATCGCTGGGACGCGGGCCAGCACTGTTTCGTGCCCGACCACGACCGCTGGGGCGAAACCGCGCTGCCCGGCATCTACGTCGCGGGCGACGGGGCGGGGATCGGCGGCGCGCTGGTCGCGGAACTGGCCGGGCGGCTGGTGGGCCTGCACGCGGCGGCGGCGCTGGGCCGCTGGGAACAGGCCGAGCGCGACCGCCTTGCCGCGCCGCTTTTCGCCGCGCTCGCCCGCGAACGCGCCGCGCGCCCCTTTCTGGACGCCGCCTATCCCCCCGGCCCCCAAAGCCGCGCCCCCGCCGACGCCACCATCGTCTGCCGTTGCGAAGAGGTCACGGCGGGCGATATCCGCCGCTATGCCCGTCTCGGCTGCACCGGCCCGAACCAGGCCAAGGCGTTCGGCCGCGCGGGCATGGGCCCCTGCCAGGGGCGCTATTGCGGGCTAACGGTCACCGCGATCCTGGCCGAGGCCAACGGAAAAAGCCCAGAGGAAACAGGCTATTACCGCATTCGCCCGCCGCTGAAACCCGTGACCCTGGGCGAGTTGGCGGCGATGGACACCCCCGAACAACAGGAGAAAAGCGCATGATCGAGCGGATGGAAACCGGCCAGCGGATGAGCAAGATCGTCAAGCATAACGGCGTCGTCTACCTGTGCGGCCAGGTCGGCGCGGGCGCCACCGTGGCCGAACAGACCCGCGATTGCCTGTCGCGCGTCGAGGCGCTCCTGGAACAGGCGGGTTCGTCGCCGGATCGCATCCTTCAGGCGATCATCTGGCTGGCCGACATGGCCGATTTCGACGAGATGAACGCGGTCTGGGACGCCTGGGTGCCCGCCGGCCACGCCCCCGCCCGCGCCTGCGGCGAGGCGCGCCTGGCCCGGCCGGACCTCAAGGTCGAGATCATCGTCACCGCCGCCTGCGACGCCTGACGCCGCCGTTCACGTTCGATTCACGTTTCACATTGATTCACGAAACCTGACACATTCTTACCCCATGACCTTTCTAGCCTCGCAGGCGGTGTGCGAGGTCTATCATGGTCAGGAAACTTCTCCTTATCGTGGTGGGGGTAATTTTGCTGTCGACTCCTGTCCTGGCCCAAAAGGCCGGCGTGGGCGCGTGGGAAAACCCGCGCTACACGATGATCCGCTGGATCGAGGACACGCCGGGGCTCGGCTGGTACTACAATTGGCGGACGGACCAGATCTGGTCGCGTCAGCGGCCTCGGCGCGATGTCGAGTTCGTGCCGATGATTCACGGGGCCAAGGACGTGAACAAGCCGATCCAGTCGGACCGGCGGGTGACCACGCTGCTCGGCTTCAACGAACCCGACGGGCATGGCGGCGATCACCAGGCGGGCCTGTCCGTCGAACAGGCGATCGCGCTCTGGCCCAAGTTGCAGGCCCGCGGCCTGCGCCTGGGCAGCCCGGCGACGACGCGGGACCAGACGCTGGGCCGCAACTCCTGGCAGGGCCGGTTCATGGCCGAGGTCGAACGCCGCGGTCTGCGCGTCGATTTCATGGCCGTTCACTATTACACGACCGATGGCGACGTCGAGGCGTTCCGCCGGTGGCTGACGCAGGTCAACCGCGAATACCGCCGTCCGATCTGGGTGACCGAATTCGCCTATATCGACTGGAACCGGCCGGGCGCCGCCAGCTACGCGCGCAACGCCGCCTTTGCCGAGGGCGCGATGAAGATGATGGAACGTCTGCCCTTCGTCGAACGCTATGCCTGGTTCGCGGCCAACCCCTATCCGTGGAAGGGCCGGACGCCCAAGATCAACCTGGTCGACAACAACCTTCGTCCGACCCTGGTCGGCCGGGCCTATGACCGCATGATGGCCGCCTTCGTCGGCCTCACGCTGGCCAGCGCCGAGTAAGCCTCCGGCCCGTTTGGCGCGGCGTCCCCCTGGCCGGGGGCGCTATGCCAGCGGGCCGGTTTGGAACAGCCGCACCTTCAGCCCGCCATGGGGCACCGGTGGCCCGGGCGGGGCAAAGGGCAGGCCGGTGGCCCGGGCCAGCCCGGCCTCGGTGGTCACCAGCCCCACCCGCCAGCCGGCGAACCGCGCCTTCATCACCTCTCCGAACGTGCCGTATAGCGGGTAAAGCGCGTTGCGGTTGCCGATCCGCCCGCCATAGGGCGGGTTGACGATCACCAGGCCCGGCGGCCCCTCGGGCCGTTGCAATGCCGCGATGGGCTGGCAGGTAAAACCGGTGACTTCGGCCACGCCCGCCCGCTCGGCATTCGCCCGGCTGGCCGCGATGGCGCCCTGGTCGCGGTCGAACCCGTGAAACCGCAGCGCGGGCAGGGGGCCTGCGGGCCGATCGCGCAGCGCCGCCCAGGCGGCGGGATCGAACCCCGCGAACTCCTCGAAGGCGAATCGCCGGGCGCGGCCGGGGGCCAACCCCGCGGCGATTTCGGCGGCCTCGATCACGAAGGTGCCCGATCCGCACATCGGGTCGACCACCGGTTCCGCCCCGGTATAGCCACATTGGCGCAGGAACAGCGCGGCCAGCGTGTCGCGCATCGGCGCCTTGCCCACCGCCTGCTTGTGGCCGCGCCGGTGCAACGGTTCGCCGGAACTGTCCAGGCTGATCGTGCAAAGATCGTCCTCGATCCGCACCAGCACGCGGATCGCATCCCTGTCCGCCTCGGTGACCACGGGGGCGCCCAGTTCCTCGGCGATGGCGCGGCCGACGCGTTGGGCCGCCGCGCCCGCATGATAGATGCGCGAGGCCCGGCAACTCGCCTCGACCCGCACCGGGCGGTCGGGGCGCAGCACCGCGCCCCAGGGAAACCTGCGCGCCCGCTTGTCCAGTTGCGCCAGGTGCAGCGCGCGGAACCCGCCGATCCGCACCAGCACGCGGCCGGCCCCCCGCAGCCACAGGTTCGCGCGCCAGACCTCGGGCCAATCGCCCCTGACCGTCACGCCGCCGGGGCAGGCCGCGGCCTCGCGAAACCCCAGCGCGCGCGCCTCCTCGGCAAGCGTGTCCTCCAGCCCAGGCGGGGCGGCCAGAAAGATGTCCAGATCGGTGGCGCTGTCCATACCGC
>JBNGDM010000099.1:0-10712 GCA_049975105.1 Rhodovulum sp. | reverse complement strand
CGGGCTTCTTCGACAACCTGGGCCATTCCAACATCATCCAGACCTCGGGCGGGGGCGCCTTCGGGCACCTGGATGGCGGCACGGCGGGGGCGAAATCCCTGCGCCAGGCGCATGACGCGTGGAAATCGGGCGTGGACCTGGTGGAATACGCGAAGGAACACCGCGAACTGGCGCGCGCCTTCGAAAGCTTCCAGAACGATGCCAACAAGCTGTACCCGGGCTGGCAGGAGAAGCTGGGCGTGGTCGCGGCCGCGGAATGACCCCCGGCGCGGCGCCCGCGACGGCGCCGCGCCCCCATCACCCCATCGGGAGGAAACCCAAGATGTTCGACCGTTCCATCAAGATCGCGCCCTCGATCCTGTCCGCCGATTTCGCGAATTTCGGGGCGGAAATCCGGGCCATCGAGGCGCAGGGCGCCGACTGGGTGCATGTCGACGTGATGGACGGGCATTTCGTCCCGAACCTGACCTTCGGCCCGCCCGCGGTGAAGGCGTTCCGCCCGCATGTGAAGACCTTCATGGACGTGCACCTGATGATCGCGCCGGTGGACCCCTATATCGAGGCCTATGCCGAGGCGGGCGCCGACATGATCGTCGCCCACTGGGAGGCGGGGCCGCACCCCCACCGGACCTTGCAGGCGATCAAGGCGACGGGCACGAAATGCGGCATCAGCCTGAACCCCGGCACGCCTGCGAACGTCATCTCCGAACTTCTGGACCTGGTGGACATGGTTCTGGTGATGAGCGTGAACCCCGGCTTCGGCGGGCAGAAGTTCATCCCGTCGAGCGTGCACAAGGTGGCGCAGATCCGCGAGATGATCGGGGATCGCGAGATCCACATCCAGGTGGATGGCGGGGTCGACCCGACGACGGTGGGCCCGCTGGTCGCGGCCGGGGCGGATTGCTTCGTCGCGGGCTCGGCGGTGTTCAAGGGCGGGTCGGTTGACAGCCCCGAGGTCTACGGCCAGAACATCCGCGCGATCCGCGAGGCCGCGGAGGCCGCGCAAAAGGCCGCCTGAGCGCGCCCCCTGCCCTGATTGCGCACCGCCCGGGCCGCGCCGCCCGGGCGGTTTTTTCATCAACGGGCGGACCGTGTTTTTCAGCGGCCCGGCGCGGCCAGCGGCGGAATGACGCGCCGGGAATAAATACCGTCGCATACAAATTCGGAAATTCCGATTTGTGATAATTGGAAATGGGATGCGAAGGCATACAAATCCAGAGGATTGAAATCACGCCTTTTTTCTGGAAAATCTGAAAACGAACCGTCCCTTGCGCGGGCGCGGCCGGACAAAGCGTTTCCAAATCCTTTCCCTAGCCACGCGCATTCTGCATGGCGGGTTTTCCAAAACCCCAATGGTTTTCTCTGCACCGCAGAATTATTTTAATCCGATCATCGGTCGCGCCGATCCCTTCCCCTTTGCATGCGACCGCTACCGGATTGGAGCCGACATGAAACCGCTTATCCTGTCCTCGATCGCCGCCTTCGCCCTTGCCGCCCCGGCACTGGCCGGCGACATCACCCTGACCGTCCCGTTCGAAGGCTATCGGCTGAGCACCGGCAATGTCGACATGGTCGCCTACCAGACCGACCTGGGCGATGGCGGCTATGAGGTGACGGCCTATGTCCGCGCCCGCGACGCCTATTCCCAGCCCGAGCGCGTGATGATGCGCCTTGAAGATCGCGACAGCGTCACCTTCTCGATGCCGTCGGAGCCGCGCATCCTCTATACCTTTGCGCGCAAGGCGGAACTGGTGACCGTGACCTCGCGCCGGATCCCGATGGAGTTCGCCTCGAACTGAGGCGCCCCCTGGCCGGGCACCGGACCCGGTGCCTGGCCTCTGGCCATACACATATGAATGTGACTATGCTTCGGCCATGAGGGAGGACCGAAGCATGATCCGAAACGCACTTATCTGTGCCTTGCTGGCAAGCCCTGCGCTGGCCAGCGAGGATATCCCCGACCAATACCCGCAATCGGTGCTGTATTCCAAGCCCGTCGAGGTGATCCCCCACGTGTTCTCGGCGATCGGGGCGACGGCGCCGCCGACCTATGAAAACGCGGGCCACAACAACAACCTGTCCTTCATCGTGACCGGCGACGGGGTGATCGTCGTGAATGGCGGCGCCAACGCCAAGCTGGCCGAAGCCTTGCACGATGAAATCAGGGCGGTGACCGACCAGCCGGTGAAGCTGGTCATCAACGAGAACGGCCAGGGCCACGCCATGCTGGGCAACAGCTATTGGGCGGCGCAGGGGGTGGATATCCTGGCCCATGAAGAGGCCAAGAAGGTGTTCGAGGACAACGCCTTTCAGATCCTCGAAGGCATGAAGCGATACGCCCGCGAGAACGCCGAGGGCACCGAGGCGGTCGGCCCCAACCTGACCTTCACCGACCGCTACGATATCGAGATGGGCGGGATGAAGATCGAGGTGCTGTACCTGGGCCCCGCCCATTCCGAGGGCGATATCTCGGTCTGGCTGCCCGAGGAAAAGCTGGTGATCGCGGGCGACGTGGCGTTCCACGAACGCATGCCGCCGATCTTTTCGGAAACCTGCACGTCCTGCTGGATCGAGACCTGGAACGAGGCGTTCGAACCCCTGGGCGCGCTGTATGTCATCCCGGGCCACGGGCACCCGACCAACGTGGCCCAGGTGCGGCGCTACACGCATGATTACCTGGTCTACCTGCGCGGCAAGATCGGCGAACACCTGGACGCTGGCGGTTCGCTGGACGATGCCTATTATGTCGACCAAAGCCCCTATGCCCACCTGGACACGTTCGAGGAACTGGCGACCAAGAACGCGGGCGTCGTCTATACGGAAATGGAGTTCGAATAATGGCCGTTTCGACCCCCATCTGCGATTTCGGCTGGAAGGCCCCGGAATTCACGCTGCCCGGCACCGACGGCAAGACCTACGGCCTTGCGGATGTGCGCGGGCCCAGGGGCACGCTGATCATGTTCATCTGCAACCATTGCCCCTACGTGATCGCGGTGCGCGACCGCATCATCCGCGACGCGAAGGACTTGCAGGGGCTGGGGATCGGGGTGGCGGCGATCAGTTCGAACGACGCCGAGACCTACCCGCAAGACAGCTTCGAGAACATGCAGAAAATCGCGCGGGAACTGGACCTTCCCTTCCCGTATCTCTACGACGAGGACCAGTCGGTCGCGCGGGCCTATGACGCCGTGTGCACCCCCGATTTCTTCGGCTTCGATGCCGGGTTGGGATTGCAGTATCGCGGCCGGCTGGATGCCTCGCGCAAGGAGGCCGGGCCGCCCGATCTGCGGCGCGACCTGTTCGAGGCGATGAAACAGGTGGCCGAGACCGGCCAGGGACCGAAGGAGCAGATCCCGTCGATGGGCTGCTCGATCAAATGGAAGGACGCCGCGTGAAGAAGGCCATTATCTTCGACCTCGACGGCACGCTGATCGACAGCGCGCCGGATATCCATGCCGCCGTGAACAAGACGCTGGCCGAGACCGGCGACGGGGAGCTGGACCTGGCCACCGTGCGCAGTTTCATCGGCAACGGCGTCAAGGTTCTGATCGAGCGGGTGATCGAGGCGCGCGGGCTGGAGGCGTCGCGCCACGCGGCGATGCTGGAAACCTTCCTCAAGTATTACGAGGCGGACCCGGCGACGCTGACCACGCTGTATCCGGGGGTGGCCGATGCGCTGGAGCAGTTCCGCGACGAGGGCTGGGCGATGGGCGTGTGCACCAACAAGCCCGAGGGGCCGAGCCGCGATATCCTGAAAGCCTTCGGCGTCGACCAATTCTTCGGCGCGATCGTCGGCGGCGACACGCTGGACGTGAACAAGCCCGACCCGGCGATGGCGCTGGCGGTCAAGGAGCGGCTGGGCGCCGATGTGGCCGTTTACGTGGGCGACAGCGAGATCGACGCGGAATGCGCCTGGAAGGCGGGGATGCGGTTCACGCTGTTCACCGAGGGCTATCACAAGGCCGAGGACGTGGACGACATCCCGCAGGATGCGCGGTTTTCCGATTTCGACGTCCTGGTGGCGATCGTGGCGCGGCTGGCCGACGAGCTGCGATGACGCTGAAGGCGCTGATCTTCGACGTCGACGGCACGCTGGCGGAAACCGAAGAGGCGCACCGCCAGGCCTTCAACGAAACCTTCGCGGCCCGGGGCCTGGACTGGCACTGGGACCGCGAGGACTATCGCCGCCTGCTGGCCACCACCGGCGGCAAGGAGCGGATGCGCGCCTTTCAGGCGGACTTGCCCGAGGGCGCGCGCCGGTTGTCCGACGACGAGATCGCCGCGCTGCATGCGGAAAAGACCGCGCGCTATGGCGAGATCCTGGCGTCGGGCGGGCTGGCGCTGCGGCCCGGCATCGCGGAGCTGGTGGAGCTGGCGCGCGAGGCGGAACTGGGGCTGGCGGTGGCGACCACGACGAACCGGCCCAATGTCGAGGCGCTGACCCGCTGTTGCTGGGGCAAGCCGGCCGAACAGGTGTTCGACGTGATCGCCGCGGGCGACGAGGTGGCCGCCAAGAAGCCCGCCCCCGATGTCTATCGCCTGGCGCTGGCCCGTCTTGGCCTGCCGCCGCGCGAGTGCATCGCCTTCGAGGACAGCCGGAACGGGCTGGTTTCGGCCACGCGGGCGGGGCTGGCGGTGATCGTGACGCCAAGTGCCTATACCGACCACGAGGCGTTCGGGGGCGCGGCCCATTGCGTGCCGTCGCTGGCGCGCCCCGACTGGCCGCCGATCCTGCGGGCGGTGCTGCTGGGCCACTGACGGCCCGGCGGCGCGGCCCCTAGCGCAGCGAGAGGAACCGCTTGCCGGTGCGCAGCCGCATCCTGGGTTTGCGGCGCGAGATCATCGGCACGTACATGAAGGACGACAGCGGCGTCGGGTAATCGGTGTTCAGCTGCGTCGTCGAGGCCTTGCGCGACACCATCGGAAGCCCGAAGAAATCCGAGAACGGCGTCGCGCTGCTTTTCGAGAGATCCCAGGTGTAATCGCTCATCACGTAGTCGAAGGGAGCGACGCTTTGAATGAACCTGCTGTCGGTCTTGGCTGCCATGGGCCTTTCCTTTCGCCTGTGCCCTGCTCGATTGCCCGACAGGGTACATCAGAGCGGCCGCGCGCGGAAGGTGCGCAAATCGCGCAGGGGGGCGGCGTGCGCCGTCAGGCCGGGGGCAGGCGCGATTCGACCATGCCGGCGAACCACGAACAGCCGAAGGGGATCGCCTCGTCCGAGAAATTGTATTCGGGGTGATGCACCATGGCCGTGTCGCCGTTGCCCACGAAGATATAGGCGCCGGGGCGTTCGTTCAGCATGTAGCTGAAATCCTCGCCGCCCATCATCGGTTCGGCCTCTCCGGTGGGCTGGCCCGCGATCGCCTCGGCCACGCTGGCGGCGAATTCGGTCTGGTCGGGGGCGTTGCGGGTGACGGGATAGCCGCGGCGGTAGTCGATCTGCACCCGCGCGCCAAAGGCCGCGGCGGTGGCCTGGGCGATGGCCTTGACGCGGTCCTCGGCCAGGTCGCGCACGTCGTCCTCCAGCGTGCGCACGGTGCCCTTGAGCAGCACGGTCTGGGGGATGACGTTATGCGCCTCGGATTCGGTGCGGAAGGTGCAGACCGAGACGACCACCTGTTTCAGCGGGTCGATATTGCGCGACGCGATGGATTGCAGGGCGACGACGATGTGGGACGCCACCAGCGTGGTGTCGATGCAGTCATGGGGTTTCGCGGCATGCCCGCCCTTGCCGGTCACCACGATGTCGAATTCGTCGGTGGCGGCCATGATCGGGCCGGGGCGGATGGCGAAGCGGCCCACGGGGATGCCGGGCATGTTGTGCATGCCGTAGACCTCGTCGATGCCGAAGCGGTCCATCAAGCCGTCCTCGACCATGGCCTTGCCGCCCGCGCCGCCCTCTTCGGCGGGCTGGAAGATCACCACCGCGGTGCCGTCGAAATTGCGCGTCTCGGCCAGGTATTTCGCCGCCCCCAACAGCATCGCGGTATGCCCGTCATGGCCGCAGGCATGCATCTTGCCGGGGTTCTTGCTGGCATAGGGCAGCCCGGTCGCCTCGGTGATGGGCAGCGCGTCCATGTCGGCGCGCAGGCCGATCACGCGGCCCATCGTGTCGGATTTGCCCTTGATGACGCCGACGACGCCCGAGCGCCCGAGGCCTTCGACCACCTCGTCGCAGCCGAAGGCGCGCAGCTTTTCCGCCACCAGCGCCGAGGTACGCGGCAGGTCGTACAGCAGTTCGGGATGGGCGTGGATGTCGCGGCGCCATTCGGCGATCTCGTCCTGAAGCTCGGCCAGGCGGTTCTTGACGGGCATTCGGGGTCACTCCTTGGGGTGGTCGCGCGGGTGCATGATCGCGGCGGTGGGGTCGGGCACAGACGCCATTCCGCGGCCCGGTCGCCGGGACACCGCGGGGGTCAGGGTGGGCCGCGGGCCGGGGAAGGTCAAGCCGGGCCGCGCGGATGTGATGCGATGCGGCCGGTCGGGCGAAAAAGAACATCGGTGCGGGGCGCGGATGCGGGCCGGCACGGCGGACCGCGGCCGGGGCCGGTGCGGAACGGGCGTTTTCGCTGCGGCGGGCGGGGCGGAACCGGGTTCCGCCCGTCCGGGCCGCGCGCCGGGGCGCGGGGCTTGAACGGCGCGGGGTCCTGGCGCAGGTGCGGCACTGACCTTTGTCCAGGAGCGCGCCCATGTTCGAGAGTTTCGGCTTCGAAAGCCTTACCCCGCCGCAGGTGGCCCCCTTCTTCGGCCTGGGGCTGGGGCTGTTGTTCGGCATCCTCGCCGAGATCACCGGCTTTTGTTTCCGCCGCGCGGTGGCGGGGCCGGCCGGGGACCGCAAGCCCGCGCTGGGGATCTGGATGGCGGCGCTGGCCGCGGCGATCCTGGGCACGCAGGGCGCGGTGGCGGCGGGGCTGATCTCGTTCGAAGGGCACCGGTTCCTGGCCGCCGATCTGCCGGTTCTGGCGGTCGTCGCGGGCGGGCTGATGTTCGGCGCGGGGATGGTGCTGACGCGGGGCTGCGTGTCGCGGCTGACGGTGCTGAGCGGGTCGGGCAACCTGCGCGCGGCGCTGGTGCTGGTGGTCTTCGCCGTGGTGGCGCATGCCACGCTCAAGGGCGTGCTGGCGCCGCTGCGGGTGGCTGCGGGTCAGGTCACGCTGCCGGTGGGCGAATGGGGCATCGCCGCCCTGCCCGGCAACCCGGCCCTGTGGGCGCTGGTGCTGGCGGCCGGCGCCGCGGCGCTGGCCTGCTGTTCGGGGGCGGCGCGGGGCAAGCTGGCCCTGGCGGCGCTTCTGGGCCTGTTGGTGCCGGCGGGCTGGGTCGGAACGGGGTTCGTGTTGTTCGACGATTTCGACCCGATCGCGCTGGAAAGCCTGTCCTTTACCGCGCCCGCGGCCGACACGTTGTTCTGGTCGGTCGCCGCAAGCGCGATCGCGCCCGGCTTTGGCGTGGGGCTGATCGGCGGGGTGATCGCGGGGGCGCTGGTGGCCTCGCTGGCCGCGGGGCGGTTCCGCTGGCAAAGCTTTGACGGGCCCGCGCAAACCGGGCGCTACCTGGGCGGCGCGGCGCTGATGGGCGTGGGCGGCGTGCTGGCGGGGGGCTGCACCGTGGGCGCGGGGCTGGCAGGCATCCCGACGCTGGGCCTGTCGGCGCTGATCGCGCTGGGGGCCATCGCGGCGGGCGGGCGCGCGATGGAGGCCGCGCTCAGCGCTCCATCCCGCGGCGGATCGATCGCACCATCGCCCACACGCCCAGCACGACAAAGGGCGTAAGCAGCGCGGTCAGCATTCCCTTGGACAGCGACAGCGCCTCGGCCAGCGGATAGACCATGTAGGACACCAGGCTGACCGCGTAATAGCTGATCGCGACGACCGACAGCCCCTCGACCGTGCGCTGCAGGCGCAGTTGCAGATCGGACCGCTTGTCCATGCTTTCGAGAAGCTTCTGGTTCTGGGCCGAGCGTTCCACGTCGACCTGGGTGCGCAACAGGTTCGCGGCGCGGACCGCGCGGCGGGTCATGCTGTCCAGCTGGGCCTCGGTCGATTTCACGGTGCGCATCGAGGGTTCGTAGCGGCGCATCATGAATTCGCGGAAGGTCTGCCGGTGGCCGAATCGTTCCTCGCGCAAGACCTCGATGCGCTGATGCACCAGGGTTTCATAGGCCGAGGTCGCCGAGAACCGGAACGCGGTCTGGGCGAGCAGGCTTTCCAGTTCCGCCGAGACGGCGAGCAGGTTCTTCAGCGTCTCTTCGGGCTGGCGGTGGCCCACCTTCATCTCGCCCACCAGCTCGGTCAGCTGCGGGTCGAGCTCGGCCATCCGCGCCGACAGCTGCCGCGCCCGCGGCAGGCCCAGCATCGACATCGCCTTGTAGGTCTCGATCTCGGTCAGGCGCTGGACGATGCGGCCCACCCGCCGCTGCCCGGTGCCGGGGCGCGCGAAAACGGCGAACCGCATGTGCCCGCCCGGATCGATGCGGAAATCGGTCGCCATGATACCCGCCTCGTCCAGGATCGACGAGGCGCACAGGCTGTCGGCGACGAACCACTCGGCCAGAAGGTCGTCGATATCCTCGCGCCCCTCCTTCAGCTGCTCGACCCGGATCAGCGCCGAGGTCAGCCGCGCGCCCGGCGCCTTTTCCAGCCAGTCCTCGGGGAACACCTCCCAGGCGGCGGGGTCGAAGGGGCGCTCGGCCACGCCGGGGGCGAAGATCGTGTAGGTGACGAATTCCGCGTGGCTTTCCCACTTGATCTTGTAGCGGCCCATGGGGCCGAAGAAATGCGTGTCGCCCGGCTTGGGGTGCTGGGCGCCGAACCGGTCCAGAAGGTCCAGCAGATGCGTCCGGTCCGCGTCGCGGTCGCGGTTGATCGCATCGCGCGGCGGCTTGATCGCCAGGAAGGCCGCGTGGCAGGGCGTCTGAAGCTCGGGAAACGGGCGCGCATGCAGCTCGTTGGTGAGCATGTAGCGCAACGGGTGGTCTTCGATCGGGGCCATGGGCGGGCTCTCTGTCTCACGCGGCTGGTCTAGCTCTAGCGCATGTCACCCGAATGTAAACGCGGCAGGCGCGCGCCCCCCGGGGTCCGGCGCGCCCCGGCCGCCCGGGGGCGCCAATCCGCACGCAGTGCCAGAAGGCGTGCGCCGCAGGCGCGCAATTCGGTCGCCGGCCGGAACGAAAACGCCCCGCCGGCCGGGCGGGGCGTTCGTCCTGCGGTGCCGGGCCCGCCTAGCGCAGATGCGCCAGCAGCTTGTCCAGGCTTTCCCGGGCATCGCCATAGAACATCCGCGTGTTGTCCTTGAAGAACAGCGGGTTCTCGATGCCCGAATAGCCCGTTCCCTTGCCGCGCTTCATGACGAAGACCTGCTTGGCCTTCCACACTTCCAGCACCGGCATGCCGGCGATGGGCGAGTTCGGATCGTCCTGCGCCGCCGGGTTCACGATGTCGTTCGAGCCGATGACGATCACCACGTCGGTGTCGGGGAAATCGTCGTTGATCTCGTCCATCTCCAGCACGATGTCATAGGGCACCTTGGCCTCGGCCAGAAGCACGTTCATGTGCCCCGGAAGGCGCCCGGCCACCGGGTGGATGGCGAAGCGCACCGACTTGCCCTGCTTGCGCAGGTGCTCGGTCAGCACCGACACCGCGTTCTGGGCCTGCGCCACCGCCATGCCGTAGCCCGGCACGATGATCACGCTGTCGGCATCCTCCAGCGCACCGGCCACGCCCTCGGCATCGATGGCGATCATCTCGCCCTCGACCTCGGCCGCGGGGCCGCCGGTGCCGCCGAATCCGCCCAGGATCACGCTGACGAAATGCCGGTTCATCGCCTTGCACATGATGTAGGACAGGATCGCCCCCGAGGAGCCGACCAGCGCGCCGACGACGATCAGCAGGTCATTGCCGAGGCTGAAGCCGATCGCCGCCGCGGCCCAGCCCGAATAGGAGTTCAGCATCGAGACCACGACCGGCATGTCGGCGCCGCCGATGCCCATGATCAGGTGATAGCCGATGAACAGCGCGAGCAGCGTCATCAGGAACAGCGCGACGAAGCCGCCGCCCTGGAAGTACCACACCGCCAGCAAGAGCGAGCCGGCCGCGGCCGCCGCGTTCAGGATGTGCCCGCCGGGCAGCTTTTTCGCGGCCGAGTTCACCTTGCCCGCCAGCTTGCCATAGGCGATCACCGACCCGGTGAAGGTCACCGCCCCGATCCAGATGCCCAGCACCAGTTCGACGCGCAGGATGCCGATTTCCACCGGCGTCTTCTTGGCCAGAAGCGCGGCGAAACCCGACAGCGCCGATTTCGCGGTGTCGTCCATCGCCAGCACGCGGTTCAGCTCGAAATCGGCGTTGAAGCCGACGAACACCGCGGCGAGGCCGACCAGCGAGTGCATGATCGCCACGAGTTCGGGCATCTGGGTCATCTGCACGCGCGTGGCCAGCTGATAGCCGATCGCCGCGCCGCTCGCGATCATCACGAGCGAGACGAACCAAAGGCCCTGCCCCGGCCCGATCAGGGTCGCGACCACCGCGAGCGCCATGCCCACGATGCCGTACCAGATCGCGCGCTTGGCGCTTTCCTGTCCCGAAAGCCCGCCCAGCGCGAGGATGAAGAGAACCGCCGCGACCACATAGGCCGCTGTGGTGAAACCGAAATCCATTGTCCCCACCCTTCTTTACGATTTCTGGAACATGGCGAGCATGCGCCGTGTCACGAGG
>JBNGDM010000098.1:0-10786 GCA_049975105.1 Rhodovulum sp. | reverse complement strand
GCCCCCAGCCGGTCGCCTTGGCGAAGCCAAGGCGAAACAGGATCGCGCGTCCTCAGTCCTCGAATGCCCAGCCCGCCCGTCGGGGCACCCTGACCGCCAGCATCGGCTTCAGCAGCGGGCTTGCGAACCGGTCTAGGTCCAGGGCCTCGTGCACGCCCACCATTTCCTCGCCGAAAACCTGCGTCCGTACCGCCGAGCGGCAGTAGAACGGTGCATCCAGCATGTCGGCGACCTGCCGCGGCGTATAGCCCGGGTCGGCCCGGGTCTCGCGCCGGACCAGCCATTTCGACCGAGCAAACCGCGTCCGCGGCGGCGCGTCGATCACCTCGGCCGACCCGTCCGCGCCGAAATGTAGCCCCACCGCCAGGTCGGATCCGTCGCGCACATGCGCGTCGTAAAAGCAATAGGCGCCGTTATCGGCTGTCGGGAACCGGCCCCAGGTCCAATAGCTGAAATCGTCCTCCAACGCGTGGATCCCGAAATTCGCATCGAAATAGCCATGCCCCGTCCATTGCCAGCCGGGCTGGTTCAGGTCGACCTCGATCTCGGACGAGGGCGCGAAGGGCCGCCATACATGGCTGCCATCCTGTTTCAGCGGCAGTTCGACATCGGTGACCGCGGACGGCGTGACCGTCACCCGTCCCTTCAGCCGGTGCATCCGGGGCCAGGCCATCTCGTCTATGTCGATGATCAGCTTGCCGCCCGCCCAGGTCAGCTTGGACGGCCCTACCTCGAAGGTGTTGGCACTCTGGCGCAACGCTGCCTGACCCCGGTCGGTCATCGTCCAGCGCCCGCCCTTGCCATAGGTCGCGACGTTGATGCAGCAGTGGTTTTCCGGGTTCTTCCGCCCCGACCAGCGATACCAGGGCGAAAAGACCGACCCGATGAACGAGATGATGGAAATCTGCTGGGTGCCGTCGTGGCTTATGCCGTCGACATACCACCACGCGTAGCCGTCGGGCGGGACGTCGAGGTTGAAGCAAGGTCCGTCAAGATCGCCTCGGCCGCGTGCCTGCCGGAGAGGGTTGCCATGGGGATGCCCGCCCCCGGATGCGCCCCGCCCCCTGCCAGGTACAGCCCCGCCACCCTGGTCCGCGCCGTGGGTTTCTTCAGCGAGGCTGTCAGGCCGTGCGGGCTCCGCCCGTAAAGGGAACCTTCCGACGCCGGGAACAGCCGGGCGAAGTGCCTGGGCGTCGTCAGCCACTCGGTCCCCGGGGTGGGATCGAAGGTCAGCCCGAACCGGGCCAGCGTCTCGAAGGTGCGTGTCCGGCACGTCTCTTTCTCCTCGTCTGTCGCCTGCGTTCCGTCGGCCATCGGTGGCCCATTCATTATGATTTCGAACCGTTCCAGACCCTGCGGCATCTTCCCGCTGCCCCGGTCCTGCGCACAGATATAGAGCGTGCCGTCCTCGGGCATATGGCCCCGGGCGATCGGGTCGAACTCTGTATGCGGATCGTCGCAGAAGAACACGTTGTGATGCACAAGGTCCGGCCCCTTGGGCCGGGCGGCATAAGACCAGACATAGGCCGACAGGCTGCGCGGATGGGTGGCATCGCGGGGCAGGGTGTCGCGCATATCTTCGCCCAGAAGTCCCGCCCCAAGTGCGGCCGGATCGCCGTTGAACACCACGATATCGGCGCGCAGGCGGGTGCCGTCCTCCAGGTGCACGGCGCGGGCCTTGCCATCCCGGGTCTCGATCCGCGCGGCGCCATTGCCGAAGGTGAGCGCGGCGCCCTTGTCGCGGGCGAGGCGCTCCAGCGCGCGGGCCAGCTTGTGCATGCCCCCTTCGACCCGCCAAACGCCTTGCGCCTCGGCGTGCCAGATCAGCCCCAGGATCGCGGGGCTGCGGAACGGCGAGCCGCCGACATAGGTGGCATAGCGTCCGAACAGTTGGGCCAGGCGGGGATCGGAGAACTGCGCGCCCAGCGATTGCGCGAGCGTGCGGTGCGGCGCCATGTCCAGGATAAGCCGCGGATGGGTCAGAACGTGGCGAGTCAGCGCGCCTTGCGACGGTGTGATCGCCTTCATCATCGGCCCTTCGAACGCTTCGTACAGCCTCTGCGCGCGGGCGCAAAAGGCCCTGAATTCGCGCATCGCCCTGGCGCCGGCGAACGCGCCCACCGCGTCTTCACTGGCCTGCGCGTCGGCGAACAGGTCCAGCGACGACCCGTCATGCCACCAGTGCCGCGCCAGCACCGTTTCGCGATGCAGCGTCACGTAATCGGTCAAACGCGCGCCGGTGCTTTCGAACAGTTCTTCAAAGACGGGGCGCAGGGTCATCACCGTGGGTCCGGCATCCACCGGACCGGCGTCCGTCGCCATGGTGCGCATCTTGCCGCCGGGTACCGGCGCGCGGTCCACCACGTGGACATTCAGCCCCGCATGGGCCAGTCGAATCGCGGTGGAAAGCCCCCCCATTCCGGCGCCGATCACCACGACTTTCCCTGTCGGTTCGGCCATTTGATCCACCTCAAGGAATGTTGACTCGGAACCATAGAGTGTCCATCCTGATTTACAATCTTGAATGTCTCGTTGGCCTGACACCTGCGAGGGGTGCGGCGGGACAGACCGGAAAGTGGGAGCCATCCATGGACATCTCGGCGCGGATCGAAACTGCCATCAGCCGTGCGATCGCAGAGGGGCAGGCGGGCGCGGCCCCGCCGAAACTGGCCTCGGCGCTGGAATATGCCCTCACGCCGGGTGGTGCGCGCATTCGTCCCACCATCTGTCTCAACGTCGCGCGCGCCTGCGGCGACGACAAGCCGGGGCTGGCCGATGCAGCCGCGATCTCGATCGAACTGATCCACTGCGCCAGCCTGGTGCATGACGACATGCCCTGTTTCGACGACGCCGACATCCGCCGCGGTAAGCCCGCGCTGCACAAGGCCTATGGCGAGCCGCTGGCGCTTTTGGCGGGCGACAGCCTGATCGTGGCGGGCTTCGAGGTGTTGGCGCGCGCGGCGCATCACGATTGCGAACGTGCGGTCGAACTGATCCGTATCCTCGGTCAACGCACGGGCATGCCCTTTGGCATCTGCGCAGGCCAGGGCTGGGAAAGCGAGGAAAAGATCGACCTGTCCGCCTATCACCGGGCCAAGACCGGCGCGCTGTTCATCGCGGCCACGTCGATGGGCGCTGTCGCGGCAGGCCACGAGGCCGAGCCCTGGGAAGAGCTGGGCGACCGCATCGGCGAGGCGTTTCAGGTTGCCGATGATCTGAAGGATGCGCTGCTGGATGCAGAGGCGATGGGCAAGCCCGCGGGCCAGGACGTGGCCAATGCCCGCCCGAGTGCGGTCACCGAACTGGGCGTCGAGGGGGCGGTGCAGCGGTTCAAGGACATCCTGTCCGGGGCCATCGCTTCGATTCCGTCCTGCCCGGGCGAGGCCGATCTTGCGCAGATGGTGCGCAAGATGTCCGAACGCCTGATCCCCGAACCCGCACGCCAAGCCGCGGAATGACTGATACCGTTCCCGATACCGGGCCCGCGCGCGCCCCGCGCGGGTTCAGTTGGCGCCGTTGGCGCAACCGCAAGATCGCCTCGCCCGCCTTCCAGAGCTGGGCCAGCCGCTTCCCGCTGACCCGCGGCCATGCAAGGCGCGAAGGCGAGCGCTTGTTCGACCTCGTCTCGGGCTTCGTCTATTCGCAGGTGCTGTACGCGGTGGTCGAACTCGACCTTCTGGAGGCCACGCGCGATGCGCCCCAGACGGTCGCGGCGCTGGCAAGCTGCTGCCGGATCCAGCCCGACCGGATGGAAGCTCTTTGCCAGGCCGCCGCGGCGCTGGGCCTGTTCGAGCGTGTGAAAGGGGGCTACCAGCTGGCCGCGCTGGGCGCGGCGCTGATCGGCGCGCCCGGCGTGATCGGCATGATCCGCCATCACGACGTGTTCTACCGCGACATGGAAGATCCGATCGCTCTGTTGCGGGGCGAGACGGAAACCGAACTGGCCCGCTTCTGGCCCTATGTCTTCGGCGCCGGTGCGGCCAAGAATCCCGAGGTGGCCGAGCGTTACTCCAAGCTGATGGCCGACAGCCAGACCTTGGTGGCCGAGGAAACGCTTCGCACAATCTCGTTCAACGGGATTTCGCACCTTCTTGATGTGGGCGGCGGTACCGGTGCCTTCCTCGCGGCGGTCGGACGGGCCTGCCCGTCGCTCAAGATGACGCTGTTCGACCTGCCTGCGGTGGTGCCCGCCGCCGAGGCGCGGTTCAGAGACGCGGGGATGGCTGGGCGTGTCACCGTCACGGGCGGAAGTTTCCGCGACGACCCTTTGCCCGAAGGCGCGGATGCGATCTCGCTGATCCGCGTCTGCTATGACCACGCCGACGAGACGGTGCGCGCACTGATGGCGAAGATCTTCGCCGCGCTTCCACCCGGGGGAAAGCTGATCGTCTCCGAGCCGATGTCCGGGGGGGAAACCCCCGACCGCGCGGGCGATGCCTACTTCGCATTCTACTGCATGGCCATGCAAACCGGGAAGGCACGTTCCCAGGCGCGGATCGCCGAATTTATGAAAGAGGCGGGATTTCAAGACATTGAGACCCCGAATCCCCGGCGCACCTTTGTCACGTCGGTCGTGGTGGGCTGTAAACCCGGGGCGACATAATGGCCCTGTCAAGCTGTCTAAAAAAGTTGACACTTGGGACTGTCCATTTAAACTGACAAACACCGATCACCGATGAGTGAGTCCCGAGTCACTCGGGGAAATAAGGACGGGAAGGGAGCGCCCATGGAAACGACCGCGGTCATCCTTCGAGGCCCCAAGGAGCTTGGGCTTGGCAGGCTGGCGCTGACGGATCCGGGCAGCCGGGACCTGGTGGTCGAGATCTCCCATTCCGGTATCTCCACCGGCACCGAAAAGCTGTTCTATACAGGCGAGATGCCGCCCTTCCCCGGCATGGGCTACCCCCTGGTCCCGGGCTACGAGGCTGCGGGCGAGGTGGTCGAGGCCGGGTCCGAGACGAATTTCAAGGTCGGCGAGCGGGTCTTCGTGCCCGGGGCCAACTGCTATGACGGTGCGTTCGGCCTGTTCGGCGGGTCGGCCCGCCGACTGGTAACCGATGCCAGTCGGGTCACCCGTATCGACCCGGCGTTGGGGGCCGAGGGCGCCCTGCTGGCGCTGGCCGCGACCGCGCGTCACGCGCTGGCCGGCGTCGACAAGAAGATGCCGGAACTTATCGTCGGTCACGGCGTCCTCGGTCGCCTGCTGGCGCGGCTGACCATCGCCGCGGGCGCACCGGCGCCCACCGTTTGGGAAATCAACCCGGAACGTGCCGGTGGCGCCGAGGGCTACGAGGTCATCCATCCCGACGACGACCCGCGCAGCGATTACCGCACGATCTACGACGCCTCGGGTGTCGGATCGCTTCTCGACATGCTGATCACCCGCATCGCCAAGGGCGGCGAGGTGGTCCTGGCGGGGTTCTATACCGCGCCGCTTTCCTTCGCCTTCCCGCCCGCCTTCATGAAGGAGGCACGGCTGCGCATCGCCGCCGAGTGGGAACGCGACGATCTGATTGCAACGCGCCAGCTTGTGGAAGCCGGGGCGTTGTCGCTGGGGGGGCTGATTACCCACAGCGTTCCGGCGGACAAGGCCGCAGAAGCCTACGAAACCGCCTTCAACGATCCTGCCTGTCTGAAAATGATCCTGAATTGGGGAGCCGTTCATGACGCTTGACGTCCCGAATATCAAAGATATCGACCAGCGCCTGCGTGACGAAGCCAACGAACCGATGGACGAAATCCCGGTTCAGGAGCCCACCAAGAAAACGCAGATCATCGCGATCTACGGCAAGGGCGGCATCGGCAAGTCCTTCACGCTGGCCAACCTCAGCAACATGATGGCCGAACAGGGCAAGCGCGTTCTGCTGATCGGCTGCGACCCGAAATCGGACACCACGTCGCTTCTGTTTGGCGGAAAGGCGTGCCCCACGATCATCGAGACCTCGACCA
The DNA here is from genome assembly GCA_049975105.1 of Rhodovulum sp. Taxonomy (GTDB): domain Bacteria; phylum Pseudomonadota; class Alphaproteobacteria; order Rhodobacterales; family Rhodobacteraceae; genus Rhodovulum. Next base: position 4,837 of record JBNGDM010000098.1, on the reverse strand, counting down.
AGAAGAAACTCGCCGGCGAAGAAGTCGAAATCGGCGATGTTTGCTTCAAGCGGAACGGTGTTTTCGCGATGGAACTGGGTGGCCCCGAAGTGGGGCGCGGCTGCGGCGGGCGTGGCATCATCCACGGCTTCGAGCTGCTGGAGAAGCTGGGCTTTCACGACTGGGATTTCGACTACGTCCTGCTCGACTTCCTGGGCGACGTGGTCTGCGGCGGCTTCGGCCTGCCGATCGCGCGCGACATGGCGCAAAAGGTGATCCTGGTCGGCTCTAACGACCTTCAGTCGCTTTACGTGGCCAACAATGTTTGTTCGGCGGTCGAATATTTCCGCAAGCTGGGCGGCAATGTCGGTGTTGCGGGTCTGGTCATCAACAAGGATGACGGTACCGGCGAGGCGCAGGCCTTTGCCGAAGCCGTCAACATCCCCGTGCTTGCCGCGATCCCGGCTGATGAGGATCTGCGCCGTAAATCGGCGAACTACCAGATCGTTGGTACCGCCGAGGGTCCGTGGGGCGAGCTCTTCGCCGGGCTGGCGACCGCGGTGGCCGACGCGCCGCCGATCCGCCCCGCGCCGCTGGACCAGGACGGTTTGCTGGGTCTCTTCGCGCCCGAGGATACCGGTGCGGGCTTCGAGCTGACGCCCGCGACCGACGCGGACATGCGCGGCAAGAACGCCAAGCCCAAGAAGTCCCTCGAAGTGGTGTACGACGATGTTTGACCTCGAAGAGCTTGCCCGCTGGGACGAGGCGCTGCACGCGCTCGAACACCACGACCACCCCGAAACCGCTGAACTCCAAGAGGCGCCCGCCCGGGATGCGGCGCCCCTGCGCGAACTGGAGGACGCATGACCGAAGAGGTCAAATATGACGAGGCCCACACCGCCGAGGTGATCGAGGGCACGCCGCGGGAGGCCGGAAACCCTCCTGCGACGGGCGCCGACCCGGCGATGGGTGACGGCATGGGCTGCCATGCCGGAGCGGCCGAGATGGACAAGGCGGCCCGCATGGCGGGCAAGTCGGACATTCTCGACCAATATGCAAAGGACTACCCGCAAGGCCCGCACGACAAGCCGCAAAGCATGTGCCCGGCCTTCGGTTCGCTCCGCGTGGGGCTTAGGATGCGCCGCGTGGCGACCGTGCTTTCGGGCTCGGCCTGCTGCGTCTACGGCCTGACCTTCGTGAGCCATTTCTACGGTGCCCGCCGGTCGGTGGGCTATGTGCCCTTCAACTCGGAGACGCTGGTTACCGGGAAGCTGTTCGAGGACATCCGTGACGCGGTGCACGAGCTGGCCGACCCCGACCGCTACGACGCGGTGGTGGTCACGAATCTCTGCGTGCCGACCGCCTCGGGCGTGCCGCTGCGGCTTCTGCCCGATGAAATCAACGGCGTGCGGATCGTCGGGATCGACGTGCCGGGATTCGGTATTCCTACTCATGCCGAGGCCAAGGACGTCCTTGCCGGTGCCATGCTGAACTACGCCCGCAAGGAGGCCGAGGCCGGCCCGGTCGCCGCCCCCGAGGGCGGCGTATCCGACCGGCCGACCGTTACGCTTCTGGGCGAGATGTTCCCCGCCGATCCCATCGTGATCGGCCAGATGCTCGACCCGCTGGGCCTTGCCTGCGGTCCCGTCGTGCCCTGCCGCGAGTGGCGCGAGCTTTATGCCGCACTCGATTGCGGTGCGGTTGCGGCGATTCATCCGTTCTACACTGCCGCCATGCGTGAATTCGACGCGGCAGGTCGCCCCATCGTCGGTTCGGCGCCCGTTGGCCACGACGGCACGGCGGCGTGGCTGGCCAATATCGGGGACGCGTTCGGACTGCCCGCCGACAAGATCGCAGCGGCCCAGAACATGTTCCTGCCGGCGATCAAGGGCGCCCTTGCCGGGGCCCCCATCGACGGCACGATCACCCTGTCGGGCTATGAGGGGTCCGAGCTCTTGGTGGCCCGACTGCTGATCGAGTCGGGCGCAAAAGTTCCTTATGTTGGAACGGCTTGCCCGAAAACGAAGCAGTCCGAAGTCGATCGCGACTGGCTGGAATCCAAGGGTGTGAAGGTGCAGTTCCGCGCCTCGCTCGAGGACGACAAGGCTGCCGTTGACGCCGTCAAGCCGGACCTTGCCATCGGCACCACGCCGGTCGTCCAGCACGCCAAGGAACTGGCAATTCCCGCCCTCTACTTCACCAACCTGATCTCGGCTCGTCCGCTGATGGGCCCTGCCGGGGCGGGCAGCCTTGCGCAAGTCGTGAATGCGGCGATTGCGAACAAGGGACGCATGGCGTCGATGAAAGAATTCTTCGAAGGTGTCGGAGAGGGAGACACCGCTGGCGTCTGGGAAGGTGAACCGAATCTCCATCCGGAGTTCAGGGCAGCCCACCAGAAGAAGCTTGATAAAAAGTTGCGCGCCGAGAAGGCGCAGGAGATGATCTGATGCTGGTCCAGGATCACGACAGAGCCGGGGGGTACTGGGGGGCCGTTTACGCCTTCTGTGCCGTCAAGGGCTTGCAGGTCGTTATCGACGGGCCGGTCGGATGCGAGAACCTGCCCGTCACCTCGGTGCTGCACTACACCGACGCGCTGCCGCCGCATGAACTGCCCATCGTCGTCACCGGCTTGGGCGAAGAGGAGTTGGGCCGCGACGGCACCGAGGGCGCGATGAAGCGGGCCTGGGGCACGCTCGATCCGGCGCTGCCGGCGGTCGTCGTCACAGGCTCCATCGCCGAGATGATCGGCGGCGGTGTGACGCCGATGGGCACCAACATCCAGCGTTTCCTGCCGCGCACCATCGACGAGGATCAATGGGAAGCCGCCGACCGGGCGATGACCTGGATCTTCACCGAGTTCGGCATGACCAAGGGCCGGATGCCCCCGGAGAAAAAGCGCGAAGAGGGCGCGAAGCCGCGGGTCAACATCCTTGGGCCGATGTACGGCGTGTTCAACATGCCGTCCGACCTGGCCGAGATTCGCCGCCTGGTCGAAGGCATCGGTGCCGAGGTCAACATGGTGATGCCGCTGGGTGCGCACCTGGCCGAGATGCGCAACCTGGTCAACGCCGACGCCAATATCGTGATGTATCGCGAATTCGGCCGCGGCTTGGCCGAGGTGCTGGGCAAGCCCTACCTGCAGGCGCCGATCGGGATCGATTCGACCACCAAGTTCCTGCGCAAGCTGGGCGAGATGCTGGGCCTCGACCCCGAGCCGTTCATCGAACGTGAGAAGCATTCGACGATCAAGCCGGTCTGGGATCTCTGGCGGTCGGTGACGCAGGATTTCTTCGCGACGGCGACCTTCGCCATCGTCGCGAACGAAACCTATGCCCGGGGTGTCCGCCACTTCATGGAAACCGATCTTGGCTTTCCCTGTGCCTTCGCCGTGGCCCGCAAGCCGGGGGCGAAGACGGATAACGACGAGGTTCGTGCGCTGATGGCGCAGAAACGGCCGCTGGTCGTGATGGGTTCGATCAACGAAAAGATGTACCTTGCCGAACTTGGCGCCGGGCATGGGCCGCGTCCGGCCTTCATCCCCGCCGGTTTCCCGGGCGCCGCCATCCGGCGCGCCACGGGCACGCCATTCATGGGCTATGCAGGCGCGACCTACCTGGTTCAGGAAGTGTGCAACGGCCTATTCGACGCGCTCTTCCACATCCTGCCGCTGGGCACCGAGATGGACTCGGCGGCGGCCACCCCCACCCGGCTTCGCCGCGATTTCCCCTGGGACGAAGACGCGCAGGCGCTCCTTGACCGGATCGTGGCCGAACACCCGGTGCTTACCCGCATTTCCGCCGCGAAATCCCTGCGCGACGCTGCCGAGAAGGCCGCGCTTGAACAGGGGGCAGAGCGGGTGGTGCGGGAGACCGTCGAGGCGCTTGCGCCCGCCGGTTTCGAACGCCTTGTCAAAGGAGAGAACGCATGACCGACCAGACTTCCGACGTCCATGTGACGCGCGCGCATCGGCCGCCGAAAGCGGAGTTCGCGGTCTATTTCAGCATCATCTTCCTTGCGGCGCTGCCGCTGGCGTTGATCGCCACGCTGCTGTCTGTGCTGCGGAACGGTGACCTGAAAACCAAGGGCCCGATCGCCCGTGCCTGGAGCCAGGCGCGGATCATCACGCCCATGATCTTTTCTGCCTGAATGTTCAGGCAGTTCACAGAATTCGCCCATCCCCCCGGTTGGGCGAGTAGCTGGCAGAGCATAATGCCCTGCTGGAACCCGGCCGCCGGGGAGCGCGGCATCAGTCTGACGATCCGGAGGAAAGTTTATGGCTGAATCTGACGTGTCGTTCACGGGCCTCACCGACGAGCAGGCGCAAGAAATCCACGCTGTCTACATGAGCGGACTTTGGCTGTTCTCGGCCGTTGCTGTCCTGGCTCACCTGGCAGTGTACATCTGGCGCCCGTGGCTCTGAGGAGGACCTGAGAAATGGCAAAATTCTACAAGATCTGGATGATCTTCGACCCCCGTCGCGTGCTCGTTGCGCAGGGTGTCTTCCTTTTCCTGCTGGCCGTGATGATTCACCTCGTCCTGCTCAGCACGGACTACTTCAACTGGCTGACGATCGCCGCCGAGAAGGCCGCTGGCGCGTAAGCGACCGTGCCTTCCGGATGTGAGCAGTCGGAAGTAACACCATCAGCTGCGGGCGGGAGCCCCGATCTCTCGCCCGCGGCGAACTTGAAGGACAAGGACGGCTGAGGCCCGGACGGACACGGCCGCCATTTGCGGAGACAGACGATGGCACTGCTCAGTTTTGAGAGAAAGTATCGCGTCCGTGGAGGGACGCTCATCGGTGGCGATCTGTTCGACTTTTGGGTGGGGCCTTTCTACGTAGGCTTCTTCGGAGTGACGA
>JBNGDM010000097.1:0-10838 GCA_049975105.1 Rhodovulum sp. | reverse complement strand
GCGACGGTCGAGGTCATCGTGCCCCTGTTCGACCAGCCCCAGATCGCCTTTGCCAATGGCTCGGCGCTGGTGTTCTGCCCCGCCCGCGGCGAGGGCGAGACGGTGCCGCTGAACCGCCTGGGCGAGTCGCAGATCGTGCCCGACACCGACTACGGACACCCGCCCGCGCCCGCCGTGGCGCGGCACCTGGTCGAGACCCTGCCCGACCAGCGTCCGATGCGCCAGCTCGACCCGGCCCTGCTCGCGCGTCAGGCGGCCTGAACCGCCGGGCCGAACCGGCCGTAAAATGTATCGCCGCGCTCGGCCATCTCGCGCAGCAGCGCGGGCGCGGCGAAGCGGTCCCCGTGCCGTTCGGCCAGGCCATCGCACAGCGCGACGGCCTTCGCCGCCCCGATCATATCCAGCCAGGACAGCGGGCCGCCCGACCACGGCGCGAACCCCCAGCCCAGGATCGCGCCCACGTCGCCCTCGCGGATGTCCATCAGCACGCCCTCTTCCAGGGCGCGCACGGCCTCCAGCACCTGCGCGAACAGCAGGCGGTGCTGCACCTCTGCCAACTCGGGCTGATCCCCGGTCGGCGGGTAGTGTGCCGCCAACCCGTCCCACAGACCCGTGCGCTTGCCCGCGCCGTCATAGGCATAGAAGCCGGCCTTGGCCTTGCGCCCCAGGCGCCCCTGGTCGGCCATCCAGAACAGCACCTCGTCCACCGCCCCGTCGGGATAGGCATCGCCCATCGCAGCCTTGGTGGCCTTGGCGATTTTCACGCCGAGGTCGATCGAGGTCTCGTCCACCAGTTGCAGCGGCCCCAGCGGCATCCCCACCAGTTTCGCGGCGTTCTCCACCAGCGCGGGCTTGACGCCCTCGGCCACCATGCGGATGCCTTCGTTGATATAGGGAATGATGCACCGGTTGGCGTAGAAGAAGCGCGCGTCGTTGACAACGATGGGCGTCTTGCGGATTTGCCGCACGAAATCCAGCGCCTTGGCCACCGCCCGGTCGCCGGTGTCGCGGCCCTTGATGATCTCGACCAGCAGCATCTTTTCCACCGGGCTGAAGAAGTGGATGCCGATGAAATCGCCGGGCCGGTCGGCGGCGCGGGCCAGGTCGGTGATCGGCAGGGTCGAGGTGTTGGTGGCGATGATGCAATCGGGGCCCACGGCCTCTAGCACGCGTTTCGTCACCTCGGCCTTGATGCCCGGGTCCTCGAACACCGCCTCGATCACCAGGTCGGCGCCGGACAGCGCGGCATAATCGGTGGTTGCGGTGATCCGGCCCAGCACCTCGTCCTTCTTCGCCTCGGTCGCCTTGCCGCGCTTGATGCCCTTGTCCATGTAGGTTTCGGTATAGGCGCGGCCCTTGTCGGCGGCCTCCTGTTGCTGGTCGATCAGCACCACCTCGATGCCCGCCTGGGCGGCGACCAGCGCGATGCCCGCGCCCATCATCCCCGCGCCGAGGATGCCCAGTTTCTGCACCTTCTGGTCGGGCATATCGGCGGGCCGGACGGCACCTTTCTCCAGCGCCTCCTTGTTGATGAAAAGCGACCGGATCATCGCGGTCGACGACGGGTTCATCAGAACGTGCGTGAACCACCGCGCCTCGATCCGGATGGCGGTGTCGAAGGGCACCAGCGCGCCCTCGTAGACCGCCGACAACAACGCCTTGGCCGCCGGGTAGACGCCCTTGGTCTTGCCGTTGACCATGGCGCTGGCGCCGACGAAGGTCATGAAGCCGTCCTTGGTATAGGGCGCGCCGCCGGGCATCTTGTAGCCCCGCTCGTCCCACGGCTTGACGATTCTGGGCCCCGACAGGACCCAGGCCTTGGCCGCGGCCACCGGGTCGTCGGCCACCTCGTCGATGATCCCCGCCGATTTCGCCTTTTTCGGATCCGAAAGCTTCCCCTCCAGCAGGAAGGGCGCCGCCCCCATCGCGCCCAGTTTCCGCACCAGCCGCGTGGTGCCGCCGCCGCCCGGAAAGATGCCCACCATGATCTCGGGCAGGCCGATCTTGGCCTTCGGGTTGTCGGCGGCAAAGATCCGATGGCACGCCAAGGGCAGTTCCAGCCCGATCCCCAGCGCCGTGCCCGGCAGCGCGGCGGCAATCGGCTTGCCGCCCTTGTTGCGCTCGTCCATCCCCGCGCGCTCGATCTTGCGCAGCACGGCATGCATCCCCATCACGCCCTCGAACAGACCCTTGGCCGGGTCGTCCCCCGCCTCGTCACGCATCCGGGCGATGACGTTCAGGTCCATGCCCCCGGCGAAATCCTTTTTCCCGGAGGTGATGACCACGCCCTTGACCGCGTCATCGGCAAGGGCCGTGTCGATATGCGCGTCGAGTTCCCGGAACCCGGCCAGGCTCATCACGTTCATGCTGCGGCCGGGCACGTCCCAGGTGATCGTGGCAACCCCGTCCGCGTCGACCTCGTAGTGGAATTCAGCCATCGGTCCCTCCCTCACACGCGTTCGATGATCGTGGCGGCCCCCATGCCACTGGCCACGCAGAGCGTCGCAAGCCCCACGTCCTTGTCGGCGCGCTCCATCTCGTCGAGCAGCGTGCCGAGGATGATCGCCCCCGTTGCCCCCAGCGGGTGCCCCAGCGCGATGGCGCCGCCGTTCACGTTCACCACCTCCGGGCCGACCTCGAAGGCCTGCATGAAGCGCAACACCACGGCGGCGAAGGCCTCGTTCACCTCGAACAGGTCGATGTCGGAAATCTGCATGCCGGCCTCGCGAAGGATCTTCTCGGTCGCCGGCACGGGTCCGGTCAGCATGATCGTGGGGTCGGTCCCGATCTTGGCACTCGCCCGGATTTTCGCCCGCGGTTTCAGGCCATTGGCCCGCCCGAACTCCGCGTTCCCGATCAGCACACCGGCCGCCCCGTCGACGATGCCCGAGGAATTGCCCGCATGGTGCACATGTTCGATTCGTTCAAGATGCGGGTATTTCATCAGCGCCACCTGGTCGAAGCCCGGCATCACCTCGCCCATCTCCCTGAAGCTGGGCTTCAGCGCGCCGAGGCTTTGCATGTCGGTCTCGGGGCGCATGTACTCGTCGCGGTCGAGGATGGTCAGGCCGTTCACGTCCTTGACCGGGATCACCGAGCCGTCGAACCGCCCGGCCTCCCACGCGGCGGCGGCGCGGCGCTGGCTTTCCACCGCCAGCGCGTCCACATCGTCGCGGGTAAAGCCGTATTCGGTGGCGATGATGTCGGCCGATATCCCCTGCGGCACGAAGTAAGTCTTCATCGCAAGGCTCGGGTCCACGGCGATGGCGGCCCCGTCGCTGCCCATCGCGACGCGGCCCATCATCTCGACCCCGCCCGCGATATAGGCCCGGCCCGCCCCCGCGCGCACCTGGTTCGCGGCCAGGTTCACGGCCTCGAGCCCGCTCGCGCAGAACCGGTTGATCGACAGCCCCGGGATGCGCTCGTCAAGGCCGGAGGCCAGCACCGCGCTGCGCGCAAGGCAGCCGCCCTGTTCGCCGACCTGGGTCGCGTTGCCCCAGATCACGTCCTCGATCCCTGCGCCGCCGCCCAGGCCGTTGCGCGCCGACAGGGCATCCAGAACCACCGCCGACAGGCGCAGCGCGGTCACCTCGTGCAGGCTGCCATCCTTGCGGCCACGCCCGCGCGGCGTGCGGATCGCGTCATAGATATAGGCATCGGTCATGGGGGGCCTCGTTGTCAGGGTCGGGCCCGGTCGGCGGGCGAGCCGGGCATCAGGTCATAGGGGGGCTTCCAGCCGGGCAGGGCGGCGATCCGGTCCAGCCAGGCGTCGATTGCGGGCCATGCGGGCCGGTCGAACCCGAAGGGCTCGGGGTAGAACAGGTAGCCGCAACAGGCGAGATCGGCACAGGTCGGCCGGTCGCCCACCAGCCAGTCGCGGCCGGTCAGGGCGGTCTCCAGCGTCTTCAGTGCCGCCCGCACCCGGCCCGAGAGCCAGTCGATGGCCTGATCTGGGCGCTTCTCCTCCGGCAGGAAATTCATCAGGAACCGAAGCGCGCCGGCCTGGCCCGACATCTTGTGGTTGTCCCAGAACATCCAGCGTAACACCTCGCGCCGCTCGGCCGCGCTTTGCCCGCCGAACTTGCCGGTCTTCGAACTGACGTAATCCTGGATCACCCCCGACTGGCTGAGCGTCACCTCGCCATCGATCATCACGGGCACCTCACCCATCGGGTTCAGCGCGAGAAAGTCGGGGCGGCGGGTGGCACCGTTGAAGAAATCCACCCAGACCGGCTCCCACTCGAGCCCGGCGAGTTCCAGCGTCAGCGCTGCCTTGTAGGCGTTCCCGCTTTCGCCGAAGCAGTAGAGTTTCAAAGTCATCGTTTCACCTCCGGCGCCACGCCCGGTCCGGCCCGGCGCGCCGTTGGGTATTTGGACCAAGAAGAAGGGCTGGGATGCGCTCCGTAACTCGCCGTTAACGTTAACGCGTCAGTCTGCGAGTCGCGGTACAGGCTGGGGAGCCGATGACCGCCCAAGGAGAAGGCCCCCTGGCCGGCGCCTCCACCCCGGGACCGCCCGGGGGCGTTGTCCGGGCAGGGGGCTGACCTGTCCCCTTCTTCTTGGCAAAAATACCCATCGGCCCAAGGGCGGGGCCGGGCGCCGGCCTTGCAGGTCATCGCTTCCGCTCCTCCAGTTCGGCGTTGAACAGGCGCAGCCGGTGCGACAGCACCTCGGCGTCGGTGACGCTGTCGAAATGCTCGAACAGGAAGGACAGCGCCTCGCCCTCGTCCAGCCCCGCCTCGCGGGCGAAGCGGCGCAGGCGGCGATAGGCGTCCTCGCTCATCGCGACCGGAAAGCGGCGGGTCAGGCGCAGGCGTTTCGGCATGGTCTCCTCCTGGGGCCGGGCCGGGGCGCAAGCCTAGAAATCCTCGGGCGCCAGCGCCATGACCGTCTCGGCCCCGCTGGTGATCCGGGCCAGGTGCAAGGCCGTCGCGGGCAGCTGGCGCAGCAAGTAGTAGCGCCCGGTCACGAGCTTGGCCTCGTGGAACGTCGGGTTGCCCCGGCCATCGGCCAGTGCTGCGCGCGACGCCCGGGCCATGCGTGCCCACATGTAGCCCAGGCAGACATGGCCGAAGAGATGCATGAAATCGTAGGACCCGGCCAGCGCGTTGGCCGGCGATGTCATCCCCTGTTCCATGAAAAACATCGCCGCGGCCTGAAGGTCCTTGGAGGCGGCCTTGAGCGGGTCGAGGAACTCGGCTTTCAGGGCCGCATCGCCTTCGTTTTCCTTGATGAATCCCCTGATCTCGTCGAAGAAGGCCATGATCGCGCGGCCGCCGTCCTGGGGCAGCTTGCGGCCCACGAGGTCCAGCGACTGGATGCCGTTGGTGCCCTCGTAGATCATGGTGATGCGCGCGTCGCGCACGAATTGCTCGATCCCGGCGGCGCGGGTGAAGCCGGTGCCGCCCAGGGTCTGCTGCGCCAGCACCGTGGTCTCGAAGCCCTTGTCGGTCAGGAACCCCTTGATGACCGGGGTCATAAGCGAGATCAGCGCCTCGGCCCGGGCGTCGCCCCCCCGGTTCGCGCGGTCGATCAGCTGCGCCCCCCAGAAGGTGAAGGCGCGGGCCCCTTCGACGAAGCTTTTCTGGTGCATCAGGTTCCGGCGCACATCCGGGTGGACCATGATCGAATCCGCCGGGCCGTCGGGGTTGGCCGGCGCGCCCAGCGCCCGGCCCTGCAGCCGCTCCTTTGCCCAGGCCAGCGCGTTCTGGTAGGCGACCGCGCCTTGGGCATAGCCCTGCAGGCCGACGCCGAGGCGGGCCTCGTTCATCATGGTGAACATCGCGCGCATGCCCTTGTGGGCCTCGCCCACCAGGAACCCGGTCGCGCCGTCATAGCTCATCACGCAGGTGGCGTTCGCATGGAGGCCCATCTTGTGTTCCAGCCCGGCGCAGGCGACGGCGTTGCGTTGTCCCGGCTTGCCGTCTGCGTCGGGCAGGAACTTGGGCACGATGAACAGCGAGATGCCCTTGGTGCCCTCGGGCCCGCCGGGGATCCTGGCCAGCACCAGGTGGACGATATTCTCGGTCAGGTCGTGTTCGCCGGCCGAGATCCAGATCTTGGTGCCGGTGATCCTGTAGGTGCCGTCGTCCTGCGGTTCGGCGCGGGTTCGGATCAGGCCCAGGTCGGTGCCGCATTGCGGCTCGGTCAGGTTCATCGTGCCCGACCATGTCCCGTCTATCATCCGCGGCAGGTACAGCGCCTTCTGGTCCTCGGACCCGTGGACCTGGATCGCCGAGATCGCGCCATGGGTCAGGCCCCAATACATGTTGAACGCCATGTTGGCCGAGACGAACATCTCGCCCACCGCGGTGTGCAGCAGGTAGGGCATGCCCTGACCGCCGTAATCGGGGTCGGCGTCCAGCCCGATCCAGCCGCCCAGGCGCACTTGCTCGTAGGCTTCCGGATAGCCCTTGGGCGTGCGCACCACGCCGTTGTCGAATCTGCAGCCCTCGGCGTCGCCCGTGGCGTTCAGCGGCGCCAGAAGTTCGGCGGACATCCTGCCCGCCTCGTCCAGCACCGCGGCCGTGAAATCGGGTTCCAGCTCGTCATAGCCGGGGATGTCGGCGGAACTGGCCCCCAGGACGTCCTGCAGGACGAACTGGATGTCCTCGGTCGGCGGGGTATAGGTCGGCATCCATCTCTCCCTTGACCTGTGCGCCGCCCTTCTGCGGGGCGGCTGGCATGGTCGGTCTCAGCCGGCGCGGGCGGTTCTGGCGAATTCGGCCAGTTTCTCCTCGCACCAGGACAATTGCTGTTTCAGTTCGCGGATCGCCTCGTCCAGTTCGGCGCGCTGGCGTTCCATTTCGGCCAGCCGCTCGCGCCCGATCGCATGGGCCTCGCGGTGCTGCGCCTCCTGGCCGCCATCGACATCGTACAGCGCCAGCAACTGGCGGATCTGTTCGAGGCTGAAGCCGAACCGCTTGCCCCGCAGGATCAGCGTCAGGCGGCCGCGGTCCCGGCGGGTGTACAGCCGTTTCTGACCCTCGCGGAGCGGGTTCAGCAATTCCTTGGATTCGTAGAAACGCAAGGTGCGCGGGGTCACGTTGAACGCGTCGCACATCTCGCGAATCGTCATGGTGTCTTCGGTCATGTCGATCTGTTGAATGGTGTGTTCCCTGACCCCGGACTTGCAGATTGCCGGACCAGGATACAAGCCGGGATGACGCTTACGTAAACGTAACGCTGCGTCACGGCCGGCGCGGGCCTGACGATGCCCCGCGCTCAGTCGAGGGTTGCGGCGACCTCGTCGCGCAGGGCCTTCAACTCGGCGATGGTGCGCTCGATCTCGTCGCGCTCTTCGGTCAGCGCCTTGAGCTGGCGGTCGGACATCTCGATCATCTTTTCCAGCTGTGCGCGGCTGCCCTTTTCGTCGTAGATCAGCAGCCACTGGCGGATTTCCTCGAGGCTGAACCCGAACCGCCGCCCGCGCAGGATCAGCGTCATCCGCGCCACCTCGCGCGGAGTATAATAGCGCGTGCGCCCCTCCTTCTCGGGGCTCAGCAGCTCGATATACTCGTAATAGCGCAGGGTGCGGGGCGTCACGTCGAAACGGGCGCACATCTGCTTGAAACTCAAACGGTCGTCGGGCATCGGCACTTTCCGCTTTGCCTCTGCGATTGCGCAGGCAATCCGGTTGCCGTCCCTATTTAGTTCATGAAACCCGGCGCGAAAAGGTGGAAGCCATAGGCGACCACCAGGGCGGGCACCGCCGAATAGGCCGTGGCCAGGACCGCGGCGCGCGGATTGATGGCAATCGCCGGGAACAGCGCGTCGCCGTCGTTCGAGATCGCATTGCCGATCAGCGCGGCGAAGGGCAGGGCGCCGTTGATGTACAGCGTGGTCACCAGCACCTGCGGCCCGCAGCCCGGCACGAAGCCCACCAATATGGCGATCAGCGGCAAAAGCGGCGCGACCGACTGGAACCAGGCGGCCAGGTCCAGCCCGGCAAAGACGGCGGCGTAATCATAGGCCAGGTAGGCCCCGATCACCCAGACCGAGATAAAGCTGGTTTCCTCGGCCATGCGGGTCAGGGGGCCGTCCTTGGTGTTGGTCATCGCCGTGACCGGCGAGGTCGCCCAGATGAACAGCCCCAGCGCCGTGCCGGTCAGCGCCACCGCCATCACCGGCAGTCCGAGGATGGTCTCGATGTCCACCTGCGCCAGCTGGGCCACGCCGACGATCAGGCCGGGCAGAACCGGCAGCAGATAGGCGATGTCGCGCGGCCGCAGCCGCCCGATGCGCGGCGCCAGGTCGCCCGACCCGCCCTTGAGCCGCGGCAGGTCCGAGCGGTCGAACCGGTCCACCAGCCAGCCCGAGACGATGCCCGCCGCCATCGACAGCGGCAGCACGACCGCCGCCGCCTCTGGCCGCGTCGCGATCAGCAGGAAGGCCGCGTCGCCCATCGTCGCGGTCAGCGCGGCCACAACCGCCCCCAGCCCGACATTGCCCGAGGTATAGGCCGCCACCACGATCACCGCCCCGCCGCAGCCCGGCGTCGCGCCCAGAAGGGCGGCCAGCGGCACCTGCCAGACCCGGGCATTGCGCAGCGCCGTGCCCATGTCGAACCGGAACACCCGTTCCGAGCCATAGAACAGCAGAAGCGTCGCCGCCACGAACACGCTGACCTGCACATAGGCGTCGGTCATCAGTTCGCGCGTCAACTGCCCAAGCTCGCCCGGCGCCAGGGCCAGCGCCAGCAGCGTCAGCGCCACGGCCAGACGTTTTCCCCGCACCGGCCCCAGGAAATCGGTGCCCGCGCGGGGAAGGTCCTGCTGCGTGTCGAAGGCGTTGGTCGACATGGCTGTGCCTGCGTCCTGCAAATGCGAATGGTTCTCAATTTCAGAACTTAGCGCTTGCAGCGTGCTTGGCAAGGGCCAATAACACATGGCGGACAAGGAGCGCCCGATGGACGACGACAAGGCGCGGATCGCGCGGCAATTCATCGAGATGATCCCGCACTCGCGCGCGCTGAACATGCGCGTGGACGAGATCGGCGCCGGCGTGGCCGAGATCTCGATGCCCTATGACGAACGGCTGGTGGGCGACCCGCAAAGCGGGGTGATCCATGGCGGCGCGGTCTCGGCGCTGCTGGACACCTGCGGCGGCGCGGCGGTGATGAGCCACCCGGACGCCCCGGCGGGCACCGCCACCATCGACCTGCGCATCGACTACATGCGCGCCGCGGCGCCGGGCCAGCGGATCACCGCGCGGGCCGAATGCTATCACGTCACCCGCTCGGTCGCCTTCGTGCGCGCCACCGCCACCGACGAGGACCGCGAGAACCCGGTCGCGACGGCGGCCGGCGCCTTTACCGTCGAACGCGGCGGCGGGGGCACGCCATGACGCGCAAGGCCCCCGAACCCGTCCAAATCATCAAGCAGCGGCGCGACGCGGCGCTGTCGGCGCTGGTCCACGGCGTGCCCTATATCAACTTCCTCGGGATCGAGTTCGAGCGCCGCGGCGACGAGCTGACCGCGATCCTGGCCTTCGACGACAAGCTGATCGGCAACCCGATGCTGCCCGCGCTGCATGGCGGGGTGACCGCGGCCTTCCTCGAGGTCACGGCGATCATCGGCCTGTCCTGGTCGCTGATCTGGGACGAGATGGAATCGGGCAGCCTGGACCCGCTGGCGCTGACGCCCGACACGCTGCCCCGCCTGCCGAAGACCATCGATTTCACCGTGGATTACCTGCGTTCGGGCCTGCCGCGCGACGCCTATGCACGGGCGCGGGTCAACCGCTCGGGGCGGCGCTATGCCTCCGTGCATGTCGAGGCCTGGCAGGACAACCGCGCGCGGCTTTACGCGCAGGCCACGGGCCATTTCCTGATGCCGCCCCGGAATGGCTGAGACGGCCGCCGCGGCCCCCGAGGCGCCCTCCCTGACCCATCGCCGGGTGCTGGCGATCGCGCTGCCCATCGTGCTGTCGAACGCGACCGTGCCGATCCTCGGTGCGGTCGATACCGGCGTGGTCGGCCAGATGGGCGCGGCCGCGCCCATCGGCGCGGTGGGGATCGGCGCGATCATCCTGTCGGCGATCTACTGGGTGTTCGGTTTCCTGCGCATGGGCACCACGGGGCTGACCGCGCAGGCCTGGGGCGCGCGCGACACCGCCGAGGTCGATGCGATGCTGTCGCGCGCGCTGATGGTGGCGGGGGCGGCCGGCGCGCTGCTGATCGCGCTTCAGCTGCCGCTTTTCGCCGGCGCCTTCCGGGTCTCGCCCGCCTCGGCAGAGGTCGAGGCGCTGGCGCGCGACTACCTGGCGATCCGCATCTGGTCGGCGCCCGCGGCGATCGGGCTCTACGGCATCACCGGCTGGCTGATCGCCCAGGGCCGCACGCGGGGCGTGCTGGCGATCCAGCTGTGGATGAATTCCGTGAACATCGCGCTGGATTTCTGGTTCGTTCTCGGCCTGGGCTGGGGGGTGCAGGGCGTGGCCGTCGCCACCTTCCTGGCCGAGTGGTCGGGGGCGGCGATGGGCCTGTGGCTGTGCCGCGCGGCGTTCCGGGGGGCGGCCTGGCGCGACCGGGCGCGGGTCTTCGCCCCCGCGCGGCTGCGGCGCATGGCCAGCGTGAATACCGACATCCTGCTGCGCTCGCTGATGCTGCAGGGGATTTTCGTGTCGTTCCTGTTCCTCGCCGCCGATTTCGGCGACGTGCCGCTGGCCGCGACCCAGGTGCTTCTGCAATTCTTGCAGATCACCGCCTATGCGCTGGACGGCTTCGCCTTCGCCGCCGAGGCGCTGGTGGGCCAGGCCGTCGGCGCGCGCGCGCGCGACCGCATCAGAGGTGCGGCGGTGCTGACCAGCATCTGGGGCCTTGGCCCCTGCGGCCTTCT
>JBNGDM010000096.1:0-10845 GCA_049975105.1 Rhodovulum sp. | reverse complement strand
GCGGGGGGCGCGGCGCGAAGGGAGGCGCATGACCGGCGTGACGATATTCCAAGTGGCCCTTGGCGGCGCCATCGGGGCCGTGGGGCGCTATCTCACGGGGGTGGCCACGATTCGCCTGATCGGGCCGGGATTCCCATGGGGCACGCTGACGGTGAACATCCTGGGGTCTTTCCTGATGGGCGTTCTGGTGGTGGTTCTGGCGAAGAAGGGCGGCACCCACCTGGCGCCGTTTTTCATGACGGGGCTCTTGGGCGGGTTCACCACATTTTCCGCGTTTTCTCTCGATGCGATGACGATCTACGAGCGTGGGCAGGCGGGGCTTGCCGGGGCCTATGTGCTGGCCTCGGTGCTGCTGTCGCTTGTCGCGATCGCCGCCGGGCTGTGGGTGGCGCGGGGGCTGCTGGCATGAGCGGGGTGCAGACCCTGACCGTTGCTGCGGGCGAGGGCGATCAGCGGCTGGACCGCTGGTTCCGCCGCCGCTTTCCGCATGTGCCCCAGGGCCGGATCGAGAAGATGTGCCGCAAGGGCGAGATCCGGGTGGATGGTGGCCGGGTCAAGCCCGCGACCCGGGTGAACGAGGGTCAACAGGTGCGCATTCCGCCGCTGCCCGACCCCGGTGCCGCGCCTGCCGTCCCGCGCCCCGCGGTCAGCGAGGCGGATGCCGCGATGATTCGCGGCTGCGTGATCTATCGCGACGACCACATCCTCGCGCTGAACAAGCCGCCCGGCCTGCCGGTGCAGGGCGGCAGCGGGCAATCGCGCCATGTCGACGGCATGGCCGAGGCGCTGCGCTTCGGGGGCGAGGACAAGCCGCGGCTGGTGCATCGGCTGGACCGGGACACCTCGGGCGTGTTGCTGCTGGCGCGCACCCGTGCCATGGCCAAGGCGCTGACCGCGGCCTTCCGCGGGCGCGAGACGCGCAAGATCTACTGGGCGGCGGTGGCGGGCACGCCCAGCCCGGCGATGGGCACGATCCGTTACGGGCTGGTCAAGGCGCCGGGCCATGGCAAGGGCGGCGAGGGCGAGAAGATGCACTGCATCCTGCCCGATGCGGTGGATGGCACCCCCGGGGCCAAGCGGTCCGTCACCGATTACGCGGTCTTGTCCTCGCTGGGAAAGCGGGTGTCGTGGTGCGCGCTGGTCCCCGTCACGGGCCGCACCCACCAGCTGCGCGCGCATATGGCCGAGATCGGCCACCCGATCGTTGGCGATGGCAAGTATGGCGGTTCGGGCCAGGTCAACGAGGGCGAGGGCTGGGGCGCGCAGCTGGGTGGCGAGATCAGCCGCAAGCTGCACCTGCACGCGCGCTCGGTGCGGCTGGTTCACCCGGTGACGGGGCGCGCGCTGACGATCACCGCGCCGCTGCCCGAACACATGCGCCGCACCTGGGACATGCTGGGCTGGGCCGAGGCCGATGTTCCCGCCGACCCGTTCGAGGACCTCGAATGACCGACCTGCGGCTGGTGATCTTCGACGTTGACGGTACGCTGGTCGACAGCCAGTCGCATATCGCCGCGGCGATGGCCGCGGCCTTCGAGGGCGAGGGTCTGCCCGTGCCGCCCTTGGCCGATATCCTGGGCGTGGTGGGCCTGTCGCTGCCGGTGGGGCTGGCGCAGCTGGCCCCGGACCTGCCCGAACCGACCCGCGCGCGCATGGTGGATCGCTACCGCGAGCGGTTCTTCGCGTTGAGGGTCGGCAATGCCGCCTCGCCGCTTTACCCGGGCGCGCGCGACGCGGTCGAGGCGCTGGCCGCGGTCGAGACCAACCTGCTGGGCATCGCCACGGGCAAGTCGCGGCGGGGCCTCGACCACCTGCTCGAGGCGCACAGGCTGGGCCATCATTTCGCGACCACGCAGGTCTCGGACAACCACCCGTCCAAGCCGCATCCGGCGATGGTGCTGGCGGCGCTGGAGGAGACCGGGCTTGCCCCGGACCGCGCGGTGATGATCGGCGACACGGAATTCGACATCGAGATGGGGCGCGCGGCGGGCGTGCGCACGCTGGGGGTCAGGTGGGGCTATCACACGGCCGAGCGGCTGGCCGCGGCAGATGCGGTGATCGACCGATTCGAGGCGCTGCCTGCGGCGGTTACGCGGCTTTGGGAGAGGTAAGGCATGGCAGAATGGGCGCTTAAGCGGTTCTGGCAAAAGGCCGCAGTCGACGAAAGCGAGGGCGGCTATGCTGTGCTGCTGGACGGCCGTTCGCTGCGCACCCCGGCCAAGGCGGCCCTCGTGGTGCCGACCTGCGCCATGGCCGAGGCGATCGCTGCGGAATGGGACGCGCAAGAGCAAGAGGTGCAGCCGCGCACCATGCCCGTCACCCGTGCAGCGAACGCCGCCATCGACAAGGTCCGCGCGCAGCATGACGAGGTCGTCAGCCTCGTCGCGGCCTATGCCGAAAGCGATCTCTTGTGCCATCGCGCCGACAGCCCCGCGGAACTGGCCGCCCGCCAGGCCGCGGCCTGGGACCCGCTGCTGGACTGGGCGCGCGACGGTCTGGGGGCGCCGCTGGTGCCCACAGCGGGCGTGATCCCCTGCGCCCAGCCCGAGGCGAGCCTGGCGGCGCTGCGTGCCCGCGTCGCCGCGCAGGACGCGTTCGCGCTGACCGCGCTGCACGATCTGGTGGCGCTTTCGGGTTCGCTTGTGATCGGGCTGGCCGCGATGGAAGACGCCGTCGCCCCGGTCGAGCGGCTGTGGGATATCTCGCGGATCGACGAGGCCTGGCAAGAGGAACAATGGGGCGTCGACGACGAGGCCGCCGAGATCGTGGCGGCCAAGCGGGGCGACTTTCTGCAGGCGCGGCGATTCCTGGATCTGGCCCGCGCATCCGATTGATGCCCGGCCTCCGGGCCGCTCTGCTTATTTTCTGTGCATCGCGAAACAGTGGCGACATGTGGGTTTTCGTGCAGACATCGGCAGCAGTGCGCCCTTGACCTATTGGCGGGAATTTGCCCAAACTTGCGGCGCTGAGGGGGGTCGTTCTCTCATGCGAGACCCCCGCCCTGCCGGGGTTGAATAAAAATGCCGCCAGAGCGGCGGAGAGCTCAGGAAGAGGTAAACATGAAGAAATCCGTTATTCTTGGCGCGCTGACCGTCGCCAGCTTCGTTGCCGGCGGGGCGGCCGCGGCGACGCTGGACGACGTCAAGGCACGCGGCAAGCTGAACTGCGGCACCAATACCGGCCTCGTCGGTTTCGCCGCGCCGGATGCGAATGGCGAGTGGCAGGGCTTTGACGTCGCCGTGTGCCGTGCCGTGGCCGCGGCCGTGCTTGGCGACCCGTCGGCCGTGGAATTCGTGCCGACGACCGGCAAGACGCGCTTCACCGCGCTCGCCTCGGGCGAGATCGACGTGCTGGCGCGCAATACCACCTGGACCTTCTCGCGCGACGTGGACCTCAAGTTCACTTTCATCGGCGTGAACTACTATGACGGCCAAGGCTTTATGGTGCCGAAATCGCTGGGCGTCAGTTCGGCCAAGGAACTGGACGGCGCGACGGTCTGCATCCAGACCGGCACCACGACCGAGCTGAACCTCGCGGACTTCTTCCGCGTGAACAACATCAGTTATGAACCGGTGCCGATCGAAACCAACGCCGAGGCGCAGCAGCAGTACCTTGCCGGGGCCTGCGACGCCTATACCACCGACGCTTCGGGCCTCGCCGCCACACGCGCGACCTTCGAAGATCCGACCGCGCATGTCATCCTGCCCGAGATCATCTCGAAAGAGCCGTTGGGCCCGGTCGTGCGCCATGGCGACGACGAGTGGGGCGACATCGTGCGCTGGACGCTGAACGCCCTGATCGCCGCCGAGGAATACGGCGTCACCTCGGCCAATATCGACGAACTGGCGGCCAACCCGACCTCGAACCCCGAGATCAACCGCCTGCTCGGCACCGAGGGCAACCTGGGCGAAATGCTGGGCCTGTCCGCGGACTGGGCCGTCAACGCGATCAAGGCCGGCGGCAACTATGGCGAGCTGTTCGAGAAATACATCGGGGAGAACACCCCGATCGGTCTGGCGCGCGGCCTGAACGCGCAATGGACCGATGGCGGCCTGCTCTACGCACCGCCGTTCCGCTAAGCAAAGCGATCGAAGGGCGCGGGACATTCCGCGCCCTTCGCCTATCTATCACGGCAAGAAAAACAATCCCCGGGTAGGGTGCGCCGCGGTCCGGTGCGCCCACTAGAACCGTGACCGGGAGGGAGCTACAGGGAGCGCCCGCCATGACGACGATGACGGACCCGCCGAAGGAGTCGTTCCGGCTCGGCATGCTGATCTACGACACGCGGTACCGGTCGCTGACCATCCAGGTGGTCGCGCTGATCGCGTTCATGCTGCTGGCAGCATGGTTGATATCGAACACCGCGCAGAACCTGGCGGCGCTGGGCAAGCCGATCAATTTCGGCTTCCTCTCCTCGCCCGCCCAGTATGACATCAACCAGACGCTGATCCCCTACGACAACCAGGACAGCCACCTGCGCGCGTCGCTGGTGGGGCTGTTGAACACGCTGCTGGTCGCGTTGCTGGGATGCGCGCTGGCCACTGTGGTGGGCGTGTTGGTGGGCGTTCTGCGACTGTCCAAGAATTGGCTCGTCGGGCGCATCATGACCGTCTATGTCGAGATGTTCCGCAACGTGCCGGTGCTTTTGTGGATCGTCTTCGCCATGGCGATTCTGATCGAAAGCCTGCCCGCCCCGCGCGATTTCCGCGGCGACACGCCCGAGGCCAGCATGCTTCTGGGCGACAGCGTGGCGTTGACCAACCGCGGATTCTACATCCCCAAGCCGGTCTTCGATCGCTCCCTTGGAGGCAACCCCCCGGCACCAGAACCTGCGCCCGAAGCGGCCGGCGGCGCGGGCACGGTGGGAGTCGTCGGCATGACCGGGGGCAGCAGCAGGATCGCAATCGGTGGCGCTGGCGTCTCGTCCGGCGGCGATACGGCGGGTTCGGCCCCTGCGGAGGGGGACGAAAGCCCGGCTTCGACCGAAACGCTGCCGTCCTCGTCGCCCTTGGACTGGCTGGTGATCTTCGGCGTGTTCGGCGGCTCGCTGCTGGGGGCGCGGGCGATCGGCCGCTGGGCCGACCGCAAACAAGAGGCGACCGGCCTGCGCCCGCGCACGATCTGGGTGCAGCTCGCGGTCGTCTTCGTGCCCGTTATCGTGGTGCTGATGGCGCTGGGCGTGCGGCTCGAACGGCCTGAACTGACCGGGTTCAACTTCGACGGTGGGATCCACATGCGCAACTCGCTGATCGCGCTGTGGCTGGCGCTTGCTTTTTACACCGCCGCTTTCATCGCCGAGATCGTGCGCGGCGGCATCCTGGCGATTTCCAAGGGCCAGACCGAGGCCGCGGCGGCGCTGGGCCTGCGCCCTAACCGGATCATGTCGCTGGTGATCCTGCCTCAGGCGCTACGCGTCATCATCCCGCCGCTGATCTCGCAATACCTGAACCTGACCAAGAACAGTTCTCTGGCGATCGCGGTCGGTTACATGGACATCACCGGCACGCTGGGTGGCATCACCATGAATCAGACCGGGCGCGAGCTGGAATGCGTTCTGATGCTGATGCTCTGCTACCTGGTCATCTCGCTGCTGATCTCGATGGTGATGAACTGGTACAACAACCGCGTCAAACTGGTGGAGCGGTAAGATGAGCGGAACCCATGCCCATACCGCCGCCTATGTGCGCGACACCATGCTGCCCGAACAGGCGCCGCCGGCCACCTCGGTCGGGGTGCTGGGGTGGATGCGGGCGAACCTTTTCTCCAATTGGTTCAACGCGATCCTGACCCTTCTGTCGCTGGCGTTCATCTACCAGGTACTGGCCGCGATCCTGCCTTGGGTGTTTCAGTCCAGCTGGACCGCGAATTCGCTGAACGAGTGCAGGCAACAGATCGACGCCGCCTACGGCCCCCATGCCGAGGGCGCCTGCTGGGCGGTTATCCGCGAACGCTATCTGCAGCTGATCTTCGGCTTCTACCCGTCGGAACTCTACTGGCGTCCGATCCTGGCCTTCGTGCTGACGCTGGCCGCGTTGGGCCCGGTGCTGTTCACCGCGCTGCCGCGCATAATTCTTTGGCTCTCGGTGGCGGCCCCTTTCCTGGTGCCGTGGCTGTTGTGGGGCGGTTCGTTCTGGGTGCCGGTCGCCGTGGCGCTGGGCTTCGTGCTGGGCTATGTGGCGTTCCGCGTCGTGGCCTCGGCCTCGGGGGCGCTTCTGGGCGCCATCGCCGCGGGGCTGGTCCCGGTTCTATGGTGGCTCTTGCTGGCCTCGGGCTGGGCGGGACTGATGCAGTCGATCCTTCCGCTGGGGATCGAGGCGGTGGACAGCCGCAATTTCGGCGGTTTCATGCTGTCGATTACCATCGGGGTCGTGGCGATTGCCTGCTCGCTGCCGATCGGGGTGCTGTTGGCCCTTGGTCGGCAATCGAACCTGCTCATCATCAAGGCGATCTGCACCGGCTTCATCGAACTGATCCGCGGCGTGCCGCTGATCACGCTGCTCTTCGTGGCCTCGCTTCTACTGAACTACTTCATGCCGCCGGGCACCGATTTCGACATCATCCTGCGGGTCATCATCATGGTGACGCTGTTCGCCTCGGCCTACATGGCCGAGGTGATCCGGGGCGGGCTGGCGGCGTTGCCCAAGGGCCAGTACGAGGCGGCCGATGCCCTCGGCCTCGACTACTGGAAGGCGCAGCGGCTGATCATCATGCCGCAAGCCCTGAAAATCTCGATCCCGGGCATCGTCTCGACCTTCATCGGGGTGTTCAAGGACACCACGCTGGTCTCGATCATCGGCCTGCTGGACCCGCTGGGCTTCTCGAACTCGATCCGCGCCAATGCCGAATGGAACGGCATCGTATGGGAGCTCTACGGCTTCATCGCCTTCATGTTCTTCGTCTTCTGTTTCTCCATGTCCCGCTACTCGATGTATCTGGAGCGCAAGCTTCAGACCGAGCACCGCTGAGGAGCCTTTGCCATGTCTGAACTTGCCATCGATCGCGAAGTCGACCGTTCCAGGATGTCGGTCTCGGACGAGGTCGCGATCCAGATCGCCAACATGAACAAGTGGTACGGCGCGTTCCACGTGCTGCGCGACATCAACCTGACGATCAACAAGGGCGAACGTATCGTGGTCTGCGGCCCGTCGGGGTCGGGGAAATCGACGCTGATCCGCTGCATCAACCGGCTGGAGGAACACCAGTCGGGCAGCATCGTGGTGGACGGGATCGAACTGACCAACGACCTGAAACATATCGACCAGGTCCGGTCCGAGGTCGGGATGGTGTTCCAGCATTTCAACCTGTTCCCGCACCTGACGATCCTGGAAAACTGCACGCTGGCGCCGATCTGGGTGCGCAAGGTGCCCAAGAAGGAGGCGGTGGAAACCGCCATGTACTTCCTGGAAAAGGTCAAAATCCCCGAACAGGCCAACAAGTATCCCGGCCAGTTGTCGGGCGGTCAGCAGCAGCGGGTGGCCATCGCGCGTTCGCTCTGCATGAAGCCCAATATCATGCTCTTCGACGAACCGACCTCGGCGCTCGACCCCGAGATGATCAAGGAGGTGCTAGACACCATGATCGAGCTGGCCGAAGAGGGCATGACGATGATCTGCGTCACCCACGAGATGGGCTTCGCCCGGCAGGTGGCGAACCGTGTGATCTTCATGGACCAGGGCCAGATCGTCGAACAGAACGAACCCGAGGCGTTCTTCAACAACCCGCAATCGGAACGAACCAAGCTATTCCTGAGCCAGATCCTGGGTCACTGAGGTCCTAGGAGCGAGACAGTCGGTTTCGCATTGGCTTTGCCAAGGCGACCAGGGGCCGGGGGCGTCAGCCCCCGGCCCCTTGCACGTCGGCGTGGGGCGCCTAGGGCTGTCGCATCCCGCCAACCGGGTTGTCGCCTTTGCGACTAACGGGGCAGACCGATGCCCGCCCCAAGGTGCGCGACGTCGCGGATCGGCCCGCCTGCGGCATCTGGCACGCTTCCTGCTTCCTTCGGGATGGAGACGTGCGACCGGTTCGAAACGACACCGCCGCCCGCGGGGCGGCCAGCAAAGGACAGAGTCAGATGGCCATCGTGACCTTCTCTTCGCCGACAATGCACAAGGACAAGGCGGTTTACGCCGTCGCCGGCGACACCAAGACGATCCTAGCCCTTGCCGAGCAGTTCAAGATCCAGATCCCCTTCGACTGCCGCGACGGCAATTGCGGGTCCTGCCTGATTGAGGTCAGCTATGACGACCCGACGCAGAAGAAGGGGATCATGCTGACCGACAAGGAGAAGAGCAAGCTCAAGGAGTTGGGCAAGATCACCCCGGAAGAGATCGAGAATGCCGAGGTCAACGACATGCCGCCGCGTTACCGGCTGGCCTGCCAGTTCATCGCCCGCGACGAGGACGTGACGGTGACCTTTTCCGGCGTGCCGGGCGGGGCGGACTGACCAGCCTCGGGGCCTAGGCGTCGACCTGCTTGGGCGTGATGAAATCCACGGCCCTGCCGCTGGCAAAGCCGACCTCGCTCCAGTCCTCGGCGTCGAATTCGGCGACAAGGGTGGCGCAGGTCGGGTAGCTGGCAAAGCGCGGGGTGTCGATCGGTTTGCGCAGCAGACGGGATGCGAACTCGCCGATGCCCGGGTTGTGGCCCAGCATCAGCACCGGCGAGGCGGCACAGTGATTCAGAACCTCCAGCATGCGCTGGGCGGGCGCGTGGTACAGCGCCGGGTCGCGGCGCATCACCGTGCATTCGCCCAGGAACGGGGCCATCAGCTCCCAGGTCTCGATGGTGCGGCGCGCGGTCGAGGCGACGACTTCGGCGGGGACGTGCCCGTGCTCGGCCAGCCAGGCGCCAATCCTGGGCGCAGCGTCGCGGCCTCGCGCGTTCAGCGTCCGGTCGTGGTCGTCCTGCCCCGGATCGTCCCAACTCGATTTCGCGTGGCGGACCAGGATCAGGCGCAAAGTCATCGGCGGGCCGTCATGCTGCTCGTCGGTTGGGGGCATCCTGTCATAGCTTTGGCTTCGCGCCTACCCCGTTCAGCGCGGCGCACGGATCAACGACCCGGCACCGTGATCGGTGAACAGTTCCAGCAGGCAGGCATTGGGCGCCCGCCCGTCCAGGATCACGACCGCGCGCACCCCGCCCGCGATGGCGGCCAGCGCGGTTTCGGTCTTGGGGATCATGCCGCCGGCAATCACGCCGCGTTCGGTCATGTCGCGGATATGGTCGGGGCTCAGTTCGGTGACCACCTCGCCGGTCTCGTCCTTGACGCCGGCCACGTCGGTCAGAAGCAGAAGCCGGTCGGCCTTGAGCGCGGCGGCCACGGCGCCCGCCGCGGTGTCGCCGTTGACGTTGAACGTCTCGCCGTTCCGGCCCGCGCCCAGGGGTGCCACCACGGGGATGAAGCCCGCTTCGAACAGGCTGTGCAGCACGGTGGCGTCCATCTCGGCGGGCGTGCCGACGAATCCAAGGTCCGGGTCCGTCTGATCGCAGGTCATCAACCCGCCATCCTTGCCCGACAGGCCCACCGCGCGCCCGCCCTGATCGTTGATCGCTTGCACGATACGCTTGTTCACCCGGCCCGACAGGACCATCTCGACCACCTCGACGGTGGCCGCGTCGGTCACCCGCTTGCCCTTGACGAAGTCGGATTTCACGCCCAGCTTGGCCAGCATCTCGTTGATCATCGGGCCGCCGCCATGGACGATCACCGGGTTCACGCCGACTTGGCGCATCAGCACCACGTCGCGGGCGAAACTCTCCATCTCGTCATCGTCGCCCATGGCATGGCCACCGAACTTGATGACGACGATCGCTCCCGTGTAACGCTGCAGGTAGGGGAGCGCCTCGGACAGGGTCCGGGCGGTGGCGATCCAGTCGCGATTCATGGCGGTCTGTTTTCTCATCTCTCGGGTCCGGTTCCTGGGCGCATCTGTTATCCCGCCAAGGGCCTCGCGCCAAGGGCGATTGTCTTTCGGCCCGGCCCGCGTAGGGTGGCGCCGCAACAGGGGAACAGGCCATGGAAGAAAAGATTCTGCTGCTGACCGGCGCAAGCCGCGGCATCGGGCATGCCACCGTGAAACGCTTTTCGGCCGAGGGCTGGCGGGTGCTGACCTGTTCGCGCCAGCCCTTCGATGCGCGCTGTCCCTGGCCCGGCGGGGCCGAGAACCACATCCAGATCGACTTGGCCGATGCCGCCGCCACCAAGCGCGCCATCGAGGTGATCCGCGGCAAGCTGCCCCGGGGCAAGCTGCACGCGCTGGTCAACAATGCCGGGATCTCGCCCAAGACCGAAGATGGCGGGCGGCTGAACACGCTGGAAACCGACCTGCGCACCTGGGGGCACGTGTTCAACGTGAACTTCTTCGCTTCGATCGTGCTGGCCCGCGGCTTGCAGGACGAACTGGCCGCGGCCAGGGGCGCGGTGGTCAACGTGACCTCGATCGCGGGCAGCCGGGTGCACCCCTTCGCGGGCGCGGCCTATGCCACGTCCAAGGCGGCGCTGGCGGCGCTGACCCGCGAGATGGCGCATGATTTCGGGCCGATGGGGGTGCGGGTGAACGCCATCGCGCCGGGCGAGGTGGAAACCTCGATCCTGTCGCCCGGCACCGAGAAGATCGTCGCGGGGCTGCCGCTCCGGCGGCTGGGCCAACCCGAGGAGGTGGCCAGCGTGATCTTTTTCCTGTGCTCGGCGGATTCCAGCTATGTCACGGGCACCGAGATCGAGGTGAATGCCGGTCAGCATGTCTGAGCCACGGGATGGGCGGTTGTCCGATCCTGAAGGCGGGCCTTCAGGGGCCCCTTGTCCGGTGCGCCGGGGCTTCGGGTTTCGCCCTGGCTGCCGCCAGG
>JBNGDM010000095.1:0-10905 GCA_049975105.1 Rhodovulum sp. | reverse complement strand
GTCCGCCCGCGACCTGCGGGCGCGCTATGGCTGCGAGACGCTCATGGCGGCGATGCGGCTGAGCGACGACCGCAAGACCAGTTGCTTTGCCGACGCGGCGCTGGGGCCGGCCTTTTACCACGACTGCCCGCCCGGCACGGTGGACCTGGCCCGCGCCCACCTGACGCCGCAGCCCACGGCCCCGGGCACCGCCCCCGCCGCCGCCCTGCCCGCCGAGATCCCGCGCCATTACGTGCTGTGCAGCGAAGACCGGATCATCCCGGCCGCCGCGCAGGCGGACATGACGCGCGACTGGCCGCCCGCCCATGTCCACCCGATGGCCTGCGGGCACTCGCCCTTCTTCGCCGACCCCGATAAACTGGCCGAAATCCTGATCCAGATCGCCGAGACGACATGACCAAACCCTGCATCATCTGCGTCGCCATCACCGGGTCCGTCCCCCGCAAGGAGGACAACCCCGCCGTGCCCATTTCCATCGCCGAACAGGTGGAAAGCGTGCACGAAAGTTTCGAGGCCGGCGCCTCGATCGCGCATTGCCACGTGAGGAACGACGACCAGACGCCGACCTCGGACCCGGAGCGGTTCGCCCGGCTGATGGAGGGCATCAGGAAACACTGCCCCGGCATGATCGTGCAGTTGTCGACCGGCGGCCGGTCGGGGGCGGGCAAGGAACGCGGCGGCATGCTGGCGCTGCGGCCCGACATGGCGTCGCTGTCGGTGGGGTCGAACAACTTTCCGACCCGGGTCTACGAGAATCCGCCCGACCTGGTGGATTGGCTGGCCTCGGAAATGCAGAAATACGATGTGAAGCCCGAGATCGAGGCGTTCGATTTGTCCCACATCTTCCAGGCGGTGAAGATGAGCGAGGACGGGCGGCTGAAGAAACCGCTTTATGTTCAATTCGTGATGGGCGTGAAGAACGCGATGCCGGCCGACAAGCCCAGCTTCGATTTCTATGTCGAGACGATCAAACGGATCGCGCCCGACGCTGAATGGTGTGGCGCGGGGATCGGGCGCCACCAGATCGAGGTGAACGAATGGTCTATCGCGGCCGGTGGGCATACCCGCACCGGGCTGGAGGACAACGTGCGCTGGGACCGCGAGCGGCTGGCCCCGTCGAACGCCGCGCTGGTGCGCCGGGCCGCCGAAATGTGCGAAAAGTACAACCGTCCCGTCGCCACCTGGGCCGAGGCGCGCGACATTCTGGGGCTGGGGGCCGCCTGATGGCCGTCAGCCCGTTCGACAGCGCGCTGTATCGCGGGCTGTTCCACGACGACGAGTTGGGCCGGCTGTTCACCGACAGCGCCGAGGTCCGCGCGATGCTGCTGGTCGAGGGGGCCTTGGCCAAGGTGCAGGGGCAGTTGGGCCTGATCCCCGAGGTGTCGGGCGCGTTCATCCACCGCGCGGCGATGGAATTGCTGCTGGACCCGGGCGGGATGGCCGCGGAAACCGGGCGGAACGCGGTGCCGGTGCCCGCGCTGGTGGCCGCCTTCCGCAATGCGCTAGAGGCGCCCGAGCACGCGCAATACATCCACTGGGGCGCGACCAGCCAGGACATCGTCGATACCGCGCTGGTGCTGCGGCTGCGCCAGGCCCTGACGATCAACGAGGTGCGGCTGCGGGCCGTGATCCGCGAGCTGGGGGCCCAGGCCGAAACCCATGCGGACCTGCCGATGGCGGCGCGCACGCTGGCGCAGGTGGCCACGCCGACCAGTTTCGGGGCGGTGGTGGCGGGCTGGGGCGGACCGCTGATCCGGCACCTGGACCGGCTGGCGGCGCTGAAGCCGCGGCTGCTGCGCGTGAGCCTTTTCGGGGCGGCGGGCACGCTGTCGGCGATGGGGCCGCAGGGGCCCGAGGTGCGCAAGGGGCTGGCCGAGGCGCTGGGGCTGGGGGACGCGGACGCCCCCTGGCATGCGGCGCGCGACGGCATCGCGGAGTTGTCGGGCTGGCTGACGGGCGTGGCCGGGTCGCTGGCCAAGATGGGCGAGGACCTGGTGCTGATGGCGCAGACCGAGCTGGGCGAGGTGCGGCTGGGCGATGGTGGCGCGTCCTCCACCCTGCCGCACAAGCAGAACCCGGTCGACCCCCTGCTGCTGACGGCGCTGGCCCGCCACCTGGCGGGGCTGGATGCCAATGTGCAGGGCGCGGCGGCGCACCGGCAACAGCGGGACGCGGCGGCGTGGATGGTGGAATGGCTGGCGCTGCCGGAAATCGTCATGGGGGCGGGGCGCGCGCTGGCCGTGGCCGAGGCGCTGGTGCCGCGGATCGCGCCGCAGCCGGGCGCCATGGCACGCAACATCAACGGCGGGCTGGGGCTGGCCTATGCCGAGGCGCTGAGTTTCGCGCTGACGGGCCCCCTGCCCCGGCCCGAGGCGCAGGAAACGGCCAAGGCGCTGTGCCGCGAGGCGATGGAGACGGGCGCGCCGCTGGCCGAACTGGCGGCGCGCGACTGGCCCGATCTTGACCGCGCGCTGTTCACCCCCGCCGCGCAGATGGGCGAGGCGCCCGCCCACGCGCGCCGCTTTGCCGCCGCGGCGAATGGGGTTTGAACGTGGCGCGCGGCGGGGCTAAGCCTTTGACACCCCTGCCGCCGGACGCGCCATGACCGAATCCAGCAATCGCCTGCCGATCACCTTTGTCCTGATCACCCTGGTGCTGGACGCCATCGGGATCGGGCTGATCCTGCCGGTGATGCCCGACCTGATCCGCGATATCGAGGGCGTGGACGTGTCGCAGGCCGCGGTCTGGGGCGGCATCCTGATGACCAGTTTCGCGGTGATGCAGTTCCTGTGCGGGCCGCTGATCGGCAACCTGTCGGACCGGTTCGGGCGGCGGCCGGTGCTGCTGATCTCGCTCGCGACGATGGCGCTGGATTACGTGGTGATGGCGCTGGCGGGGTCGATCTGGCTGTTGCTGGCGGCGCGGATCGTGGGCGGTGTCACCGCCTCGACCCAAGCCACGGCGAGCGCGTTCCTGGCCGATATCTCGCCCCCCGAGAAGAAGGCCGCGCGGTTCGGGATGGTGGGCGCGTCCTTTGGCATCGGCTTCGTGATCGGGCCGCTGATCGGCGGGTTCCTGGGGGAGTTGGGGCCGCGCGCGCCGTTCTGGGCCGCCGCGGCGCTGGCGACCGCGAACCTGGTCTTCGGCTGGCTGGTGCTGCCCGAAACGGTCACCGACCGCATCCGCCGCCCGTTCCAGTGGCGCCGCGCCAACCCCCTGGGCGCGTTCCGCGAGATGGGGCGGCTGCCGGGCGTGCGCCCGCTGTTCCTGCTGTTCTTCCTGTATGAATTCGCGATGTTTATCTATCCCGCGATCTGGGCCTATTTCACGCAGTATCGGTTCGGCTGGTCGGCGGGGACCATCGGGATTTCGCTGGCGATGTTCGGGATCGGGGTCGCGGCGGTGCAGGGCGGGCTGATCCGGGTGATCCTGCGGGTGCTGGGGGAGCGGAACACCGTCTGGTACGGGCTGATCTACAATTTCTTCGCCTTCCTCGCGATCGGGTTCATCGACAATTCGATGGCGATCCTGCTGCTGACGCCGATGCTGGCCCTGGGCGCGGTGGTCACGCCCGCCGTTCTGGGGATCATGTCCAAGGCCGCGGGCGACGACCAGCAGGGCGAGTTGCAGGGGGCGATCAGTTCGACGCGGTCGGTCGCGATGATCCTGTCGCCGCTGGTGATGACGCAGATCTTCGCGTGGTTCAGCGGGGCGGGGGCGGCGGTGCACCTGCCCGGCGCGCCCTTTGCGCTGGCCGCGGCCATGATGATCGTCTGCGGATTTGCCTTTGTCGCGCGGCGTCCTGCCGGCGCGCCCGCCTGAGCCCCGAGGGAGGAGCCCATGAGACCCATCCGTGCCGCCGTTTGCCGCGACTTCGGCGCGGCGCTGAGCGTGGAAGAGCTGCGCCTGCGCCCGCCGGGGCCGGGCGAGGTCCAGGTGACGCTGGAGGCGGTGGCGATCTGCCATTCCGATATCTCGATGGCCGATGGCGCGTGGAACCCGTCGCTGCCCGCCGTCTATGGGCACGAGGCGGCGGGGCGGGTCGCGGCGGTGGGCGACGGGGTGAACGGCATCGCCGAGGGCGACAGGGTGCTGGTCACGCTGATCCGGGCCTGCGGCACCTGCCCGACCTGCGCGGGCGGGCATCCGTCGATCTGCCGGACCAAGCCGAATGACGGCGATACGCCGATCTTCACCGCCGATGGCCAGCCGGTGCACCAGGGGCTGGACACCGGCGCCTTTGCCGAGGCGGTGGTGGTCCATCACAGCCAGGTGGCAAAGATCCCGGCCGATATGGCGATGGACGCGGCCTGCCTGATTTCCTGCGGGGTGATCACCGGGCTGGGCGCGGCGGTGAACACGGCGCGGGTGCGGCCCGGTGAAACGGTGGTGGTGATCGGCGCGGGCGGCGTGGGGCTGAACGCGATCCAGGGGGCGCGGCTGGCGGGTGCGGCCCGCGTGATCGCGGTGGACATGCGCGCGGACAAGCTGGAGGCCGCGCGGGAATTCGGCGCGACCGACGGGGTGCTGGCCACCGGCGAAAAACCCTGGCGCGAGGCGCGGCGGATCGCGGGCAAGGCGGCGGACGCGGTGCTGGTCGCGGTGGGGGCGACGGCCGCCTATGACAGCGCGCCGCGTTACCTGGCGCCGGGCGGGCGGCTGGTGATGGTGGGAATGCCGCATTCGGGGCAGACGGCGCGCTATGAACCCGTCACGGTGGCGCTGCTGGGGCAGGAATTGCGCGGCTCGATGATGGGCGACACGGTGCTGGCGCGGGATATCCCGTGGATCGTGGACCTGTATTCCCAGGGCCGGATCAAGCTGGACGAGCTGATCTCGGGGCGTTGGCGGCTGGAGCAGATCAACGAGGCCATCGCCGACACCCGCACCGGGGCCGCGCGGCGCAACGTGATCCTGTTCTAGGCGGCCGCCGGCAGGGTCAGCGTCGCGGTCAGCCCGGGGGCGCCGTTCGTCAGCGTCAGCCCGCCATCCAGCGCCTCGGCGATGTCGCGGGCGATGGCAAGGCCAAGGCCCGACCCGGCGGTATCGGCGCGTGCGCCGCGGGCCATCATCGCCTGGATCCGGTCGGGCGGGATGCCGGGGCCGTCATCGGAAATGGCAATGGCGATGCGGTCGCCCTGTCGGCGGGCGGTGATCGTGACGCGCGCGGTCGCGTGGCGGGCGGCGTTCTCGATCAGGGCGCCCAGCGCCTCGGCCAGGTCGTCGGGATCGGCGGCGGCCAGCGCCTCGTCGGTCTCGACCGCCCAGTCAAGGCGCGCGCCCGCCTCGGTGCGGCGGATCACCCGGACCAGCCCGGCGATCACCCGGGCCACATCGGCGCGCGCCTCGCGGCCGCGCATCGCCAGCCGGGTGCGGGCCAGTTCCCGGTCGACATGGGCGCGCATGGCGCCCGCGATATCCTCGATGGCGGCGGCGGCAGGTGCGTTGCCGCCCGACCGCAGGCGCCCCGCCTCGCCCATCAGCGCCTGAAGCGGGGTTTTCAGCCCGTGCGCCAGGTCGCCCGCCCGGGTGCGGGCGCGGGCGATCTCGGCCTCGCGCGCGGCCAAGAGGTCGTCGACCTCGGCGGCAAGCGGCTGCACCTCGCGGGGGAAATCGGCGCCCAGCCGCCGCGCCCGGCCCGTGCGGATATCGCCCACCCGCGCGCGGATCGCCCCCAGCGGGCGCAGGCCGACCGCGATCTGCGCCCAGCCCGCCAGGATCAGCGCCAGCGCCAGAAGCGCGGAATAGGGGGCGAGATCGCGCAGGAAATCGGCACGCGCGGCGGCCAGATCGGTGCGGTCCATCGCGACGGTCGCGCGCAAGCTGCCCCCGCCCAGCCGGTCGGGCAGGGTGACGCGGCGTTCGACGGCCAGAAGCGGCTGGCCCGCGGGGCCGGGCAGGTCGTGGACATGCTCGGCCCCGTCGTCGAGCGCGTCGGGCGGCAGCGGGATTTCATAATCCCACAGCGAACGGGCGCGCAGCACCCCACCCTCGGCCCGGATCTGCCAGTACAGCCCGCCATAGGGCCGGTCGAACCGCGGATCGGCGGGCGCGGCGGCGAGGGTCAGCGCGCCGTCCGCGTCGCGTTCCAGCCCGGCCAGCACCTGGTCGAGATGCACCGAGAGTTCCGCGACCGCGCGGCGTTCGACATGGGCGCCGAAAAGCGCCGCCAGCCCCAGCGAGGACAGCACGATCGCCAGCGTCACCGCGACGGCGCCGGCCAGCGCCAGCCGCAGCCGCAGCGACAGCCGCCTCATGCGCCGGGGTCCCCGGCCTGAAGGAAATAGCCGAAGCCGCGCCGCGTGCCGATGATGCCCGGCCCCAGCTTGCGCCGCAGCCGCGCGATCAGCGCCTCGAGCGCGTTGGCCTCGCGCGCGTCGTCGTCGCCGTAGAGATGTTCCAGCAATTCGGTGGGCGGCACGGTGCGGTCGCGGTTCAGCACCAGGTAGGCCAGCAGGCGGTATTCCAGCGCGGTCGCCTGCACCGGCACGCCGCGCAGGGAAACGCTCATCCGGTTGGTGTCGAGCGCGAGGTCGCCCGCGCGCTGCACCGCGCTGCCCCGGCCCGCCGCGCGGCGCACCAGCGCACGGGCGCGGGCCACCAGTTCCTCCATCCGGAAGGGCTTGGGCAGGTAATCGTCGGCGCCCGCGTCGATGCCCTCGACTCGCTCGGTCCAGGTGCCGCGTGCGGTCAGCACCAGGACGGGGATGTCGCGCCCGTTCGCGCGCCAACGTTTCAGCACGCTTAGCCCGTCCAGCCCCGGCAGGCCCAGATCCAGCACGACAAGGTCGTACTCCTCGGTATCGCCCAGGAACCACGCCTCTTCGCCATCGGCGCAGGTTTCGACGCGGAAGCCCGCCGCGCCCAGCGCGGCGGCCAGGTCGGCGGCGATGCGCGGGTCGTCCTCGACGGCCAGCGCGCGCATCAGTCGTCCTCCTCGGTTTCCAGCACCCGGCCGGTGGCGGCGTCGACGACGATTTCCAGGATGCGCCCGCCCTTTGTGATGAGTTCGACCTCGTAGACCAGGCGGCCGTCCTCGCGGTCGAGTTCGACCTCGAGCAGGCGGCCGCCGAAGCGTTTCTCGAGACGGGGCAGGATCTTGTGCAGCGGCAGGATCTCGCCGCGGGCCAGCGCGTCGCGCGCACGGTCGTGGTCGTGCGCCCGGCCATGGTCGCGGTCGGCGCCCGCGGGGGCGGCAAGGCCCAGCAGCAGGACCAGAACGGCGGGGATAAGCGGCAAGGGGCGTGTCATGGCGATGACCTACTCTGCCCCGGCTGACATCGCGCTGACAAGCGGGGTCAGGCGGGCGTCAGGGGGCACCGTCTAGAACGGCCCCATCGCGGCCGGCCGGTGCCGTGCCGCACACCCCTGAACAGGAGACAGACATGAGACGCACCCTTGCCTTCACCACCGCCCTGGCCACCGCCGTGGGGCTGTTCGCGCTCGGGGCCGCCGAAGCCTCGCCCGACCGGCCGCGCGCCGCGGCCCCCGCCTTGCCCACCGTCCAGTGGATGCCGCTGACCGAGCTGATCGCGACGCTGGAGGGGCGCGGTTATACCGTGCTGGAGGCCGAGCGCGAGGATGGCCGCTATTGGGAGGTGCGGATGCAGGACGCCGGCGGCATGGTGGTCGAGGCCTATCTGGACCCGGCCACCGGCGCGCCCGTGACCCGCAGCGGGCGGGAGGACGATTGATGTCGGACGCCGTGCAAGAGGGCGGGCAAGAAGGCGCCACGGTCCGGGTCTGGGACCCGGTCGTGCGCATCGGCCACTGGGTGCTGGTGGCGGGATTCGCCACCGCCTACCTGACCGAGGGCGAGCCGGAATGGCTGCACAGCTGGGCGGGCTATGCGATCGCCGCCACGGTGGCGCTGCGCGTGGTCTGGGGGCTGGTGGGGCCGCAGCGCGCCCGGTTCTCGGATTTCGTCACCGGGCCGGGGCGGGTGTTCGCCTATCTGCGCGACCTGATCGCGGGCCGGGCGGAACGCCATGTCGGCCACAGCCCGGCGGGCGGCGCGATGACCGTGGCGCTATTGGCGATGCTGGCGCTGACCGCGGTCAGCGGCATGGCCACGCTGGCCGCCGAAGAGGGCGAGGGCCCGCTTGCGGGGATCGTCGCCCAGAGCGGTGACGGCGACCGCCCGGCCATTCACGAGGCGCGCGAGCATGACGAAGAGCACGAGGGCCACGAAGGCGGCGAGAACGCCTGGGAAGAGATCCACGAGACCGCCGCCAACCTGTCGCTGGTCCTCATCGTGCTGCACCTGGGCGGCGTTCTGCTGGCCAGCAGCGTGCACCGCGAGAACCTGGCGCGCAGCATGATCACCGGCGACAAGCGCGCCTGATCTTGTCCCCCGGGCGGGTGATCCCCCCACCCGCCGCCCCTCCGCCAAGCGCGGCCTGCCCCGACGGGCGGGCCGCGCCGCCATTGACCGCCGTCAATTCCCCGACTCGCCCCGAATGCGAAAATCGGCGGCGTCCCTGCCACCCAGGATTGTCACCCCGGGGGCAAAGGGGGCGTGGCGCGCAGCCACAGCCATTCGACGAGGAGGATATCCCATGGCCGACACGATCAGATACGCGGTTCAGGTCAACCTGCCCGAGAAACTGCCCGAGGGCGTCAAGCCCCAGCTTCACGTGTTCGACGCGACGGGGAAATTCCTGGCCGCCGCCGGAGTGCCGGAAAACGGCAAGGTGCGGGTCGAGTTGCCCAAGGCGCTGATCGGCACGGCGCTGCGCCTGCTGGTCGCGCCGGCGGGCGAGCAGGCGCCACGGCTGCGCGAGCTGCGCCGGGCGAAGGCGGTGGAACGCACCGTGCCCTTCGACCCCGAGACCAAGGTGGTGGTCGACATTCCCGACCTCGTCGCCCCGGACTGGGTTCTTTGCGCCTGCACGATCCGCGGCCGCGTGGTCAAGGCGGTGCCGCAACCCAGCGGTGCCTCGGTCGATTACCCGGTCTGCAACGCGCGGGTGCATATCTGCGAGGTCGACAAGTTCCCCAAGATCATCCTGCGCCTGCCCGATCACATCATCGAGCGCATCCGCGAGGAATTGCTGGTCGAACCGCCCTTCCCGCCCGATCCCATCGGCCCGGTGATCCGCAAGCGCATCCCCGACCTGCCCGAACCGCCCGGACCGGGGCCCGACCCGGTCAGCCGCCTGCCGGTCGCGCGCCAGCCGATCCGGCGCGCGCCCATCGGGCGCGCCCCTGGCGAGGCGACGCCGATCCCCCTGCCCGGCCCGCGCCCGCGCGCCCTGGAAACCGCGGCCGGGGTGTCGGAGGCCCGCGCCTCGACCGCCGACCTGAAGGCGGCGGCGCCCACGGCGATGACCGGGCTTGCGCGCGCGGACAGCCCGGCCGAAATGCGCAAGGCGCTGATCTCGCTGGCGGAAATCTATCCCTGGTGGTGCTGGTTCACCTGGCTGGACCCGTTCTGGCGCTGGGAGGTGGACTGCCTGTGGGAGGCCGTGACCGACGAGAACGGCGCGTTCTCGAAAACGGTGATCTATCCCTGCGACGACCGGCCCGACATTTACCTTTGGGTCGAACAGTTCATCGCCGGGTCGTGGAAGACGATCCATGCCCGCGGGCCGCGTTGCGACACGCATTGGAATTACGAGTGCGGGACCGAGATCACGATCCACGTCACCCATCCCGACGCGATCA
The DNA here is from genome assembly GCA_049975105.1 of Rhodovulum sp. Lineage (GTDB taxonomy): Bacteria > Pseudomonadota > Alphaproteobacteria > Rhodobacterales > Rhodobacteraceae > Rhodovulum. Next base: position 1,239 of record JBNGDM010000095.1, on the reverse strand, counting down.
CCTGCGCGCCGCCGCCCGAGGTGGTGGTGCCCGAGAACATCGAGACCTGGGTGCTGCCGATGGCGGTGGGCCACCTGGAAATCGCCGGCCAGGGCAGCCACCCGGGCGAGCTGGGCTGGCTGAAACCCGACGGCACGGCCAGCTATGCGGCGGGCCCGGTCAATATCGACCCGGTCACCGACGCGCCGATGGGCGGCTACCTGCGGTTCAAGATGCTGCATTCGCTGGACCTGCCGAAACCGGGCATGACCCGCTATGTCTGGTCCTGGCGGCCCAAGCCCGAGACCGACCCGCGGGTGCATGGCGAGTTCTACGATCCCAGCCTGCCCGCCGGCCACCCGGCCAACGCCCATGCCTGGGTGCGGATGGATGAACCGGTCGTGCGCCATTACCAGGTGCCCGGACCGGGCGGGTTCCCGAAATTCCCGGTGATGGCCCTGGGGCCGGATGCGGACGAGCTGTTCGCGTTCCGCGACCCGACGCCGCCCGCGGGCGTCTGGCCGGTCTCGGGCTTCTGGGAGGACCTTTGGTCGGCCAAGCTGGACACGCGCGCGATGGATCCGGGGCTCTACCAGGTGCGGGTGACGGTGCATGACGACGCCGGCAACATCGTCGCGCCCTCGACCGGGACGTTCGAATTCGTTGTCACCGACACGCGCGTCGGCGCCGAGACCTATGAAACCCGCGGCGTGCTGCCCGGCAGCGGCACCCCGACCGATCCCGGCGAGGTGATCGACAACGGGTTCGTGTTCGACGTGCGGATCGACAACGCCCCCTGCGAGGCGGTGCTGTTCGCGCCGCAGGCCGGCGGCGGCGCGGTCGCGGATGCCTGCGGGTTCCTGCGCTATGGCGATCCGTCGACCGATGTCACGCTGTCCTTCACCGCGCGGCAGGAGCATGGCAATGGCTGGTTCCTGCTGGAACTGGTGCGCGGGCTGACCGGGGTGGCGCAGGTCGAGGTGATGGACGGCGCGCGGGTCGATGCGACGAGCGTTCCGGTCGACACCAATGGCGACCCGGCCTGGACCAATGCGTTCTATTCGGGCGATGGCGACGGGCATTTCACCGGCACCTTCAGCGCCGAGCGGTTCCTGGAAACCTGCGACAACGGCGCCTTCGCGGTGCGGCTTTACGTGCGTGCCAAGGCGCATGACGGGCTGGACCGGCTGCGCGAATACGACCGCGCGGCGCTGATGGGCTTTGCCCTGGCCGAGGAGCTGCCCGAGGATTGAGGCACAG
>JBNGDM010000094.1:0-10916 GCA_049975105.1 Rhodovulum sp. | reverse complement strand
GGCCTGGGGTTTCTCATCCAAATCAACGCATTGAGGAAGATTTGGCTCCGGCGGTAGGGCCCGGAGCCAGAAGCCTAAGCTCTTGAAAACGCAGTAATAATTTGGCACGACTCTCGGTCGACTCCTGCGATTGCCCAATTGCATGCCTCAAAATGCGCCAAGGCGCAAGACCGAACATGTCATCTGCGCGCTGCCGGGCCGTCCATGGATGAGGCCCAGAGAACAAACAAGGGTTCCGATCTGCAGCGCGAGGCGCCGGGCGACCCGACGACTTCCGACAGAGCTCGGTTCCATGTGAATGGCGCGCGTTGAAGGTCTCCGGTCCGAACAGGGTGACCCGAGGGTTTTTCGATCACCTCATATTGCGGCGTCGCGGAAGGTTCTTGGACTTGCGTGAAATGACGCACGTTCTCGCCTCCCCGGCCTCGGATGGTAGCCATAATCTGCCGCCTGATCATTTCTGCTCGTGTTATGCTTCGCCCCAACCTGCCCCCCCAACTTCTTGGTCTTTCTCTTCCATGTTCAAAGGCATCGGTATCCGAGAGGGACCGCGCGCGATGCCGCCGCGAGAGCCTGTGCCGTGCAGACGTCCAGATGGCTCCCGGGATGGCTGGCCCGCATGAAGATCCTTCCGAACGAAGGTTCTCGATTCATCGATCTCGGTCATAACGCGTCCCTCGCTCGGTGTTTGGGGCAGTGAATAGCGCAAATCGCTCAGCGACGAGCTGGGGAGCAGCGTGATGCTCCACGGCCTTTCCATCCAGATCTTCATACTCGCTGCCGCGGAGAGCCTCCGCGATGACCACCTGCCCGGTTTGTGGATCGAGGCCGAGCAGCCCGGCGTCGAACAGACCATGGATGTCCCGCCGCAGGATCAGGCCGTTTTCGGGGCGGTCGAGATCGGGGTCGCCTGTCCAGGGCAGGATATGCGCGGCTTCGACGGCGCTGGGGACGGAGCATCCGGTGACAAGGCAACGCCCGCCATAGAGGCGCATGAGGCTATCCCGAAAAGCGCCTTGGCCCTCGCGCACGGGCCGAAGCGCCAGAGGCACATCCCGGACCGCCGCGAATTGCTCACGCGCCCTGGAGCGGTTTCGGGCGACGATTTCGCCCCAGTCGATCTGCGGTGGCAGGCTGTCTGACCCAAGGCGGTCAAGGATCACCTGTTCAAACTCCCGGAAGATTTCCTCATCGAGGATGTAGAGGTCCGGCAGGCGGTAGCGCTGGAGTTGGCTGATTAGGCGGGAACCACTCTCGAGACGTCCGAAGTCGCTCAGTGCAATGGGTCGAGGAATAACCTCGACACCTCGGATGGTGAAGGTCATATCCACCGCAGAAACCTGTATGTCGTCAATGCTTGCCCTTGCCGCTATGCCGGGACCGGTGGCGTCCGTGCATATCCATATCTCATCGCCAAGAGCGATCTCGGTCCACGTCCTCCGATCAGTCGTTTCCACCTTGCGGGCTCCAAGTTTCGGAACATGGATGCACTGACCTTCCCACCTGGCAGGATCGAGGCCGGGCAGGTGTTCGGCGTTGAGCTTGGCCATGAAGCGTTTCATGCTACTCCTCACGCTATGTGCCTGGCGGCATGTTTTCGGTTGGGTCTGTAGATGCGGGCCGCAGGCTGATCTGCAGGGTGGTCAAATCCAGATCGTCTGAGCGTTGATCGGCGACATCCAGAAACGAAAGAAGGTCGTCCTGGCGCGGCTGTCCGAAGGCGAGGCGGTACAGGGCCACCGATCGTTTCAGCCATTCGAGAAGCCTCGTTTCCCGGCTGAACGGCAAGGAGAGCACGTAGCGTTCGATCCGGGTTTCTCCATCCAGCAACCAGAACGGCTCCAGATCTCCGGCCCGCCCGGCGCTTGCGTGGGCTGCCGCGAACATGGTGGACCAAGGGTCGGCGCAGGTGTCGGATGTGCGCAGGCGATGCGCATGTTGCGCAGCGAGATTGAGCCGCACCGCGTGGTTCTTGTATCGGTGAACGCGACCTTCGCGCTGTTCGAGGTCAACCGGGTTCGATGGCAGGTTCCAATGTACGATCCGGTGGCAATAGGGGTGGAAGTCCAGCCCTTCCTGTCCGACCGAGGTCGAGGCCAGAACGAAGGGCCGAAACGGAGAGTTGAAAGCGCTCCGGACCATGTCTGTGCGTTGCGTGCCGCCATCCTCCCGGCTTTTTTGCAGCAGCCGTGTCGCGAAACGGCCGCGCATGGTCAGCCCGTGCTCGATACGGATGTGGTCCTTCTCAGCCCGATAGGACTTCACGTCTATCTGTGCGGGCTTCAGCGACAGACCTCCGACAATGGCCTGCGACAGGGGAGCGAGCGCGTCGCCGGGGTCACGGGTCGCAAGGCCCTCGGATTCCAGAAGGACATGCACGTATTCGTCGAGCACTGATTGCAGGTCATGCGCGGCGCAATACCGCAGCACCGTGCGCCAGTAGGCGTCGCCGCTTTCATCGCGACGCAGCAGGGCTTGCGTCTCCGGTTGATTGAATAGCCCCCGGAATGCCATGCCGACATGCGCTGCCGCGTTGAGCATGGCAGGATGGTCCATCGGCAGATCGGGCGCGATGCGGTGCAGGGCTCGCAATGCACATACCGCCGGGCTGCCCAGGGCCAGATCGGCGAGGTGGTCCAGTATTGTTTCCTCGTCCGGGTGGCCGACCAATGTGTCGGCACTGGCGGCGTCGTGCAGAGCCTGAAGATGATCCGCCCAGGCTTCTTCACCATCCTCCCGGACGACGTCGCTCAGCAAACCGCGCTTGCCGAGCCATCGCTCGAATACCTCTGATTCCATGTCCAGCGCCGCAGGCCCGGCCCAATCCCAGGTCACCGCGCGTTCGACCGCCTCGGACGGGATGGCATCCTCGTGACGGTTTATTTCCGCGGATTCCGCATCCTCGGCTTCGGGTGCTGCAAGGCGTAGGGCAAGGCGCCGGGCAAGCGGGCGCAGGCGGTCTTGCGCGGCCTCGCGCATGGACTGCGCATCCGGCAGCGATGTTTGGCTGCGGAAGATGACCAGCGGGTCGGCCGCCTGCGCCAAACTCGGTGACGGGATGACCAGGGGCAGGGCGCGCAACCCGGTGAGACGCCCCTTGGCCCGGCGGAATTTCAATAGCTGGACATGCTTTCCGGAATATTCCTTTCCGGTTCGGTCCATGCCCATGCGTCGTTCGGATTCATATGACAGAAGCGCTGCGATGGCGTCCGGCACCATGGCCCATTGCGAGAAGACCAGAAGCTTGCTGGCCTCTATGCGCTCTCCGAAATAGGGCAGGCTGGGTGGCATCCACAGGCGGCACCCCAAGCCGTCGCGAAACGCCAGGTCCATCAACGCGCGCATCCGCCCGTTATTGGCCGGGATGGCCTGCCAGGATTCAACGGCCTCGATGTCGATCTGCGCACCCTGCGCCTCGCGCAGGGCCTGCAGCAGCATGGCGCCGGGCGAGTCCTTTCGGGCCTCCAGGCGCTCTCCCAGCTTGTAATCGCGCAGAAAGCTCAGGAGGTAGGGAGCGGATTTCCAGTATTCGACCGTGCCGGGGGCATCCGCCGCATCCGCGACCCGGGCCACTGCACGGGCCTCGATCAGATCTTCGGATCGGACGCTGACCGGCACCTCGATTTCGCGCACCATCGCGTCGCGCTCTCTGGTTTCCGACACGCGCTCGGTCCGGGCGATGACCTGGCGCAAGGTTGTTTCAATCCTGTCCTTGGACTCCGCCGCGTGCGCGCGGGTTTCCGGCAGTCCCTGCATCGCTGCGCGAAACCGTCGCATCTCGCTTTCCAGTTCATCGCACACCCGCGCGCCCCTCTCGGGCCCGAAGAGAAAGCGCAGAACCTCGAGAAACTCCTTGTAATGGTCGCCCGCATCCGTGTCGTCGTCGCGCAGGGTCAGCATCCGGTATGGTGTGGCCGACAGGAGCAGAACCTTCGCCTGATTGCCGTCAGGATCGACCGCATCGAACAACTCACGCGCCAGTTCTGCGGCCTCGCTGTCACCGTGCAGCAGGTTATGAAAGCGCTGGAATTCATCCAGAACGATCAGATCCGGTTCCAGCGCCTGGGCGCTTTCCCGCGCCAGGATCGTGCGTAGGCGCCCCACCAACGCTTCCCTCCGGCGATTGAGGTTTCGGTCATTCTCGCGTAACCCCTTGTAGGCTTGGGCGCAGGCTTCCAGTTCCTGCAACAGCACGGGTTCGGCTGCGATGGCAGCGCGGAACCGCTCGGCGATCTGCGGCTCGATCGGTTTCCTGGCCATCCATTCGCGGGTTTCGCGCCAGCCCTTCCGGCCGGCATAGCCCTGAAACATCCGCGCTACCGCCCGCCGATCCGTCAGCTGATCCCAGATCAGCCTGAGGATTAGCGCGCGCTCGGCCTTCATGCCGCCGCCCTGCTTTAGATCCAGCGACGTGCCGGGTGTCAGGCTGAAGAAATTCACCCCGCGCTCGCGGATGCCGCCTGCGCGCCCCAGTTCGACCGCCAGCATGGTCAGGCGGGTGGGGAGAACGTCCGCGCGCTCGTTTCCGAGCACGTTGAGCCGCGATACGTTCTGTTTGGCTATGGCGCCGTTGGAGCAGATATAGACCACGTCGATGCGCGGCACGTGATCCTGCAATGCCTCGATGGTGCGGGCGATGACACCACGAGCCACCATTGTCTTGCCCAGCCCCACCTCGTCGGCCACGAGGAAGTGCCGCACCGGGTCCGGATCCTCAAGAAGGCGCCGGGCGACATAGTCGACCGTGGCGCGCTGAAACGCCTTGAGGGGGCGCAGTGCCGGTTCAGCGTCGAAACGGTCATCCATCCTGTGCCTCCTGGTCGGGCAAGACCTCGCGGAAGGTTTCCCAAAGCTGCAGGAAGTCGTCGGGGATCACCGGATCGCCCCTGCCATCGCGGCTTTGTCCCAAGCGGTCGACCAGGCGTTCGATATCGCGCAGCTGTCGCCCGTCGCCGGCCAATGCGCGGACCATGTCCTCGAGGATCGGTTCTCCATGTCCGCGCCCGAATACACCCGAAAGATCGCCGCCAGTTCTCGCTGCGAAGAGTGCCCGGGCTGCCTCGGACACGTCCCCCAGCAGTAGACGAATGTAGCGCAGAAACGCCTCACGGTTCTCGATGATCGAGCGCAGGATTTCGGCGGTGCGCACCTCTGGGAGACCGAGCAGGGTCGCGCCCATGGAAAACACCTGTTCGACGCCACTCTCCTCGTCACGCAGACGAACGCCCAGCCAGCGGGTTACATCCTTCAGCGCCATTCGTCCCAGCATCTGTGGGTGCATGCCGACATGGCCCAGGTCGACCCCGTGCTCTGCTCCCGACACGAGAGGCCAGACACGAAGGTCAGTGCCCTCGGGCAGCCGAACCTCGTCGTCGGCACTGATGCTCAGGGCGATCCGCATGCCGTCCTCTTCCTGGCACTGTAGGCGCAAACTGGCTCTGGTCAGCGCTTGTCGTACCGCATCGAGGCGCCGGTTGCCGTCGGTCTCTGCAGAGAGATCCGGAGGCGTGAAGGGCGTGAAGTCGCGCAGGTAGCGGCCCAGCCGTTCCGGCGCCAACTGATCCTCCATCGTCCCGAGGTGCCGGGAATACCCGGAGAGCGTGGCGAAGACCTCGACATTTTCACCGCCAATCAGGGCGGGACCGGTAGCATTGCCGGACCCGATGGTTATTTCGGTGCTGGAATGACGTTCAGTGATGAAAGCCTTGGCGTGCAGGCCGCGCGAGGGCACCCGGCGGTCCTGTTCCTCTGGCGTTTCCTCGCCATCCTCGGTCTCGGCCAGCTCGTCAAGAACCATGATCCGGCCGAACCGGTCCAGCGTTTCGGGCTTGAGCTGTGCAAGCTCCTCGCCGCGGCTCAGAAGTTGCGCGGATTGCGGGGCGACGCCGCGTGTCAGCTGTTCCAACGCGCTATCATTGACGAAGGGCGACACGATGCCCAGCGTCTGTCCGACCCGCGGGCGCCAGACGTTCTCGTCCAGTCCGTTCACGGCGAAGGAGATGTCGCGCACATGCTCGGGTCGTTCCCAGACCGCGGTTTCCAGATCGGCAGCAAGGGCTTCGGCGATAGCCCGGTTTCGCTCGGGTGTCGGGCGTCCGGCCGCGAGGTCTGGCAGGGCGCGGACCAGCCCCTCAAGCGGTGCGTTGGCGGCCTGTCTGGTATCGGAGGGCCGGCCGTCGAGGCACAGCGACAGATCCCAGGAGGCGTCGGTTGTCAGATTCCGTGACAGGATCGCCAGCCGCAGCCGGGCGCCGCCTTGGCGGCCGACCGGCACGAATCGCAGAAGCCACAACTTGGGATGAAACGCGCCGCCCCGCGGGGCCGCAACCTCGGTTACCGTGTCTTCGAGCAGGGCGGTCAGTCGGTTGGCACCTTTCGGCACAGCCTTGATCCGCCCGGCCTCGCAGAAGATCGCGATGCGTGCCGAGAGCCGCTCCAGCCCCTCCAGCAGGGCCAGCGGCGTGTCCAGCGTCTGCTGCCGGTTTTCTGCCGCGTGGAAGGCCAGCGTGGCCGGGACCACCAAGGCCGTTTCGAAATCGAGCGTATAGCTTGTGGCCAAGGCCAGATCCAGCTCATGGCCAGCCGGCGCGCGCAGGATCTCGCCATAGAGCGCACGGTTCTCCGGATCCAGCGCGACCCTATCCTGCATCGGCCAGATCCTTCAGATGAGACGCCGCGACGGGCCAACGAAAGGACAGCGGCTCGGTGCCCGAAGCGCCGCTCCAGCGCGCCAGGGCACCGTCATTGCGGAACCGCGATTTGATGCCCTTGAGACTCTGTTCGCGGGCTTGGATGAGGTGGCGGGCCTCTTCATCCTCGCCCACATGACCGCCGGCGCGCAGCACCACTGCGCGCCATTCCTGCACGAAGCGGCAGGTTCGAGGATTCACGTTATGGACTGTGCGCCTTGCCAGGAGCCAGAGGTCTTCGAGGCTCCAGTTTTCGAGGTGCATTGCGGGGATATCTTTTCGCCACGCGGCAAGACGTCGAGAGTAGGTCACCGCCCGCTCGTGCCACGATGACGCCGCGGTGCCCTGCATCGCGGCGGCCCTTTCGGACAGCATGAGGTTGTAGAGAAGCGAAGCGCCGTGCATCAGCCCCGAGACACGTTCAGCATGGGTCACGATCCTCTGCAAGTCGTCCGGCCATGAGCCGCGATCGGGATGCAGCCAGATCATCGAGCAATCGGTCGTGCCGCCGAGGCGGGCGAGCCGGGTAAAGAGACTATCCGGGGCGGTGGCGACAAGCCGGTCGCGCAGGAAATCCGCCTCCTCGACGGTCAGCGCGAAACTGGTGGCGTAGTCGTCCGACATCAGGAACCCGTTGGGCGGTCGAGGAAGCCCGGCCGCCCAGAGCGCCTGAGCCTCGCTTGGCGAGGCTTCGAGACAGGCGTTGCGGCTGCCCTGGAACCGGCGAATACCCAGCGTCAGAAGCCCAGCCCAGTAGACATCGCTGGGCAGGCGTTTCAGCCGTTCGCGCGCGGCGCTCCCGATGACGCCGGTATCTTCACCGCCTCGCAGGAGGGCCTCGATCAGTCGGATCTCCAGCGCGCGGGCGTAGTCTTGCCGTGCCGCGGCGGTACCGGTCTGCGCCCCGGCGATCCCATAAATCCACGGCACGAACAGCATGTAGCGGAACCGGGTCTGGATAGTGGAGGTGCCCGGAAACATCAGATCCGACAATGCATCCCGAACCGCCCCCAACCCCAGCTCGTCGCGTGACTCCTCGCTGTTGAACAGGTCCATGACCCGCCGCGTTCGGTCGCGGTCAGCCTGGTCGAAGTCGATCCATGCAAGAAAGGACATCAGGTGCTTTCCATTGCTTTCGTGGGTGCCACCGAGACGATGCCTTCGCGCATCCAGTTAATGGCGATCTCGCGCACCGACGTGTCGCCCCGGCCTTCGATCAGGGTCGCGTAGGCTGTAAGTTGGGGTAGGTATTCCGCGAACCGGGCCTCCGGATCGGGGCAGGGGCCAGATTTGTGGTCGAGGATCAGGCAGCCCTCCGGGCCCTCGGCAAGACAGTCGATGATGGCGTTGGTTTCCGACCCGTCCGGTGCGAGCTGTTGCACCGGCAGTTCGAAATGCAGCCGGACATAGCCGCGATCGGCCAGCCAGTCTCGGATGGCGACGGCCTGTGCAGCGATCGCGTCCAGCGTGGCGGTGTCGAGCCGGCTGGCCGCCTCCAGCCGGTCGCGTAGCGCGGGCCGGTCACAGAGCACGCGGAAGGCCAGGTGCCATGCGGTACCGCGCTCGGTCGCCTCGACAAAGCCATCGTCCTGTTCGGCCAGCCCCGCTGCCACCGGTACATGCGTCAGCCGGGGCAGAGCCATCCCGGTGCTCTCGAGCGCCGAGGGGCGCCGTCGCCATGGGGTGCGTGGCCCCTCGGAGCAGGGCGCCGGATGGCCAAACCGGGCCACGGGCGGTTCGGTTACGGGCGTCGGATCGGGGAATTCTCGGTCGCGCGGTTCTTGGATGATCCGCGCGGGGAAGGCTTTTCCGCAAATCGTCAGAGCGCCGCCATCGACCCGCATCCCAGCACGCGCGCGCAGCAGATCGACCATGCGTTCTGGCCGCTCCTTTTCCTTTGATGGCGTGGCGGGGAGTGCGAGGATTAGGCGGTCGCGTGCGCGGGTCAGCGCCACGTAGAGCTCGCGCGCGGCATCCTGTTCATCGGCCTCGATCAGCGCGTCGGCAAAGGCCTGCTGCTTTTCCGGTGCCGCGAAGTCCGGCAGCCAAGCGAGCCCCGCATGGTCGAGCACATTGTCCAGGTCGTCGAAGCTGTTGAATTCGGCCCGCAGTGTGCCAGGGCGTTCGGGGAACTTGAAATCGAGCCCGGCGACCACGGTGATGGGCCATTCCCGGCCCTTGGCGGAGTGCCAGGTGGTGATCTCGATGCCCGTGCCCGACCAGCCGCTCGGGTCCGGGTGGCGATCCCATGTCTTGTCGGTCTGCGCGAGGATCCAGCCCAGGAAAACCTGTGGTCCGCAGCCGTGAAACCCCGCCGCCGCGCGCAGATCGAGCGCCAGCCGGTCGAATTCCTGCGCCTCGGCCTCCAGCCGGGTCAGGTCGGCCAGCCCTTGCGCGGCGTCGGCAAGGCCGGCGGCCCAGTCGCGCAACCCGGTTGCGTCGATCATCGTCGTGACGAGATCGCCCACGGGACGGCTTTCGGTTTGCGGATGGAGCGCGCGTAGCGCCTCCAGCGCGACATGGGTGTCGAGTGAATGGTCCGCCGCCGAGATCAGGGCATCCTGAAGCGGTTGCGTGGGTGGACCCAGCGTCAGCCAGGTCAGCGCCGCGTGACGGTCGGCGGGATCGGCGATATAGGCCAGCGCGGCCCGGGCCGCGCGCATCACGGGCGACGACAGCCAGCCCTCGCCCTGGATCCGCACCGGCAGACCGCGGGCGCGCAGTGCATCGGCAATGGCGGCGCAGTTTCCCGCGGTGTAGGCCAGCACTGCGACGTCCGACGGACGCGCCGGGCGAAGCCGTTTCGCGCCCTTGTCCCAAATTTTCTCGCCGTCGGAAAGAAGGTTGGTCACGCGATCGGCGATGCAATCGGGGGTGTGGTTCTTCCTGTCGATCCAGCTGCGCGGCAAGGCGATCGCTTCCAGCGCAGTGGCGCCGGTTGCCTCGCGCGTAGGGGCAAGCGGGTCGTAGCTGTCGGGGAAAAGCGCGGGCCCGAGCGTGTTGATCACATCCATGATGCGCGGGTCGGAACGCCAGTTTCGGTCCAACGGATCGGCAGCTTCCGGATGGGTGCCCTGCAATGCCTGCGAGAGGCGGGGGTCGGCCCCCTGAAACCCCATGATGGACTGCTTGGTGTCGCCCACGATCAACGCTCGCCCGGCGCCATTGGCCAGTCGCCAGAGTAGGGCGAACTGCACCGGGTTGGTGTCCTGGAACTCGTCTATCACCACGCAGTCGATCTCGGCCAAGACGGCGTTCAGGATCACCGGTCGGGTGCGCAGCAGGGTCTCGGCTTCGACGATCATGTCGGCGTAATCGATGAGGCCGGCGTCGCGCTTTGCGTCCTGGTAGGCGGCCAGCACCTCCTGCGCGCCGGTGACCAGCGCGGTCAGATGTGCGCGGGCGTCCTCCAGAGGGCCGGGGTGGCGCAAGAGTTCGTTCGCGGCCGCAATCACCTCGGAGGCGAGTTGGTCATATCCTGGCGGTGTGGGGCTGCGACTGTTGCCCAGGCGCAAGGCGCGCAGCGCCTGCCACAGCACCCAATCGCGTTCCAGCGCATCGCTGTCGGCGGCACGGCGCAGGTTGGTGTGATCCTTGGCGAAGGCCTTGCGGGCGGTGTCATTGCCCGCTTCGGGCGCCAGGGAGCGGGGGAAACTGGCCAGCAGATCCTGCGCCGCGCGACGTAGCGCTTCGGTCAGCGGCGTGCCATCCGCGGCGCGATCGCCATAGCCTGCGTCCAACGCTTCCAGCGCCGAGTCAAGAATCTCCGGCGATTGGCCGCGCGCGCCCAACCCGCGCAGCAGATCGACCGTGCGCAGCAGGTCGGCGCGGAAGCTTTCTTCGGCGCTCGCCCCGCTCATCGGGTTCCACGCATAACCATACCTTCGCAGGTCCTGCATCAGGGGTTTCAGCGCGGAACAGCGCGCCATCTCGCGGCGGATCAGAAGGTCGCGTTCGGATTCGCTCAGCAGTCGGTTCTGTGGGGACCGTCCCGCGGCAAAAGCGTGTTCGGTCAGAAGACGCTGGCCGAGGGCATGGATCGTCCCGACATAGGCGCGGTCGATTTCCAGCGCGTCGTCGATGCGGCCGCGGCGCATCAGTTCGTCCCGGATGCGCCCGCGCAGCTCGGATGCCGCGGCTTCGGTGAAGGTCACGGCGAGAATGCGGCCTGGCGCGACGCGGCCGTCCTCGACCCATTCGGCCAAGGTCTTTTCGATGCGGTAGGTC
>JBNGDM010000093.1:0-10940 GCA_049975105.1 Rhodovulum sp. | reverse complement strand
CCCCCCAGAGTACTTGGCCCAAGAAGAAAGAGTTCTGGTTTTTTCTTGGGCCGGGTCCCCTGGGGGAATCCGAAGAACGGGGGGGGGCAGCGCCCCCCTCCGGCGCCCGCCGCCTCGCGCCCTGCCCGAGGGGACTTGCCCGTCTCCGGGACGCTGACTACCTTGGCCGCGGACAACTCACGGATCCCCAATGCATATCGGCATCCTGCAGACCGGCCATGCGCCCGACGCGCTTCGGGGCGCACTCGGCGACTATCCCGACATGTTCGTGAACCTTCTGGAGGGACGCGGTTTCGACTTCACCACCTGGGATGTAGAGCACATGGACTTTCCGCCCTCGCCGCGCGAGGCCGAGGGCTGGCTGATCACCGGCTCGAAGCACGGGGTCTACGAGGACCACCCGTTCATCCCGCCGCTGGAGGCGTTCATCCGCGCGGCGGTCGCGGCGGAAACCCCCGTCGTCGGCATCTGTTTCGGCCACCAGATCATCGCCCAGGCGCTGGGCGGGCATGTCGAGAAATTCGCCGGCGGCTGGTCGGTGGGCCCGAAACCCTACGAGATCGAGGGCCGGACCTACCTTTTGAACGCCTGGCACCAGGACCAGGTGATCACCCCGCCCGAGGGGGCCGAAACCGTGGGTTGCAACGATTTCTGCGCCCATGCCGCGCTGCGCTATGGCGACCGGGCCTTCTCGGTCCAGCCGCACCCGGAATACGGGCGCGAGGTGATCGAGGGTTTGATGACCCACCGCGCGCCGGGCGTGGTGCCCGAGGACCGGCTGGCCGAGGCACGCGCGCGGCTTGACCGGCCCACCGATTCCCCCGCGATGGCCGAGCGCATCGCGCGGTTCTTCACCGAAAGGCGGTAACCCCATGTCCGACTGGCTCGACCAGCTTCCCGAGGCGGCAGGCGCCTATCTCGACGGGCGCAGACCCGACGAGGTGGAATGCATCGTCTCGGATATCGCCGGGATCGCCCGCGGCAAGGCGATGCCCGCGGTGAAATTCGCCACTCAGACCCGGTTCTACCTGCCGAACTCGATCTTCCTGCAGACGATCACCGGGGATTGGGCCGACATTCCCGGCCAGGCCTTCACCGAGCCCGACATGATCCTGACGCCGGATTTCACCACCGCGACAGCGGCACCCTGGACGGCGGACCTGACGCTTCAGGTGGTCCATGACGTGCGCGACCAGGCCGGCGCACCGGTGCCCATCGCCCCGCGCAACGTGCTCAAGCGGATCGTGGCGCTTTACAACGACCGCGGCTGGACTCCCATCGTCGCCCCAGAGATGGAATTCTTCCTCGTCGCGCGCAACGTCAACCCCGCCGAACCGGTCGAGGCGCCGATCGGCCGTTCGGGGCGCAAGGCCGCCGCGCGCCAGGCCTATTCGATGAGCGCGGTCGACGAATACGGCCCCGTGATCGACGACATCTACGATTTCGCCGAGGCGCAGGGCCTGGAGATCGACGGCATATTGCAGGAGGGCGGCGCGGGCCAGGTAGAGCTGAACCTGCGCCACGGCGACCCGGTGAAGCTGGCCGACGAGATCTTCTATTTCAAGCGACTGATCCGCGAGGCGGCGCTGAGGCATGACTGCTATGCCACCTTCATGGCGAAACCCATCGAGCATGAGCCCGGCTCGGCGATGCATATCCACCATTCGGTGGTCGACACCGCCACCGGGCAGAACATCTTTTCACGGCCCGACGGCAGCGAAAGCGCGGCCTTCCTGCAGTTCATCGCCGGGCTGCAAAGCCACATGCCCTCGGTGATCGCGCTGCTTGCGCCCTACGTGAACAGCTATCGCCGCTATGTCCCGGATTTCGCCGCGCCCATCAACCTGGAATGGGGGCGGGACAACCGCACCACGGGGCTGCGCGTGCCGGTGTCGGAACCCGAGGCACGGCGCGTCGAGAACCGGCTGGCGGGGATGGATTGCAACCCCTACCTGGGCATCGCCGCGTCGCTGGCCTGCGGATACCTGGGGCTGGTCGAGTCGATGGAGCCGAAGCCGGAATTCAAGGGCGACGCCTATTCGGGCGACGAATCGATCCCGCGCAACGTGGGCGAGGCGCTGGACCTCTTCGCCGCGGCCCCCGCCGTGCGCCAGGTGCTGGGCGAAGAGTTCTGTACCGTCTACGAGACCGTCAAGGCGCTGGAATACAAGGAATTCCTTCAGGTCATCAGCCCGTGGGAACGCGAACATCTGTTGTTGAACGTATGAACCTGTTGTTCGCCAACGACCGCCCCGGCGCCTATCCGGCCAGCTGGTATGCCGAAACCACGCCGCCGCTGCCGCCTTTCGCGCCGCTGGCGGGCGACCGGCGGGCGGATGTCTGCGTGGTGGGCGGTGGCTATACGGGGCTGTCGGCGGCGTTGCACCTGGCGCAGGCGGGCGCCGACGTGGTGCTGGTCGAGGCGCACCGGGTCGGCTTCGGCGCCTCGGGGCGGAATGGCGGGCAGGTCGGCTCGGGCCAACGGCTGCACCAGGACGCGCTGGAGCGGATGCTGGGCGACGGGCCGGCGGCGCGGCTTTGGCACCTGGCGGAGGACGCCAAGGCGCTGGTCGCCGACCTGATCGCGGCGCACGGGATCGGCTGCGACTATCGCCCCGGCATCGCCTATGCGGAATGGTCCGACCGCGGCGTGGCCGAGGCCCATGGCTATGCCGAAAAGCTTTTGCGCGACTACGAATACGACCTGGTCGAGCCGCTGACCCGCGACGAGATGCAAGCGCTGGTGGGCGCGCCCGGCTATCGCGGCGGCGTGGTGGATTGGGGCGCGGGGCACCTGAACCCGCTGGCCTTCGCGCTGGGGCTGGCGCGGGCGGCCGCCACGGCGGGGGCCAGCCTGCACGAGGGCACGCTGGTCGAGCGGGTCGAGCCGGGCGCGCGCCCCGTGGTGGTCACCGACCGGGGCCGCGTGACGGCGGACAAGGTGATCCTGGCCGCGAACGGGTACCTGGGCGGGCTGGCCCCCCAGGTCGCGGCGCGGGTCATGCCGATCAACAATTTCATCGCGGCAACCGAACCGCTGGGCGAGCGTGCGGCATCGGTTCTCGCGCGCGACATCGCGGTGGCCGACAGCCGGTTCGTGGTGAATTACTTCCGCCTGACGCCCGACAAGCGCCTGCTGTTCGGCGGCGGGGAAAGCTATGGCTACCGCTTCCCGGCCGATATACGGGCCAAGGTGCGCAAGCCGATGCTGGAGGTGTTTCCGCAACTGGCCGATGTGCCGCTGACCCATGCCTGGGGCGGCACGCTGGCGATCACCCGCACGCGCCTGCCGCACCTATCCAACCCCGCGCCGGGCGTATTGTCGGCGGGGGGGTATTCGGGGCACGGGGTGGCGCTGGCCACGCTGGCCGGCCGGCTGCTGGCCGAGGCCAGCCGCGGGCCCAGCGCGGGGTTCGAAGCGATGGCCGCGCTGCCCTGCCCGCCCTTTCCGGGCGGTCCGGCCCTGCGCACGCCGATCCTGGCGCTGGCGATGGCGTGGTTCGCGCTGCGCGACCGGCTGGGCGTCTAGTCGTTCATCCTGGCGAGTTTCTGCTGCAACTCGGACAATTGCCGGCGGATGTCGTCGAGGTCGTCGCGATCCTCGCCGCCATCGCCCTCGTCGGCGCCCGGTCCCGAACCGCCGGCCCAGCCGCCGGTCATCGCCTTGAGAAACGCCTCTTGCTGGGCCTTCATCGCCTCGAACCCGGGCATGGCGGCGGCGGCCATCGGGTTCATCCGGCCCATGTTCTCCATCATCTTGGACTGGCTTTCGCGCAGCGCCTCGAAGCTTTGCGCCAGGAATTGCGGCACGATCGACTGGGCCGAGGTGGTATAGCTGCGCACCAGGTCGGTCAGCACGTTGATCGGCAGCACGCTTTCGCCCTTGCTTTCATGCTCGGCGATGATCTGCAGAAGGTATTGCCGGGTCAGGTCGTCGCCGCTTTTAAGGTCGACGATCTTGACCTCGCGGCCCTCGCGGATGACCTTGGCGATGTCCTCCAGCGTGACGTAATCGCTTGTCTCGGTGTTGTAGAGACGGCGGCTGGCATAGCGCTTGATCAGCAGCGGCTCTTTCGCGTCGGTCACGGTCCCTGGCCCTCCCTCGATGGCAATGCCGCGATTGCAACGCTCCGCAGCTTATGCGCTGCAATCGCAAAAAGAAAGGGCGGGCACGAGGCCCGCCCAGTCATTGACCATTCGACAGGGAGGAGGAGTCGAGGTCAATTCGCAATTCGGTTCAGCTCGCC
Organism: Rhodovulum sp.; assembly: GCA_049975105.1. Lineage (GTDB taxonomy): Bacteria > Pseudomonadota > Alphaproteobacteria > Rhodobacterales > Rhodobacteraceae > Rhodovulum. The sequence goes on along the minus strand of JBNGDM010000093.1, from coordinate 6,693 downwards.
GCGGCGGTGGCCTTCTTGACCGACTTGGTCGCCGTGGTGGTGGCCTTTTTCATCGCCGAGGTGGCGTCCTGGCTGAAATCCTTGCCGGCGGCCAGCATCAGCTCGACGGTTTCCATCTGCACCTTCTTGGCGACTTCGGCGAAGGCGGCCATGTTCTCGGCAGCCATCTCGGCCGAGGCCGACGCGAAATCGGTCATCGCCTTGGTGTAGTCGGTGGGCTCTTCCTTGACGGTGGCCACTTCGCCGACCTTGGCGATGGTGTCCTTGGTCCACTTGGCCGAAATCTCGGTGGATTTCTCGGCGGCTTCGAGAGCGACCTTCGACATCTTCTCGGCCAGCGCGGCCTGGGTCTTGAAGGCGTCCTGCATCGCGGACGGGTCCATCGAGAAGCTCGACATCATGTCCTGCATCATCTTGGTGAAATCTTGCGTATCAGCCATGGGGGTCTCTCCTGTTTCGGGCGTGCCGCCCGTCTGCTGTGTTGCTGACAGGAAAGATACGTGCTGCAACGCAGCATTTCAAGGATTTTTGCTGCACCGCAGCAAAAATCCTTCATCCTCTTGGATTCAGACGGGTTTCCCCGCCAGAACATAGGTTCCCGGCGCGTCGCACAGCGCCTTGAGCGGACCTTCGCCCGGTATGCGCGCATCCACCTGCCGCCCCGAGCGGCGCTTGAGCCAGCCCTCCCAGCGCGGCCACCACGATCCCTCGTGGAACGCGCCCCCCTCGCGCCAGGCCTCGGCGGGCGTGTCCTTCATCGGGACATCGTTGGTGTAATGGCCGTATTTCTTCTTGCTGGGCGGGTTCACGATCCCCGCGATATGGCCCGACTGCGACAGAATGAAGGTCTTGTCCCGACTGCCCATCTTGCGGATGCCCTCGTAGGAGGACGCCCAGGCCGCGATATGGTCGGTTTCACAGGCCACCGCACAGAGCGGCACCTTGACCTCGGAAATCCGCACCGTCTCGCCGCAGATCTCAAACCCGTCGCGGGCGAAGCGGTCCTGCTGGCACAGCCCGCGCAGGTATTCGACCACCATCTTGCCCGGCAGGTTCGTCGAATCGCCGTTCCAGTAGAGCAGGTCGAAGGCGGGCGGGCGTTCGCCCATCATGTAGTTGCGGATCGCCGGCCGGTAGATCAGGTCGTTCGAGCGCAGGAACGAGAACGTCCGCGACATGAAGAAACTGTCGAGATAGCCGCTTTGGTTCACCTCACGTTCGATCCCGTCGACGAAATCGTCGTCGAGGAACACGCCCACCTCGCCCTGGTCCGAGAAATCCGTCAGCGTGGTGAAGAAGGTGGCCGAGCGCACCGACTTGTCGCCGCGTTTGTGCATTAAGGCCAGCGTCAGCGACAGCGTGGTGCCCGCGATGCAGTAGCCGATGACGTTGACCTTGTCCTCGCCGCAGATCGCCTTGGCCTGTTCGATGGCCGTCAGATAGCCCTCTTCGACGTAATCCGACATGCCTACATCGGCATAGCTGGCGTCGGGGTTCACCCAGGAGACGACGAAGACCGTATAGCCCTGGTCGACCACCCACTTGATGAAGGATTTCTGGGCGTTCAGGTCCAGGATGTAGAACTTGTTGATCCAGGGCGGAAAGATGATGAGCGGCGTCGCATGCACCTTTTCGGTGCTGGGCGCATACTGGACCAGTTCCATCAGGCGGTTTCGGAACACCACCTTGCCGGGCGTCGTGCCGAGGTTCTCGCCCACCTTGAACGCCTCGCGGTCGGCAAGCGTGACCAGGATTTCGCCATCATTCGCCTCGATGTCGCGCACCAGGTTCTCCAGCCCGTCGACCAGCGACTGGCCGTCAGTGGCAACCGCCTTTTCAAGCGCCTCGGGGTTGGTGCCCAGGAAATTCGCGGGCGACATCAGGTCGACGATCTGCTGGGTGAAATATTCCAGCCGCTTGGCGTCCTTGGGCGAGAGCCCCTCGACATCCTTGACCGCACTGGCGATCGCCTCGGCATTCATCAGGTATTGCTGCTTGACGTAGTTGAAATAGGGATGCGTCTGCCAAAGCGGGTTGGAAAACCGCGGATCGGGCGGGGTGTTGTCCTCGGGCGCACCGAGATTGCCCCGGGCCAGCGCCTCCTGCGCCTCGACGAAATGCTTGAGCGACTTGCCCCAATAGGCGACCTGGTGCTCGATCAGCTTGGAGGGGTTGCGCATCATCTCGGTCATGTAGGCGGCGGCCGCCTTCATGTAGAGATCGTGCCCCGGCCCCTGCAGGTTGGGATCGATCCGCCGCTTGCGCGACAGGGCCGTCATCAGCCGCTCCGACAGCGCCTCGAGCTTGCCGAGGTTTTCGTTCAGCCGGTCCAGATTCGTCGCGGGCGCTTGATCTTCAGTTGTCACGGCGCGGTTTCCCCCCTAACTTTGCACGCGCAGCATCGCCGACCCCGGCCGGCGCGGGCTGTTCCTGCGTGTCCGATACTCTATCGGAAAAGGAGTGGCGAATGAAATACATGGCGACCTACGACCTGATGGAGACGGCGCGCAACACCAACCAGTGGCTTGGGGCGACCGCGCAAGCGCTGGGGTCCTACCCCGCAGTCAGCATGTTTCCCAACCCGTTCTTCAAGCTGGTCGCCGCCTGGGGCGAGGTCACCGAGCGCACCTTCGCCCGCATGGTCGCCAAGCCCGACTGGAACATCAACACCGTGGTCGGCGCCGATGGGCGCGACCATATCGTGTCGGTCGAAAAGATCGTCGAACGCCCCTTCGGAGACCTGATCCAGTTCCAGGTCCATGGCCGCCCGCCCAAGGCGCGCCGGGTCATGCTGGTCGCGCCGATGTCGGGCCATTACGCCACGCTGCTGCGGTCCACCGTGGCCAGCCTGCTGCCCGATTGCGAAGTGTTCGTGACCGACTGGCACAACGCCCGCGATATTCCCGTGTCCGAGGGCAAGTTCGATGTCGAGGATTACACCCTTTACCTGGTGGAGTTCCTGCGCCATCTGGGCCCCGACACCCATGTCATCGCGGTCTGCCAGCCCGCGCCGCTGGCACTGGCCGCGACCGCCTATCTCGCCGCAGAGGATCCCGACGCCCAGCCCCGCTCGCTGACGCTGATCGGCGGACCGATCGACTCGGACGCGGCCAAGACCGACGTCACCGATTTCGGCCGCCGGGTGACCATGGGCCAGCTGGAGCAGATCGCGATCCAGCGCGTGGGGTTCAAATATGCGGGCGTCGGTCGGCTGGTCTATCCCGGGCTGTTGCAGCTGGCCTCGTTCATGTCGATGAACGGCGATCGCCACAGCCGCGCGTTTTCCGAACAGATCCTGCGCGCCGCCAAGGGCGAGGCCGCCGATCACGACAAGCACAACCGGTTCTACGACGAATACCTGGCGGTCATGGACATGTGCGCCGAGTTCTACCTGTCGACCGTGGAACGCGTGTTCAAGCGGCGCGAGATCGCGCAGAACGTCTTCGAGGTGGATGGCCGCCGGGTGGATATCGCGGCGATCACCGATGTCGCGGTCAAGACCGTCGAAGGGGCCAATGACGATATCTCGGCGCCGGGGCAATGCATCGCCGCCCTGGACCTGCTGACCGGCCTGCCGGACGAGAAGAAGGCCAGCCACCTGGAACCGGGTGCGGGCCATTACGGCATCTTCGCGGGCAAGAGCTGGCGCAACAACATCCGTCCGCTGGTTCTGGACTTCATCGACGCGAATTCGGGCACGCCCGGGACGTGCCGCGCGCATCTGCGCACCGTCTGAGCGCGGTCCCTGGCGGCAGCAGGGGTATTTGGACCAAGAAGAAGGCCCGATTATCGGGAAAGTGAAAGACGCCCGGGCGTGGTGGCGCGATATTTCGCCGTTTCTTGTCCGGTCACGTCGAAAAAGTGCAAGCGAGGTTCAGCGCGTCAGGACCTCGGAAATCGCGGTTTCGATCAGCGCCAGGGTGTCGGGTTCGGAAAACCGGTGATCGGCGCCCTTGACGAGGGTCAGCCGGATATCGGCGCCCTCGGCATGCTCGACCAGGCGCAGCGGCACCGACAGGTCGACATCCGCATCCGCCGTTCCCTGCAACAGCCGCACCGGGAAGGGCAGGCTCAGCGGGGCGCGCAGCACGAGGTTCTCGCGCCCGTCCTCGATCAGCCGCCGGGTGATCGTGTAGGGCGTGTCGCCATATTCCGTTGGGATCTTGATCCGGCCGCGATCCATGATCTCGGCGCGCTGGGCCTCGGTGAAACCCGCCCACATGCTGTCCTCGGTGAAATCGGGGGCGGCGGCGATGCCCACCAGGCCGGCCACGCGGTCCGGCATCGCGCGCGCCAGCAACAGCGCGATCCACCCGCCCATGGATGACCCCACCAGCACCTGCGGCCCCTCGGTCAGCGCGGTGATCGCCGCGGCCGCATCTGCCGCCCAATCGCCGATGCACCCGTCCGCGAAGGCACCCGCGCTTTGCCCGTGGCCCGAGTAGTCGAACCGCAGGAAGGCCCGGCCCTGCGCGCGCGCCCATGCCTCCAGGTGGAGGGCCTTGGTGCCCTCCATGTCGGACATGAAGCCGCCCAGGAACACCACCCCCGGCCCCGCGCCGGGGCTTTGGTGATAGGCCAGGCGGCGGCCCTCGGGCGTGGTCAGGAACTGGGGGGCGGTCATGGCAAGGCTCCTTTCTGGGGCAGCGCGAGACTAGGCAGGCGCCCCGCGCCGGGCAACCCCTGCCCCTTGCCCGGGGCGGCGATTTCGGCTTTGGTCGCGGCCATGACCGGACCCCGTTACACAGACCTTGTCGCCGGGCTGCCCGCAAGCGTGCCCTTCGTCGGCCCCGAAACGCAGGAGCGCGCCCGCGGCCGCCCGTTCCGCGCGCGCCTGGGCGCCAACGAAAGCCTGTTCGGCCCCTCGCCCCGGGCCATTGCCGTAATGCAGGACGCCGCGCGCGAGGCGTGGAAATACGGCGACGCGCAGAACCACGACCTGCGTGCGGCGCTGGCCGCAGATCTGGGCGTGGCGCCCGAGAACGTCATGGTCGGCGAGGGGATCGACGGGCTACTGGGCTATCTGGTGCGGATGCTGGTGGCCCCGGGCGATCCGGTGGTGACCTCGGCCGGCGCCTATCCGACCTTCAACTACCATGTCGAGGGCTATGGCGGGGTGCTGCACAAGGTGCCCTTCGCCGGCGATCACGAGGACCCCGACGCGCTGATCGCCACGACGCGCGACGTGGGCGCGAAACTGGTCTACCTGTCGAACCCCGACAACCCGATGGCCAGCTGGCATCCGGCGGAGCGGGTGCAGCGGATGATCGATTCCGTGCCGGACGGCACGCTGATGATCCTGGACGAGGCCTATATCGAGTTCGCCCCCGCGGGCACCGCGCCCGCCATCGACCCGGACGACCCCCGCGTGATCCGGTTCCGCACCTTTTCCAAGGCGCATGGTCTGGCGGGGGCACGGGTGGGCTATGCGATCGCCGCCGCCCCGCTGATCGCCGCGTTCGACAAGGTGCGCAACCATTTCGGCATGTGCCGGATCAGCCAGGCGGGCGCGCTGGCCTCGCTGTCCGACCGGGCGTGGCTGGCCGAAGTGCGTGCCCAGGTGAGCGCCGCGCGCAACCGCATCGCCGAGATCGCGCGCGGGAACGGGCTGACGCCCCTGCCCTCGGCCACCAACTTCGTCACGGTCGATTGCGGCGCCGACGGCGGTTTCGCGCGCCGGGTGCTGGCGGAACTGGCCGAACGCGACGTCTTCGTGCGGATGCCGGGAGTTGCGCCGCTCGACCGCTGCATCCGCATTTCGGCCGGCCCCGAGGATCAGCTTGCCGTTCTGGACGAGGAACTGCCCCGCGCGCTGAAGGCCGCGCGCGGCTGAGGCAGGTTTTTCCTCGCGGCGGGCCGATTCCGTGGCAGGATAGGCGGATGTCCGATCGCCCCGTGAAACGCGTCGAGGATTACACCCGCCCGTTCCTGGTGACGGGCTTTTTCGCGCTTTTCACGCTTCTGGTCCTGGTCTGGGCGGCCTGGGGCTATCATCGCGCGCTGGCGCTGGGGGCGTTGCTGTGGCTGGTGCTGCGGCTGCGCCCCCGGTGATTAGGTCACATACAGACCCGCCTCGAGACGCTAGAGACAGGCACTCCCGCGGGTCGCATCCCCGCCCCAGTCCCTTGCAGGAACCGCTATGCAACAAACCCTTCTGATGGAGAAATACCCCGTCTTCGACATGGACCTGCCGAAGTCGGAAACCAGCTGCACCAGCGTCGACGACATCATCGCCGCGTTCAAGGCGAAGATCGACGCCCATCCCAAGGTCGCCTTCATCGCGACCTTCGACCATTACAGCCACACCTGCGCCATCGAGGGCACCATCGCCCCCGAGATCAAGGACGCGAAAAACATCGTGTTCTGCTTTGGCATCGCGCTGCCGAACGCGCATGTGCTGGCGGTCCGGCCGCGGTCGATCGGGGTCGCGGACCTCGGCGACCGGTTCCACATCTCGTTCATGGAGCCGCCGATGGAGATCGCCACCAAGGAAATGGAAGCCTGGTGCAAGGCCCTGGCCGACAAGGCCTGAACGCCGCGCGGACAGCCGGGCCGGTCGCGCATCGCGGGCCCGTGAGACGGGCAGCGCGCTGCGGGTGAACGAGTCCCGCCTTGGATGGCGCAAGGGGGCTCTGCCCCCGTCCTTCGGACTCCCCCGGAGTATTTCAGCCAAGAAAAAGCACCGGACCCTTC
>JBNGDM010000092.1:0-11012 GCA_049975105.1 Rhodovulum sp. | reverse complement strand
GGTCTTGAGGATCTGCGGCGCGCCGATCTGCATGGCGTCAGTCCCGGAACATGCGGGCATCGCCGGGCGCGTAGCCGGTGCCGTAGTCGAGGAATCGGGCGAGGTTCTCCTTGCCCTGCGCCTCGGCCGAGGCGGCGCGCGCGGCCTCCAGCGCCACGGCCCGGTTCTGCGCGGCGACGGCGGCCGTCAGATCGGCGAGTTGCGTCGATTGCAGCGCCAGGAGCTGGTTCCCGGCCTGCGCGGCCTGCAGCGCACCGACCGCGCCCTGGCTTTCCCGGACAAGCGCCTCCATCTGGGTGCGTGCCGTTTCGATGTTGCCGACGACCCCCGCCTGCACGCGCAGCGCATCCTCGAAGCCCGCGACCGAGGTCTGCCAGCGCTGCCGGGCGCCGGCGATCATCGCGTCGAAATCGCCCTCGGCCGCGGCGGCGCCGTAATCACGTGCGAAGGCCTCTTCGATCGCGGCGACATCGAAGGCGAGGCTCTCGGCATCGGCCAGCAAGGCCTGCGTCTGGCCCACCGCCTGCTGGAGCCGCGCGAGCGAGGAATGCGGCAGGCTGGCAAGGTTCAGCGCGTCGTTCAGCAGCATCTGCGCCTGGTTCTGCAGCTGCGCGATCTGGTTGTTGATCTGCTCGAGCGCGCGGGCGGCCGAGAGGATGTTCTCGGCATGGTTCCTCGGGTCGTAGACGATCCGGCCCCCGCCCCCGAGCCCGAAGAAGGCCTGGGCGGGCGTCGCCATGATCGGGGTCAGCGCGGGTGCCAGTGCAAGCGCCGAGGCGATCAGCCCGGCGGCGAGCTTGCGGGGGCGGTGGTCAGGGCTGCGGGTCATGGTCTGTCTCCTTCGGGTCAGGGGTGAGTGGTTCGTCGCCGGCGGCCGCGGGTCCGAGCAACTCGACCGCCCAGTCGAGCCCGCGAAGGCGCAGCCAGGCCGCCGCGAAGCCTGCGCGGCCGTGCTGGGCGAGGATCTCGGTGATGGCGGTCTGGTCGGTCTTGGCCGAGGCCGCGGTGAAGGCCAGCGCCACGTCGCCGAGGCCCAGCGAGAAGAGGCGGTTGCCCCGCCGCGACTGGCAGTAATAGTCGCGCTTCGGGATCGCGCGCGCGACGATCTCGATCTGCCGGTCGTTCAGCCCGAAGCGTTGGTAGATGCGCGCGATCTGCGGCTCGACGGCGCGCTCGTTGGGCAGGAAGATGCGCGTGGGGCAGCTCTCGACGATCGCGGGCGCGATGCGCGATCCGTCGATATCGGCCAGCGACTGGGTGGCGAAGACGACAAAGGCGTTCTTCTTCCGGAGCGTCTTCAGCCATTCGCGCAGCTGCCCGCCGAAATTGGCGTCATCCAGCGCCAGCCAGCCCTCGTCGATGAGGATCATCATGGGCCGGCCGTCGAACCGGGCCTCGATTCGGTGGAAGAGATAGGCCAGCACGGCGGGCGCGGCGGGCGAGCCGATCAGCCCCTCGGTCTCGAAGGCCAGCACATCGGCCTGGCCCAGTTCCTCCGTCTCGGCATCGAGCAGCCGCCCGAAGGGTCCGCCGAGGCAGAAGGGCTTCAGCGCGCGCTTGAGGTCGGTCGATTGCAGCAGGACCGAGAGGCCGGTCAGCGTGCGTTCCTCGGGCGGGGCCGAGGCGAGCGAGGTCAACGCCGACCAGAGGTGATCGCGCGCCACGGGGTCGATGGTTGCCCCCTCACGGCCAAGGATCCCGGCCAGCCAGTCCTGCGCCCAGGCGCGTTCCGACGCCTCGTCGATCCGGGCGAGCGGTTGCAGCTGCACCGCGGGCGTCTCGTCGGCCAGCGCCTCGCCGAGGTTCTCCCAATCCCCGCCCATGGCGAGCGTGGCGCAGCGGATCGAGCCGCCGAAGTCGAAGGCGAAGACCTGCGCGCCGGCATAGCGCCGGAACTGCAGCGCCATGAGCGCGAGCAGGACCGACTTGCCCGCCCCGGTCGGGCCGACGATGAGCGTATGGCCGACATCGCCGACATGGGTCGAAAACCGGAACGGGGTCGAGCCCTCGGTCTCGGCGTGAAACAGCGGCGGGCCGTCGAGGTGATCGTTGCGCGCGGGGCCCGCCCAGACCGCCGAGACCGGGATCATGTGGGCGAGGTTCAGCGTGCTGATCGGCGGCTGGCGGACATTGGCGTAAAGGTGCCCGGGCAACGATCCGAGCCAGGCCTCGAGCGCGTTCAGCGTTTCCGGGATGCAGGTGAAATCCCGGCCCTGCACGATCTTCTCGGCCGCCTGGAGCTTGGCTTCGGCCGCGCGGGGATCCTCATCCCAGACGGTGATCGTGGCGGTGACATAGGCCGCCCCCGCCACGTCGGCGCCGAGTTCCTGCAGCGCCTCGTCGGCGTCCGCCGCCTTGTTGGCCGCGTCGCTGTCCAGAAGCGTCGAGGCCTCGTTGGTCATCACCTCCTTCAGGATCGCAGCCACCGACTTGCGCTTGGCGAACCAGTGGCGGCGGATGCGGGTGAAGAGGCGCGCGGCATCCGTCTTGTCGAGGCAGATCGCCCGGGTGCACCAGCGATACTCGAAGGCCTGGCCGTTCAACTCGTCCAAGAGCCCCGGCCAGGTGGCACTGGGAAGCCCGAGGATCGTCAGCGTGCGCAGGTGCATGGACCCCAGCCGCGGGGCGAGCCCGCCGAGGAGCGGCGCGTCGGCGAGCACGGCGTCGAGATGCATCGGCACCTCGGGCACCCGCACCCGCTGGCGGCGGGTCGAGACCGTGGAATGCAGATAGGTCAGCGTCTCGGCATCCGAGAGCCACGCCGCCTCGGGCATGACCCCTTCGAGCAGGTCGAGGAAGCGGTCGGTGCGGGTGGTGAAGCCGGCGAGGAGTTCCGCCGGGTCGGTGCCTTGTGCGGGCGCGTTCTCGATCAGCCAGCCCCCGGCGCGGCGGGCCTCGTCGGCGGGCGGCAACCAGACCAGCGTCAGGACATACGCGCTCTCGAAATGCGCCTGTTCCTCCTCGAACTGTGCCCGCCGCTCGGCATCGACCAGCGCCGAGACCGGGTCGGGGAAATCCGAGGCCGGGTAGTCCTGCGCCGGGATCCGCTGCGCCTCGACGAAGACGGCCCAGCCGGACCCCAGCCGCCGGAGTGCTGCGTTCAGCCGCGCCGAGGTGGCGACGAGTTCGGCTTGCGTGGCGGAGTCGAGATCGGGCCCGCGGAACCGGGCGCTGCGCTGCAGGCTGCCGTCCTTGTTCAGGATCACGCCCGGGGCGACCAGCGCCGCCCAGGGCAGGAAATCCGCGAGCGATACGGGCTTGCTTCGGTATTCGGCGAGGCGCAGCATCGGCTCAGACCCCGAACCAGGCGGGATACCGCAGGTGCCGCCGTGCGACCTCGGCGATCTGCGCGTCGCGCTTCGCGGCCCAGACGGCCAGCAGATGGCCGACCAGCCAGAACGCCAGCCCCACCAGCCAGAGCCGGAGCCCCAGCCCGATGGCGGCGGCGAGCGTGCCGTTGGCGATGGCGATCGTGCGGGGCGCACCGGCCAGCAGGATCGGATCGATCAGGGCCCGGTGGACTGGGGCGAAGAACCCCGGAATGTCGGCGGCGGTATCCATCTCAGATCAGCGCCCCGCCGCCGAAGGAGAAGAAGGAGAGGAAGAAGCTCGAGGCCGCGAAGGCGATGGAAAGCCCGAAGACGATCTGCACCAGCCGCCGGAACCCGCCGCCGGTGTCGCCGAAGGCCAGCGTCAGGCCGGTCACGATGATGATGATCACCGCCACGATCTTGGCGACCGGGCCCTCGATCGACTCGAGGATGGACTGCAGCGGCGCCTCCCAGGGCATGCCCGACCCGGCGGCCAGCGCCGGAGTGGCGATCAGGGCGGATGTCGCGGCGAGGACGGCAAGGCCCGCAACGCGGGGTGCGACGGGAAATGGGGTCACGGCTGGTCTCCATGGCTGGGGGTGAGCAGGTCTTCGGTCGCGTAATCGCCTGCAGAGCTCAGCCCGGTCACCCGGGCGAGTTCGATGAGCCGCCGCTCGGCCCCGCGCCCCGAGAGGACGGCGATCAGGTCGATGGTCTCGGCGATCAGCGCGCGGGGCACGGTGACCACGGCCTCCTGGATCAGCTGTTCCATCCGCCGCAGGGCGCCTATTGCCGAGCCCGCGTGGATCGTCCCGATCCCGCCCGGATGGCCGGTGCCCCAGGCCTTCAGCAGGTCCAGCGCCTCGGCCCCGCGCACCTCGCCGATGGGAATGCGGTCGGGGCGCAGGCGGAGCGAGGAGCGGACGAGGTCCGACAACGTAGCGACGCCGTCCTTCGTGCGCAGCGCCACGAGGTTGGGCGTCAGGCACTGCAACTCGCGGGTGTCCTCGATCAGCACCACGCGGTCGGTGGTGCGGGCCACCTCGGCCAGCAGCGCATTGGTCAGCGTGGTCTTGCCGGTCGAGGTTCCGCCCGCGACGAGGAGGTTGGCCCGCCCGGCGACGGCATCGCGCAGGGCACCCGCCGCCGCGGCCGTCATGATCCCGGCGTCGACGTAGTCCTGCAGCGTGAAAACCGCCACGGCGGGCTTGCGGATGGCGAAGGCCGGGGCCGCGACCACGGGCGGCAGGAGGCCCTCGAACCGCTCCCCCGTCCCGGGCAGTTCCGCCGAGACCCGCGGCGCCCCGGCATGGACCTCGGCCCCGACGTGATGCGCCACCAGCCGGATGATCCTCTCCCCGTCCGCCGCCGAGAGCCGCGCGCCGGTATCACACAGCCCCTCGGCCAGCCGGTCGACCCAGAGCCGGCCGTCGGGGTTCAGCATCACCTCGACGACGGCCGGGTCTTCGAGCCAGGCGGCAACGTCAGCCCCCAGCGCCGTGCGCAGCATCCGCGCGCCGCGGGTGGAGGCTTCGGGATGGAGGGTGGTGACGGACATGTCGGGCCCCGCGTTGGATCACGGGACCGATCAAGAAGACCGGAATCAGGCGCGGGGCAACAGCTGTGAGGGCGTAGTAGGGCTCGGGCGCGGAAAGGCAGGAAGACGCGGAGTGGGCGGGAGGGACGGGCGCCGCCAGTTGTTGCCGGAACGTCGAGGCGGCCCGTCATCGGACCTTCGCGTCAAGTGCAGCGATCGGCCGGAGGCAGCCCGAAGCGGACTCTGCACCGCCTGAGCGAAACTGCGATAGCTGACCTTAGGCGGCCGGGTAGTGGAATTGGATGTCCCCGGGCTTTGCTGGCATTCGGCCCCCTCGCGCGAATGACGGAAACCTTCGGATCGCGATCGTCGCCGAGGTCGTGGGCATGCCGAACGAGGGTCCTGAGAGCCGTTCAGGACAGCGGTATTAGCCGGGAAGACGCCAGGATGACCGCGGGTCGGGTGGAGAGTGATGTGCCCTTCCGATCACGCCGTTTTCACGGTGACTTGTAACCGGCCGGCCGTAACCCGCGACGCTGCCGGATGTCCTTTCAGCGTGAGACAGAGCTCACGATCACGAACCGAAAGGACCACGACATGAAACGCATCAACTTCACCGCCGCCCTCGCCGCCGCCCTGGTCTCGATGACCGCCCCCGTGCTGGCGCAGTCGCAACTGGAACGCAGCCTCGGCGTCGAGGCGGGCCGCTACACCACGCACGAGCTGGCCCGGATCAAGGGTGTCGAAGGCCAGGACAACGGCGAGCGCCACGTCCATTTCGGCGCCACGAGCGGCACCCGCGTCTCGACCTCGAACGCCATCAACGCGCGTGCCGCCGAGATCATCGACGCGATGACGGCCGCGGCGGACGGCACCAATAAGACCCGCTACGCGGCCTCGTCCTTCGGCGGAATCACGTTCACGCCGGGCACCGGTATCGTCAACGAGCGTGCGGCGCGGATCATCGAGGAGATGGGCAGTCGCTCTGACGGGTCGAACAGCTGACCATGGACCGCCAGAACAGGTGCGGGGGCGACAGAGACCGCCTCCGCACCCGCGAAACCACCCGGCCTTGAGGCCGGGTTTCCGTTGTCGAACGGGCCGGGCCGGGCGATGTGACGAGATCGCCGGTCGAAGATACGGCGACAGTCCCACCGACATCCGCTCACGCGGTTTCACGATGGATTGCTTCACGCGATTTCGCATCGCTTTTCAGAATGAACAGTCTTTTATTTCTCGCAAGGGCCGGGGAAGACCCTGCGGGAGGACGCATCGTGAAACAATACAGGGAAGACGAACGCCAGCTTCTGGAGTTGCTCGCCTCGGGCAACGAGGCCGCGTTCGAGCGGGTCTATCGGAAACACAACGCGTCGATGATCCGGGTCTGCACCGGTATCGTCGGCAGCCGGGCCACGGCGGAAGAGATCGTCCAGGACGCCTGGATCGCCATCCTGCAGAACATCGGTACGTTCGAGGGCCGCTCGTCGCTGGCCGGCTGGCTGTTCGCCATTGCGATCAACAAGGCGAAGAGCCGCGCCAGGCGGGACGGCCGGTCGGTGTCCTTCGACGAGGGCGGCGAGGACGACAGCCTGGCCGCGGCCTTCGACGGGCGCGGGCGCTGGAAGGACATGCCGGAACTTTGGGAGGAGGTGACGCCCGAGCGAATCCTCGCGGGCCGCAGGGTGATGGAGCATGTCACAGCCGCCATCGACGCCCTGCCGACGGCGCAGCGGGCGGTGATCCTGATGCGGGGCCAGCAGGGGCTGGATGCCGCCGATGTCTGCGAGGCCCTGGGCCTGAGCGAAGGCAACATGCGCGTCCTGCTGCATCGCGCCCGGCTGGCGGTGCGTGCGGCGCTCGACGGGCTTATGTAGCCTTCGGCCGCGTTTGCGTGAGGGCAATTTTTTCCGTGTGACTTGTAACAGAACGGTGCCTGGGACGTCCTGTCAGCACCACCGGACAGAGAAGGACAGGCCCGATGTTGAAGTGCAACGAAGTCGCCGCCCGCGCCAGCGACCTGATCGACGGCGAGTTGACCGGGTGGCAGGCCATCCAGATGCGCCTGCACCTGGCGATGTGCAAGGGTTGCAACAATTTCATCGGCCAGCTCCGGACCACGCGCGATCTGACCGAGGCCGCCGCGCAGGAAGCGACGGAAGAGTACACCCAGGATCCCCGGTTGACGGTGATCCTCGCTCATCTCCGCGATGATCGCCGGGACGCCTGACCGACATTGATCCGCGGAACATTCCCGCAGCGCAGTCCGCTGGCGATGGGGCACAGGCCCATCGCGGACGGCCCGGAGGACCCATGCCACCCGATCTGCCCCTCACTTTCCTGTTCGGCGCGCTGCTGGGGCTTTCGGCGCATCGCGCGGGGCTTTGCACCGTAAAGGCCGTGGCCGAGGTCATGACGACGGGCCGCGCACATGTGCTCTGGTCCTTTCTCAAGGCCTCGCTCTGGACCTCAGGGCTGCTGTCGCTTGTGGCCCTTGCCGCGATCCCGCCGGATCTCGTGGCGCGTCCGCTGACGCTGGTGGCGCCCGCAGGCGGGTTGATCTTCGGGATCGGGGCCGCCCTGAACGGGGCGTGCAGCTTCTCGACCTTCGCGCGGCTGGCCGAAGGCCACGTGGCGATGGCGGCCACGCCGCTCGGCTGGATGCTGGGCCTCGCCGGGATGCGCGCGCTGGCGCCCGTTGCGCATCCCCCGACCGAGGTCTCGGCGCTGCCGCTCTGGATCGCCGTGGCGCTGATCCCCTGGATGCTGTGGGAGGGTAGCCGGATCGTCCGGCGACTTGCGGCGGGCGGCGAGGGTAGCCTTGGTGCCGCGGTCTGGCCGCTGTCGCGCGCGGTCTTCGTGCTTGCGGCGGCGAATGTCGGCCTGCTGCTGCTCGGCCGCCCCTGGTCCTTCACCGCGACCGCGATCTGCGCGACCGGCACGGCCGATGTCGCGCCCTGCGCCCATGCCGGAAGCCTGTGGCTGGTCTCGCTGGTGGCCATCGCCGCCATGGTCGCCTCGGCCCGTGCGCGCGGCAGCTTCCGCTGGCGCCCGATGCGCCTGCGTGCCGTGCTTCGCCACCTGGCCGCCGGAACGCTGATGGGGATGGGCGCGGCCATGATTCCGGGCGGCAATGACGGGCTGATCCTGTTCGGCCTGCCCGCCCTGTCGCCCCATGCAGCCCCGGCCTGGATCGGGATCGCGCTCGGTATCCTCGCCGCCCTGTCGGCGATGCGCCTTGCCGGGCTGCGGGTTCCCCCGATCCGCTGCGAGGCCGATATCTGCCGGGCGGGACTGTAACGCGGGTGGCCCTTCGGATGTCATCCCCATGGGAACCACCGGGAGACATGCCATGGCCACGCGCGCGAGGATCTGGATCGGAACCGGGCTCGACCGTCTCGGGCGGCGGCTGGCGCGCAAGCTGAATGCGCCAAGTTCAGGCTACCAGCCCTTCACGCCCTCGGATTTCCACACGCTTTGCCGGGTGCTGCGCCCGGGCGACATCCTGCTGGTCGAGGGGCGAGAGCGGATCTCGAACGCGATCAAATATCTGACGCAATCGACGTGGTCCCATGCCGCGTTTTATGTCGGTGACCGTTTCCCGCCCGGGGAGCCGGGCGCCGAACCCCACCGCCTGGTCGAGGTCAACCTCGGCGAGGGTTGCGTGTCGGCGCCGCTGAGCAAATATGCCAGCCACAACACCCGCATCTGCCGCCCGGTCGGACTTACACCCGAAGAGCGGCGCGCGGTGGTCGAGTTCATGGTGGCCCGGATCGGGCTTGGCTACGACATGCGCAACATCTTCGACCTTGTGCGGTATTTCCTGCCGAACCCGCCGGTGCCGGTCCGCTGGCGCCGCCGGATGCTGGCGCTGGGGTCGGGCGATCCGACGCGCGCGATCTGTTCCTCGCTGATCGCGCGGGCGTTCCAGTCCGTGCGCTATCCGATCCTGCCGGACGTACGCGTGGTCGAGGCGCGGAACGGGTCGGTCTATGCCCGGCGCGAGATCCTGCATATCCGCCACCATTCGCTGTTCGCGCCGCGGGATTTCGACCTGTCGCCCTATTTCCAGATCGTCAAGCCGCACCTGGTCGAGGGGTTCGACCACCGGCAACTGCACTGGGCGGATGGCCCGCCCGCCCTCAGCCTGGGTCCGGGCGAAGCAGCGCGGCCAGCGCGGCACGGGCGATCGGCGTGAGATCGCTGATCCCGGCGCCAGACCGGGCGCGCAGCATCAGGCCGCGGGCGATCGCCGCGGCCAGCCCGGCCGCGGCCCGCGCCCCGGTCTCGCCCTCCTCGCCCCACCCGGCCGCCCGGAACCGCGCCTCCAGCCGCGCCTCCAGCCCGTCATAGCGCCGGGCCAGTTCGGCGCGGAAAGCAGGAGAGGCTCCGGCGGCATCGGCCAGCACGCAGGAGATCAGGCAGCCGGGTGTCTGCGGGTCCGCCGTCGCCAGCGCGATCACCCGCTCGTAGAACGCGCCCAGGTCCTCGGCGAGCGACCGCCGCGGCCCCAGCGCCTCCACCACCGGCCCGATCCGCGTCTCCACGTAATGGCCGATGGTGGCCAGAAACAGCCCCTGCTTGTCGCGGTAAAGCTGGTAAAGGCTTGCCCGCGGCATCCGCATTGCGCGGCTGAGCGTGTCGATCGAGGCGCCCTCGTAGCCCTCGCCCCAGAACACGCGCATCGCGGCATCAAGCGCCTCGCGCTCGTCGAACAGCCGGGGCCGGCCGCGCGGTCGCGGTTCCGCCATGTGCTCACCCTGTTTTGAACCGTTCGTTCTTGAAATAGGTGGATCGGCCATGCAGGGCAACTTATGAACCGATTATTCTTTAATTTAAGGGAGAGAGAGTTGGACCGCACACCGCTTCTCGAGATGGCACCCGAAACGCTGGACACCGCGACCGGCAAGGCCCGCGACCTGCTGGAGGGCGCCAAGGCCAAGCTCGGCTTCGTGCCGAACATGTACGGCTACATGGCCCGCCTGCCTGGCGTTCTGGAGACCTATCTCTCCTCTTATGACGCGTTCCGCGAGACCTCGGGTTTTTCGCCAGCCGAGCAGGAGACCGTGTTCCTGACGGTCAGCCGGATCAACGGGTGCGCCTACTGCATGGCGGCCCATTCGATGATCGCCGACAAGATGTCGGAGGTGCCGGCGGACTCGCTGGCCGCGCTCCGGGCCGGCGAGGACCTGCCTGACCCGGACCTGCAGGCGGTCGCGGCCTTTACCGCGGCGGTGGTGGAAGGCCGCGGCAATCCCGGCAAGGCGGCGGTCGATGCGTTCCTGACGGCCGGGTATGGCGAAGCGCAGGTGCTTGGCGTGGTGCTGGCCATCGCCTGCAAGACCCTGTCGAACTCGGTCAATCACCTGGCCGCGACCCCGGTGGACGAGGTCTTCGCGCCCTACAAGGTGACGTGACGAGCCGGGCCACCCCGTGCGGGGTGGCCCGGTCCCGGCCTGACGTGAGCGGTGGGGAACGGGTCAGGCCGTTGTGGCGGAAAGTGCTGCGTCCATCAGGTCCTTGATATCGGCCTCGGCGGTTCCGGCGACGATGCGGCCGATCTCCTCCTCGCCGTTCAGCGCCACCAGCGTCGATCGGCGCGGAATCCGCAACGCGCGCGCCAGATCGCCGTCGGAATACCTGTCCCACTCCACCGTGATGAAGGTGATCGCGGCATCGTAGCCCGGGTTCCGGCGGCGCAGGTCGGACAGGACGCGCTGCTGGGCGGCGCAGGTCGGGCACCAGTCGGTCCAGAAGTCGAGGAACACGACCTCGCCTGCAGCCATCGCCTGCTCGGCCATGCCGGGCGTGTAGAACACGCGCTCGGCGGCGCGGGCGGGAAGGGCCGGCAGCATTAGCCCGGCGGCGGCGGTCGTCAGGAAGGATCGGCGGTGCATGGGTTGGGTCTCCTCAGATTGAAACGGAAAGATCGACAAGCCAGGGTGGCAGGATCCGGATCAGCCAGGCGTCGATGACGTGATTGACCCGGAACCAGAGCCCGAGCCCGATCACCACGAAGGCGCCGCCCAGGATGGGTCTCGACCGGACAGCGATGGCGCGCAGGCGCCCCATGTTGCGCGACATCCAGCCCCGCGCGCCGTAGGCAATGGCCAGGATCAGGGTCGACACGCCGAGGGCGAAGGCCACCATGATGCCGCCCGCGCGCA
>JBNGDM010000091.1:0-11138 GCA_049975105.1 Rhodovulum sp. | reverse complement strand
GCAACAAGGATCTGGCGCTGAAGAAAGTTACCAAGAACAACGGCTTCCCGCTGGAGCCCACCGGCGATCCCATGCTGGACGGCGTTGGCCCCGCGGCGTGGTGCGCCCGCAAGGACGAGCCCGAGCTTGACGGCCGCGGCCATCCCAAGATTCAGCCGCTGACCGCGCTGAACAACTTCAAGGTCTCGGCCGGGCGCGATCCGCGCGGCATGGCCGTGGTGGCCGGCGACGGCGAAACCGTGGGCAAGGTCGTCGACATGTGGGTGGACGAACCCGAACAGCTGGTCCGCTATCTCGAGATCGAGCTTGACGCGGCGCATGGCGGTGGCCGCCGGCTGGTGCCGATGCAGGTGGCCAAGATCAGTTGGTTCCGCCCCGAGGTGCGCGTGCGCCTGATCTACGGCAAGCATTTCGCCGCCGTCCCGACGACCAAGTCGGCGACACAGGTGACCAAACTGGAAGAAGAGAAGATCTGCGCCTACTATGGCGGTGGTCTGCTTTATGCCGACAAGGCGCGACAGGAGTCGCAACTTTAAGGAGCAAAAGGACGCATGTCCCACGACGATTTTGCCGTCGAGCCCATCAAGGGCCTGCCCGAGAACCTGCCGGAAGGAGAGGAAATCCTGTGGCAGGGGCAACCCGACTGGTTGGCACTGGCCCGGGAAAGCCTCGCGCTGTACTGGGTGGGCGGTTATTTCGTCGTGCTGTTCCTTTGGCGCGTGATCGTCGCCACCGAGACCATGCCCTTGGTCCAGGCGGCGATCGCCTCTTCGTTCTTCCTGGTCCTGGGGGCCGTGGTCTGTGCCTTGCTCATGGCCACGGCCCTCGTCCAGGCCAAGGCGACGGTCTATACCGTCACGAACAGGCGGGTGGCGCTGCGCATCGGGGCGGCGCTGTCGATGACCCTTAACCTGCCCTTTACCTGGATCGGCAACGCCAATCTCGACCTTCGCAAGTCGGGGACAGGAACCATCGCCTTCGAGTTGATGGGCACGACCAGGTTTTCCTATATCTTGTGCTGGCCCCATGTCCGCCCCTGGCGGATCGCCCGCACGGAACCCGCGTTCCGCTGCATCCCTGAAGCGGCGAAGGTCGCCCGGATCATTGCCGACGCAGCGGAAACGCGGGTTTCCGAACCTAAGCTCGCGCGCGTTCCTGACGATGACGCGCTGGCAGCGGAGTAACCGATGGCCGCCACCGATCCCCAAAAACGCCCCGATCCGAAGAACGTCGAGAAGATTCCGACGATCCTGATAAGGGCGATGTTCGGCCTGGCGCTGTTTTCGCTGGTGCTGGTGGCGTTCGCGCGTCTGACCGAACAGCCGCTCTCAGCTGTGCCAGACGCGTCCGAACCCATTGCGGTCGAACGCCAAATCGTGATCGAGGGCAGCAATTCCGGCCGGGCTACGGTCTATGACACGGACGGAAACGTGATTCGAGAATATGGACCCATGGAGGGTGGGTTCATTTCCGGAATCTGGCGGGTGCTGAGACTGGAGCGCGGCAAGATCGACGCGCCCATGGACGCGCCTGTCAGGCTTGTTCGCTATGAAAGCGGACGGCTCTCTCTGTACGACGACCTGACCGGTTGGCGTGCGGAACTGATCGGCTTCGGTGCCGATAACGCGGCAGCTTTCGCGCGGCTGCTGGACTGACGGGGGAGGGAGACATGGCCCCCATCACAAAAAACAGGGAACCAAGAAATGGGACTTTTTACCCGAAAAAAGGAGACCGCACCCTGCACGGTTGAGGTTTCCCACAAGTTCGAGAGCCTTCACGCTCACGTCCGTTTCAACAACGGGGCCGTCGTCCATCCGGGCGACGAGGTATTGGTTCAAGGCCCCGAGATCATGGCCCCGTATGGCGAGGTCGTGACCGAGGATCGCATCGCCGTCATCACCCGCGCCTCCGCCCTCGAACGGCTCTGGACGCGGATGACCGGCGATCTGGAACTCATGGAGCTCTGCGAGTTCTCCTTCTCCGAGGAGGCCACGCTGTGAACGTCCATACCGCCGATGCGACCACCGTCGAAGAAGGCCTCGCCATTCAGGAACAGCAGGCCGTTCTGGACAGCGAAAGCGCGACCGCCGTTGCGATGCAGGACACGCTCCTGACCCCGCGCTTCTACACCACAGATTTCGACGAGCTTGATTCGATCGACGTGAGCCCCGTGCGCAAGGACTGGGACCAGTTGATCGAGGAAATGAAAGCCGACCCCAATAAGGGCCACTTCAAGAAGGACGAGAACTGGGATCACGTCGACTGGGACGGCATGGACCCCGCGCTGAAAAAGGAATTCATCGACTTCCTGATCAGCTCCTGCACCGCCGAGTTCTCGGGTTGCGTCCTTTACAAGGAGATGAAGCGGCGCGGCAACAACAAGGATATCACCGAACTGTTCCAGCTTATGGCACGCGACGAGGCGCGGCATGCGGGCTTTATCAACGACGCGCTGCGCGAGGCGGGGATCGCGGTGAACCTCGGGTTTCTGACGCAGAAGAAGAAGTATACCTACTTCCGGCCAAAGTTCATCTACTACGCCACCTATCTCAGCGAGAAGATCGGCTACGCCCGTTACATCACCATCTACCGCCATCTCGAGGCGCATCCGGAAAAGCGGTTCCACCCCATCTTCAAATGGTTCCGAGAGTGGTGCAATGACGAGTTCCGGCACGGCGAGGCCTTCGCGCTGCTGATGAAGACTGACCCGAAACTGACCTCGGGCGTGAATGTCTGGTGGATCAAGTTCTTCCTGACCGCGGTCTATGCCACGATGTATGTCCGCGACCACCAGCGCCCGGCCTTTCACAAGGCGCTGGACGTCGATACCGACTGGTACGGGCAGGAGGTGTTCCGAAAGACCTCGGAACTTTCGAAACAGGTCTTCCCGATCACGCTGGACATCGACCACCCGCGCTGGATGAAGGGCCTCAAGGCGCTTCAGGCAGCCTCGGCACAAGTCGACCGGGCGAAAAAGGCTGGCGGAGTCAGCGGTAAGCTCTCCGAATGGGCCGGCAGCGCCAAGGCGGCGTGGGCCTTTGCCAAGCTCTATACGATCCCGGCGAAGAAGCACCAAGTGCCCGCCAAGACCAGGATGGAGCCCGTCTATTGATCGCATCGGCCTGGTTCGCCGCGCTGGGGGCGCTTTTCATCTGGTGGTTCTCCACCGGAGCGATCCTCATCGTCGTGCGCCACGCCGAGCATCGCGGGCGCCTTGCGCATCTGCGCGCCACGATCATGGCCCTGCCCCTTATCGGGGGCGGGGTCTGGCTGTTCGAGATCACCCGTCATGTCGAAAGCGTGGGGGCATCCTATATGGCGTTTCTCGCCGCGATCGCGATCTGGGGCTGGGTTGAACTGGCCTTCCTGACCGGGGTCGTCACGGGGCCGAACACAACCCGCTGCCATGATCGGGCGCGGGGATGGGAAAGGTTTTTCAGAGCCTATGGCACCATCGCCTATCACGAGACGCTGCTGGTTTTGATCCTGTTTCTGATGCTGGTCACAAGCCACGATGCGCCGAACACGGTGGGGCTCTGGACCTTCATCGTGCTGTTCTTCGCGCGGATATCCGCCAAACTGAACCTGTTTCTCGGCGTGCCCAAGATCAACGTGGAATTCCTGCCCTCGCCCTTGGCGCATCTGCCGAGCCACTTCCGGATATCGCGTCTGAACTGGCTGTTCCCGTTCTCGGTGTCGTTCCTGACTTTCGCGGTCTATTGCTGGGCCGAGCGGTTGTATTCAGTGTCCGCCTCGCACGAGGTGGTAGGCTTTGCGCTGCTCTGCTCGATCACCGCGCTCGCGCTTCTTGAACATTGGCTGATGGTGCTGCCGTTGCCCGACGAAAAGCTGTGGCGCTGGATGCTTCCGGCCCCTAAGGAAAATGCGGAGAAGACCGAGATCCGGCGCAAGGACCTGCGGGGCATCTGAGCCCGGCCCCATTCATCACCGAACATGCCGAGTAGCGCGAAGTGCGACAAAATGTCGCATACGGCGTGTTCGACCGTCTGTCCAGTCGGGGCGAGCGCCCGGCACTCCTTGGAATTGGTCTAATTTGGGCGTGCGGTGCGTCTGCACCCGATCCGCTTAGCTCGTTGGTAGCGGTTCACACCTCGTTAAACAGCTTAACACGGCGCATCGTAACGGTTATCGGTTTGACCTTGGAGAAACTGCACTCCATGGTATGCCGCGTCTATTCAAGTCAGGGAGAGACTTATGTCGAAGAAATTCGCTCTGGTCGCGGCCGCCGCCCTCGCCGCGGCCCCCGCGATCGCCCAAGAGGCCTCGGGCGATGCCGCCGCCGGTGAGAAAGCGTTCCGCCAGTGCATCACCTGCCACGTCGTCGTCAACAACGAGGGCGAAACGCTTGCCGGCCGCAACGCGAAGGTTGGCCCGAACCTGTACGAGGCGCCCGGGCGTCATGCTGGCGCCATCGAGGACTTCAAGTATTCGAAGTCGATGACCGAGGCCGGCGAGAAGGGCCTGGTCTGGACCGAGGAAGAGTTCGTGAAATACGTGCAGGACCCGACTGGGTACCTGCGTGAATATCTCGGCGATTCCAAGGCGCGTGGAGCAATGACCCACAAGGTCCGCAAAGAGGATGAGGCGGTCGACATCTACGCCTACCTTGCCAGCCTGGGCGTGCATACCGAATAACGCTGCTGTATCGCGGAATGTACGGGCCGTCGGTTGACACCGGCGGCCCTTTTCATAGTGGTCTACAGATGTGCCTCGAGGAACGTTTCGATCCGCGCGGTGATCTTCTCGGGGGCCTCTTCATGGGCGAGGTGCCCAAGCCCCGGAACCCGAGCAAGTTCAGCGTTCGGCAGTCGCTCCGCCGCCCTCGCAGAGCTTGCGGGCGGCACGGCCCGGTCGGTTTCGCCGACGATCAGCAAGGTCGGCACCTCTATGCCAGGCAGATCGTGCCAAAGCCCCTCAAGCGTCCATTGCGCGACCATCGCCAGGGTTGCATCGGTGTGGTGGCGGTCGGCCACAAGGCGGCGGTATAACGCAAGCCCTTGGGGGGAAATCTGGCTGCCGATCCCCGCGATCATGTATTCCACGCCGGTGGCATTGCCCAACCAGCGCGAGATCTCCGAGGCTGAAAACGGGTTCAGCGCCATCATGCGCGCCATTGTCGGGAACAGCCATCCGGCCACCCCCTTGAAATTCTCCAGCGCGGCGTTGATCCCAACGATGGCCTTGGGCGGGCGCTTCAGATCGCGCACCATGCGCAGCGCCAGTGCCGCCCCCGCCGAATGGCCGATGATCGCGTCGGGCAGGAGGTTTTCGCCCTCCAACAGCGCCGCGATATCCTGGCTCATCGCGTCGATGCCGCAGCGTTGGCGCGCGCCCATCCTTGTGAATCCCTGACCGGGCAGGTCTATCGCCACGACGTGATAGTGCCGCGCCAGGATCGGGAAGACGTCGCGCCAGCTATGGGTCGCCCCGCCCGTACCATGCAGCAGCACCACCACAGGCCCCTCGCCCGCCTCTTGGATGTGCCAGTAATGCGGTCGATGACGGACGAAGCGGGAATGCTCCCGGTTCGGCCAATCCTTTCCGTCCCGGGTCCAGTCCATGACGTTCCCCTTACGCGTCGAGGACGGCCGATACGGCAGAGGACAGCCGGTCGGCATCGGCCCTCGGCAATGGAATGTAGGGAGCGCCCAGCGTGTCCGCCAGCGCCTTGAGCGACCGTTCGGGCCGCTGGCCCATGTCGATCACCATCGAGGGGAACCCCTGCAGCCGGATCGCCGTGGCCATCCGGGTTGCGTCCTCGGCCGCCAGCGCGCGGTTGGCCGACCCGTCCAGCGCGATGTTCGCCCGCCCGTCGGTCATCAGCGCGACGGTCGGCGTCATGCCGCGGCCCTTGGACTGCAGCGCGACTTCCATAGCGACCTTGAGGCCCGAGGCCAGCGGCGTGCCGCCCCCGCCCGGAAGCGCCGCCAGCCGCCGCTTGGTCTGCACCAGCGAGCGCGTGGGCGGCAGCAGAAGTTCCGCGCCGTCGTTGCGGAAGGCCACAAGGGCTACGTGGTCGCGCCGGGCATAGGCCTCTGCCAACAGGATCTCGACCGCGCCCTTGGCCTCGGCCAGCCGGGTCATCGCGGCCGACCCTGAAGCGTCGACCACGAAGATCAGCAAGCGGTCGGATTTCTCTTCGAACCGGCGAATACGGAAATCGTCGGTGCGGATGTGCAGCGACCGTTCGAACCGGCTTTCCTGCCGGCGGATCGTCTGCCAAGGCGCAGCGGCGCGCAGGGTGGAGATCACATCCAGCCGACTGCCGGTGTCCAGCCTGCCGCGCCGCGACGGTATCGGCCGGCCGCGCCGGTTGCCCTTGCGTTTCGCCCCGGCGCCCGAATTGCCGCCAGCGCCGCGATTGGCCTTTTTCGCAGCCAGCATCGCCAGAAGGTCGGCGGGCAGCGTGGCCTTGGCCGCCTCAAGCAGGATGTCCTGCAAGGGCAGGTCCTCCAGCGACTGCGTCTCGCCCTCGCCTTCGTCCTGATCGCCCTGTTCGGGTTCCGGTTCGGGCGGGGGCGGGTCCTGGTCGGGCGCCTCGTCCTGTTCGTCCTCGGGGAACTGGGTCGCACGGGGCGCCAGCACCAGTTCCACCGCCGCGGTCAGGTCGTCGACCTCTACCTCTTCGTTGCCAGCGATGGCAGCCAGCGCGCGCGCCGTGCGCAGCGCCAGCATCGGCGCGCGCAGGCTGTGAACGCCCAGTCGCGCGGCCAAAAGGGTCAGGTCCTCCAGCACCTTTGCGGCGACGCGCACCTCGCGCAGCCGCGCCCGTGCCTCGGCCAGGGCCGCCTCGTCAAGGACGATCCGGTCCGTCTCGCCATAGGCCAGAGCGTCCAGGTCGACATGAAGCGCCAGCCGGTCTGTCAACGCCTCGGGCAGCGATTCGCCGGGTTCGGCGCCTTCGTCCAGCGCGATCAGACAGTGACCGGTGCCCTGATCGATAGCACCCGCCAGCCGCGCGGCCAGCCCGGGCTGCGTGCGTTCGGCCATCGGCAGGACCAGGATCGCCGGTTCGGCCAGAATGCCCGCCCGTTCCACCAGTTTGCCCGAGGACAGCGTCGCGGTCAGGTCGATGCCCCCGAACAGCTGCTCGTCGCCGATGGACGGGTGCAGCCGTTTCAGCGGAAGGGGCAGGGCGCCCAGCGCTTCGGTAACGCGGTCGCGCACCGGACCCGACCGCGCACGCAGCCACAGCCCGCCCAGCCCCGCCGGGTCGACGGCAAGGGCGTTCAGGCCGACCTCGACCCGCGTCCAGACGGAATTGTCAGGCAGGCTCACCCAGCACCTCGTCGACGACCCGGGCAACGCGTGTGGTGGACCCCGCTTCGTCCAGCGGGTCGCGGCGCAGACGATGGCGCAGTGCCGAAGACGCCACGTGGCGCACATGCTCGCGTGTCACCTTCCCGGCCACTTCGAAGGCTGCCAGTGCGCGGGCCGCCTTGAGAAGTGTCAATTCGCCCCGCAGGCCGTCCGATCCCAGCGCAAGGCACAATTCGGCGCAATCGCGAAGCACGTCGTCCGAGCTTTCCATTTCTTTCAGGTGCTCGCGCGCGGCGAGGATCCTGTCGCGCAGCGCCGCATCCTCGGGCCGCCACTTCTCCATGAAGCCGTCATAGTCGGTTTCATAAGTGTCGCGACGGCGTATCACCTCGATCCGCGTGTCGATGTCCTTGGGCGAGGCCACCTCGACCGACAGGCCGAACCGGTCCAGAAGTTGCGGGCGCAGCTCGCCCTCTTCGGGGTTTCCGGACCCGACGAGCACGAAGCGCGCCGGGTGCCGGATCGAAAGCCCTTCCCTTTCCACCACGTTCTCGCCCGACTGGGCGACATCGAGCAGAAGGTCGACGATATGATCCTCCAGCAGGTTCACCTCGTCGATGTACAGGTAACCCCGGTTGGCCCGCGCCAGCAGACCCGGCTCGAACGCCTTTTCGCCGCTGGTCAATGCCTTCTCGATGTCCAGGGCACCGACCACCCGGTCCTCGGTCACGCCAAGCGGCAGGTCCACGACGGGCGTGGGCCGCGTGACGATCTCGGTCGAGGTCAGGTGTGCCCATTCAGGGCACTTGTCGAGCGAAGGTGAGTTGACAGGACAGCTTGCGACCGCGTGGATCGGCGGCAGCAGGGCCGCCAGCGCGCGAACGGCGGTCGATTTGCCGGTGCCGCGATCCCCGAATACCAGCACGCCGCCGATACCCGGGTCGATCGCGGTCAGGATCATCGCCTGTTTCATCTCCTCCTGGCCGACGATGGCGGAGAAGGGAAAGGGTTGTGTCATGCAGGCTCTTCCGTTTTCTTCGGCGCCTTTTTCTTCTTCGGCGCTTTTTTGGGTTCGTCGAAGGTTCGCCCGGTTTCCAGCAGACTCATCGGGCTTCCGCCT
The DNA here is from genome assembly GCA_049975105.1 of Rhodovulum sp. Lineage (GTDB taxonomy): Bacteria > Pseudomonadota > Alphaproteobacteria > Rhodobacterales > Rhodobacteraceae > Rhodovulum. Next base: position 2,737 of record JBNGDM010000091.1, on the reverse strand, counting down.
TCCCAACTACCTTCTTCTTTCAGGATGTTGAAGCGGGCATACATCTCTTCCTTGAACCAGTCGCCTTCGCGGACATGCTTGACCGCGTTGCCGTGCGGGCAGTTGCCATAGGCGAAGCCGCCCATTTCCTTCTTGTTGTTCCAAAGCGAGAAGGTCACCTGCTGCACCCACGGCACCTCGGCCATGCCGATATGGAAGGCGCAGTTGGGGTGCTTGGCGACGCGTTCCTGCACTTCGGGAACCTCGGCCCAGAATTTTAGCGCGACGGGCAGCTTGACGGTGGCGCGCGTCAGCACGGCGATGTTGCCGCTTTCATCTGGTTTTTCGGTCACCCGCAGCGGTTCGACCCCCGACCACATGCCGCGCGCCGAGGTTGGCGTCAGGTAGATCGTGTAGGTTTCACAGGCATGGTCCCGCAGGGTCTTGTGCGTGATGCTTTCGGCAAGACCCTTCTCGGCCGTTTCCATGTCCGGCCAGACGCAGAGAATCGCGTTGACGTCGACATTGGGCTTGGGGTTGAAGCCCGCGTCCGACCCGGTGCCGAGCAGCTTGAAAAACTCCATGCCGGGCACATTCTTCAGTGCGAACCGGCCGCGCGCCATCTGGCTGAACGCTTCCAGGCGGGACGCCCAGTTGTTGTAACGGAAGAAGCTGATAGTGACGACTTGCATTGGCGATTCTCCTTCGCAACTGTCGTTCGTCATTTGTGTTTCCAAGGTGCGACCGAAAGGGGCATGACGCACCCGGCGCGCATCCGGTAGAAGCATTGTAAACTAAACTAGACAGGTTTAACCTAGCGACATGATGACACGAGTTGATCCCGATCTCGCGGAACAGGCGGCCCGGGCCAAAGGTCCGCACGCCGTCGTCATCGGCGCCGGTCTCGGCGGCCTCGCGGCCGCGATGCGCCTCGGCGCCAAGGGTTACCGCGTGACGGTGATCGACAAGCTGGACGTGCCCGGAGGGCGCGGTTCCGCGATCTGGCAGGATGGCCACCGGTTCGACCTTGGCCCTACCATCGTTACTGTGCCGCAGATCTTCCGCTCGCTGTGGGAAACCTGCGGTCGCGATTTCGACAAGGACGTCACGCTGGTCCCGATGGACCCGTTCTACGAGATCGTGTTTCCCGATGGCGAACGCTTCCGGGCCCAGCAGGATACCGACGGCATGCGCGCCGAAGTGGCCCGCCTGTCGCCCTCGGACCTGGCCGGCTATGACCAGTTCCTGAAGGACAGCGAGAAACGTTACTGGTTCGGTTTCGAAAACCTGGGCCGCAAGCCGATGCACAAGTGGATGGACCTGGTGAAGGTCCTGCACATCTTCGGGATGCTGCGCGCCGACAAGTCGGTCTATGCCCATGCCGCCAGCCGGGTAAAGGACGAACGCCTGCGCATGGCGCTGTCGTTCCACCCGCTGTTCATCGGCGGCGACCCGTTCAACGTGACCTCGATGTATATCCTCGTGTCCTATCTCGAAAAGGAGTTTGGGGTGCATTACGCGATGGGGGGCGTCGCAGCGATCGCCAAGGCCATGGCCGACGTGATCGAATGGCAGGGCGGCAGCCTGCGCATGGGGGCCGAGGTCGACGAGATCACCGTCGAGAAACACAAGGCGACGGGCGTGCGGCTGGCCTCGGGCGAGGTGGTCAAGGCCGACATCGTGGTCTCGAACGCGGATTCGGGGTTCACCTACAACAAGCTCCTGCGAAACCACCGCCGCTGGCGCTGGACCGACGAGACGCTGGCCAAGAAACGCTGGTCGATGGGCCTGTTCGTCTGGTATTTCGGCACCAAGGGTACACGGAACATGTGGAAGGACGTGGGTCACCACACCGTCCTGAACGGCCCGCGCTACAAGGGCCTGGTCAAGGATATCTTCTTCCACCAGGACAAGCTGTGCGACGACATGAGCCTGTATATCCACCGGCCCAGCGTCACCGACCCCAGCGCCGCGCCGGAGGGAGACGATACCTTCTACGCGCTGTCGCCGGTGCCGAACCTGCACAGCGACAACCCCGTTGACTGGGAAGCCAACGGCGAGCGCTATCGCCAGATGGTGCAGGACTTCATGGAAGAGAAACTCATGCCGGGCCTGGGCAAGCATGTCTCGACCAGTATGTTCTTCACCCCGAACGAGTTCCGCGACCGCTACCTGTCGCCGTACGGAGCCGGCTTCTCGCTGGAGCCGCGCATTTTCCAAAGCGCAAATTTCCGGCCGCACAACATCAGCGAAGAGGTCGAGGGCCTTTATATGGTCGGGGCCGGTACCCACCCCGGCGCGGGACTGCCCAGTGTGATCACCTCGGCCGAGGTGATGGCGAAACTGGTGCCTGACGCGGCCCCCGTCGCGGCAGAATGACATGATCGATCCCGCGGATCTGGCCCATTGCGAAGCCTCGATCCGCACCGGGTCGTATTCGTTCCATGCGGCGTCCCGGCTGTTGCCGGGACGCGTTCGCGACCCGGCGCTGGCGCTCTACGCCTTCTGCCGGATGACCGACGATTCGGTGGACCTGACCCAGGACAAGGCCGCTGCGGTGCTGACGCTTGGCGAACGGCTCGACCTGATCTATCGCGGCACCCCGCGGAACGCGCCCGCCGATCGCGCCTTCGCCGCGGTGGTCGAACAGTTCGACATGCCGCGCACCCTTCCCGAGGCGCTGTTGGAAGGCATGGCCTGGGACGCGATGGGCCGGCGCTATGAAACGCTCTCGGGCGTCTACGCCTATTCCGCGCGG
>JBNGDM010000090.1:0-11148 GCA_049975105.1 Rhodovulum sp. | reverse complement strand
CGTCAGGAGCATCTCGCGCACCGGCGCACCGGCCTGCAGATTGCCCGGAGGGTCGATGGCGACGAGCGCGGCCTCTTCGGCCAGCAGCAGCCGTTCCTGCCTGGCATGGACGGTGATCTTGAAACGCAGGCGCATCAGGATGACATCCATGCGCTCGGTCACTGCCGGCGTGGGCCACGCTCCCACCCGTCCGACATCGAGCCCGGGCAGCGCGTCCGGCTCAAGCGCAGTTTCCAGCAGCGCCTCGGAAAGCGTCGCCACAAGAGGGTGCGCGCGACCTGCAAGTGTGGTTCCGGAGGGCGAGGGTTCGGCTTCCGCGAGGCGGATCGTGCCTTTCAGGCCCCGGTCCGCGAGGCGTTCCCGGAGCACGTGAGGCAGTCCGTCGAGGGGGGCGTAGACAATTCCCTTGCTGCGGTCGGTCGGTGTATCGAAGCGGGCCATTGCAGCGCTGATGAAGTCGCGGGCCGCCGCCGGGCTGCCGATGACGTCGCGGGTCTTTTCCCATTCCGGTGCAACGTGGTGTGGCTTGAGCGCATTCTGGGCGAAGCGCGAACGGGATTTCTTCTCGTTCTCCTCGGCATCGCGCCACATCGCGTCCATCTTGCGCTGGCCGTCCGTCAAGGCATCGAAAAAGTCGAATTGCCGCTGATCGCGGCGCCTCAGCATCATCGAGGCCATCAAGGCGTCGGTCACCGGTCCGCGCTCGTCCGGAAGCGGCACGGTTACGCCGGTTGCCTTCTGGATGGCCTCCGCCTTGCGGAGGATCACGTCAAGCACCGCGCCGTCGATGGCGCTGTCGGGAGAATACATGAGGATCGTTCGCACGGTCGGCGACGGCTGTCCGAACCGGTCCACGCGGCCTTCCCGCTGCTGATGGCGTGTCGGGTTCCAGGACAGGTCGTAATGCACCACCGTGTCGAAGAGGAGCTGCAGGTTGATCCCTTCTGACAGGCAGTCGGTGGCGACCAGGATCCGCGTCTTTTTCGCATCCGCCATGTCCGCCACACGGTCGCGCCGTTCTTCCGGTGTGAGCAGCCCGGTCACGGTCTCCACCCGGGCGTCCCGGAATGACTGCTTCAACGCTTGCCCGACATGGGTCGCCGTCGCGATGTAGCGACAGAACACGACCGGCTGCCCACCTTCTTTCACGATTGGCTTGAGGAGTTTCACCAGGCGATCGAGCTTAGGATCTGGTCCCGACATCAGCGCCTCGGCCTGATGGATCAGATCGGCAAGCGCCTTGTCACCGATCTCCATAGGGGTGGGCTCTACATCCACCGCGTCCTCGTCATCGCCGTCCTCGTCGTAAAGCTGCTCCTCGATCCGCTCCGGCTCCAGCCCGGCACGGTTGCGCAGCGCCGAGAGCGCGGCGGCCGGAGATGAGCCGACGCAACGCATGAGCGCGAGCGTGCCCCAGAAGGCCAGACGGCGCTCCCGCTGGCCCGACCCGGCTTTCTCCACCACGTCAAAACAGTAGTCGAGCACAGCTTCGTGAAAATCCCTGTGGTCCGGGCTGAGATCGAAGATCTCTTCCTTCGTCAGGTGCCTGGGAAAGGCCGAGGCTTCTTGCCAGGCGTCGTCGGTCAGGTCGCGTCGCCGGCGCTGCACGAAGTGCCGCGCCAGCCTCTCCCGGTACTTTTCGTCGTCGAAATCCATCGACGCGAAATCTGGATGGATCAGCGACAACAGGCGGGCGAAGGCCTCCTCATCCCCGGAATGCGGGGTGGCGGTGAGCATGACGATCGCGCGCGTCTCGCTCTTGGCGAGCCCCTGCAGCAGGGCGAAACGCTGTTGCCTGCCCTTATGCGTGCCCACGCAGGCATGCGCCTCGTCAACGATCACGAAGTCCGGGCAGGCCTTGGCGAAAGCGTCGCGCCGCTTGTCGGACTTGATGTAGTCAAGGCTGACCACGGTGTGCCGGAAGGCGTCGAAGAGCGATTGCGAGATGGGCAGACCCCGCTCCAGCCGCGCGGCTGAAGCAGCGGTGACGGCCGTGGCGTTTATCCCGAACCGGTCCTTCAGCTCGCGTGTCCACTGTTCGACGAGATGCGGCGGGCAGAGAACCGAGAAGGCGTCCGTCTCGCCCCGGTCCATGAATTCGCGAAGGATGAGACCGGCTTCGATGGTTTTCCCGATGCCCACGTCGTCGGCGATCAAGAGGCGCGGGATCTCCTGCCGCAGCGCCATGAGCAGGGGGACCAGCTGGTAGCTCCGCGGCTCGAAATTGAGCTGCGCGGCGGATCTGAACGGACCGGCGCCACGCCGAAGGGAGAGGCGGAGGGCCTCGGCCAGAAGCCCGGCCGTCGCCTGCACCGCGGGGCGCGCGTCAGAGGGCAGTTCGAACCGGGCCGGGCGCGGCGGCTCGGGTTCGAGATCGGGCAGCAGAAGCGTCGAGTCCTCTTCCACCCCGGACAGCGGGCGGAGGTTGAGCCACCCCTCCCGCGGTGTTGGCAGCGCCACCCATTCGCGGCCGCGGGCATGGACGAGGTCTCCAGGAGCGAATTGCCTGGTCATTCTTCTGTCTCCTCCCTGGCCGCCTGCGTTTGTTGCCAGTCGTGATAGCTCTGCTTGGAGTTCTTGACCTTCCATTCCGTCCGCCCATTACTGTTGCGGTCCAGCACAATCGCAGCTGCCGCGGACGGGCTCTTGAAAGACCAAGGTTTGACAAAGCGCAGCTTGTCCCTGTCATGCGGGATCAGCACGCCATCGACGATGAGTTTTTCCTTCAGCGCGCCATAGCTTTGCTGCACATATCCCGTGCCCGTCAGCGCCTCGGAACCTTCCAGGACGATGAATTCGCCGTCTTCCTCCACCGCTGTGGCCTGAACTCCGCTCTTGTGCCGGATTTCAAACTGGACATCGCCCGTCGTGCGTTCCTTGATCGGCTGTGCCGTCTGCGTGACTGCGCGAGGCTGCGGTTTCAGCATGTCCAGACCGATCACGGGCAGGATGATTTTCAGATTGGTTAGGAACTGCTCCATGTTCGCCCGATCAGCCTCGGGCAATCTTCGGCGGCTTGTTTCGGGTTGGGTGCCGTTATCAAGTGTTACCCGGCCGGCCTGTGCCGTCAACTCGATCAGCCGGGCCTCGAGGTATTCCGCGTGGCCCTTGGAGAGATCGTCATCGCTGGTTGTGACGGTGATCGCAGTTTCCCAGAAATCGCGTTTCAAAGCGCTTTGCTTGACCCGCTCAGAAACCGAGTTGCCCGAACCGATATAAACCCGTGTGCCGCCTGCCTTGTCGGGATCCGGGCCGGACAGGACATAGATGCCGGTGCGGTCCACTTCTTTGCGCGCGGTGAGCTTACCAAAGGCCGACGCCCCGCTGACGAAAAGAAGTCCGGTCCAGCCGTGAATTGTCGCCTTGCGCAGGCCGGTGGGGGTGCCATCAACAAGGAAGAGCTGGATCGTTCGGCCGAAGGTTGCACCAGAATTCATGTTTCACCTTGCAAACGATCGACGAGATCGCCGGGTACGCCTTCTGACGGATCTTGGGGGAGGGCGAAGAGGTCCAGTCCCTTCGCGTCCGCCAGCTCGTCGAGACCGTCAGGGATCGGCCCGGTCATCGCGGCAACGGTGTCGGCTGGCCAGACATAGGGGACTTCGGCATCACCCAATTGCACCGGCCTTCCGGAAGGTGGCTTGAGGCCGGCTCTTTCGAAGACCTCCAGCCATGGGTCATCGCCGTGCGCCAACGCGATGCCCTCGCTGCTTTCGACGCTTGCCGCGGCCAATGCCAGGAGGAGGTCAAGGGCATCCGGATCGCGTCGGTTGATGATCTCGTGGTCGGGCTGGTTGTAGTAGGACAGAAGGCAGCGATAGCAGCCGGCCACGCATGGGGCGTCGTCCTCCTCCAGCGCGTCCCGGTCGCGATTCGCCACGGCCTCCGCGGCGCCCTTGTAATGCATGAGAGAAAGCGCCTCGCCGACGACCTTGTCGAGCATCTCCGGCTCGCGCATAAGACGCCCCAGCACACCGGCGCCGCCTTCGGTCGCCTCGTAGAGCAGGATGGTGCGCCGCTCCGACCGCTCCGGAAGGGGCTCGCCCATGATCTCCCCTTCCTCGAGCTGGAAAACGATCTCGATCCCGCGCATCAGCGCATGTTGCGTCGTCGCCAGCGCTTCCTGCGACCATCGCTCCGGGGCGGAGAACCGGATCAGCAGCGAATTCTTCCGGTCGTGGACAATCGGGACAATCCGCTCCGGGTAGACCGCCTCCGGATCAGTGCGGTCCTCTTCGGCGACCTCGTCCTGGAGACGCGCCCAGCGGCCGGTGGCCGGGTCGATCGGGAACCCCATGATCTGGGGCTCCGCGCGACGCTTCAGCCCGAGGTTCAGGCGCATGATATCGGCGGAGTTGGCGTATTGCAGGGTGGCGAGCACCGTGCCGTCGAGAACGAGGCGGCACTCGGTCATGTCAATGCGGCCGTCGCGCTCGGGCCAGGAGAAGACCGTCCGGACCTCGAAGCCCTGGCGCACACGCTCTTCGTCATTGGCGGTGATCCGCTCGGCGGGAAGCGTTTCGACGTTGTCGATCCGCAACGTGCGGTGGATGGCGACGCCGCCGGCCATGGGGGTATTGCAGGCATGGCAGCGTTCTCGTTCAGCCGTGTGCCCTGCGCCGCAATTCGGGCAGAGAAACACCTTTTCCGTCGCCAAGGTCTTCCCGTCCGGCGACACCGAACCTGGCGGCAGCTTGGCCTTGTGGACGCGGTATGCGCGCCCCTCGTGGTAGATCAGGCTGCGCGGTCCGAACTCGGAGATGGCAAGGAACCGGGCGCGCTGGAGAAAGGCGGCGCGCGCGTCGCTGCCGCCGGCGGGCACGAAAGCGTAGAGCGGCAGCCGCGGGAAGTTGTAGCCGGGCAAGAAGCCCTCGGTCGCGAGGTAGCGGTAGGTGTAGAAGTCCGAGCCGTTTCTCGCCTTCCCGTTCTCAAGTATCCCGATCTGCTGGCTTGCCGACTGGGCTTGTGCATCGAGCCTGGATCGATCTCGCGCCGACAACCCTGGACGCTTCAGCTTGTTCTGGGTTTCGATGAGCTGGGCCAGTGCCGATGCGTGCAGCGTGCGCCAGCGGTCGAAGGCCGCATCGAAGGCCCTGGCCGCGCCGTGGGCGGTCTCCGCGACCCAGGCGTCGACATCCTCGAGCCAATCCGGCCGCGGACCCTCGAAATGGTCGAGCAGCGCCGCGACGACCCGTTTCATGGCCGGTATCGCGCGATCGGCCACGTCCGGGTCTTCGATGGCGGCCCGGACTTCCTCGCGCAGAGGCAGACCGGCGCGCTCGAGGTCCAGCACTTCGGGGATGTTTGCCGATAGGGGGGTGCGGGTTTCGGCCAGCCAGATCGCCTGGAGATGGGCGCGCACGAGGTCTTCGTTCGCGAGATCAAGCGCCGGGGGGCGAACGCTGCCGGCCACCATCTCGTCGATGCGTCGGAAGTAGTACTGGTCATGCGGGCTCTGCGCCGCGCAATAGGTGGTGATCGTTGCGGCCTGCCCGGACCGCCCGGCACGCCCCGCCCGCTGCGCGTAATTCGCGGGCGTGGGCGGCACGTTGCGCAGGTAGACGGCATTGAGCGAGGAGATATCGACCCCAAGCTCCATGGTCGGAGAACAGAAGAGCACGGGCAGGAATGACGTGCCTTCTCCCTCCCTGATCATGTCCGCGCGGTTCTCTTCGATCTTGTCGCGATCATTGGCGCCGTAGCGGAACCGCCATTCGCGCCATTCCCGTTGCGTGGCCGAAACCTGCGCCGTGTGCTCGCGCGATTCCAGGCCCATGAAGGCCGATTGCCCGTCGACGAGGTCCTCGGCCACGTCCAGGTAAAGCCTGCGGAAATAGGCATTGTGGCGCTGGGTCTCGGCCTCGAGCGATGGGCCGGGGACCAGGCGAACGACGTTTGGCTGGATCTGCCACCCGTCGATGTCGGAGAGGGTGCGCATGCCCTGAAGGATGCCGTAATCCTCAAGCTGTCCGAGGATCCAGCGCATGAACGCCAGGTAGTCCTCTTCCTTCAGGCGCCGTCCCAGAACGCTCTCTTTGTTGATGGTGCGGGCCAGGCCGCTGCGGAACCCGGCGCGCATGATCAGCGCATCGTCGCGTTTCGACTGCGACCGGCGTGGCGGCGACTCGAGCACGAGGGCGGTCCGGCTTCGCAGATCTTCCTTGGGGTCCATCGCCCACGGCGCGCAAAGCAGGTTGCGCGTTCGGCCTTTCAACGGGTCCAGCTCCTGCGGGTCGAGCGCCGGCGTGGCGATTGCCAGCCATTCCATCATGGCCTCGAGAATCGCGCGCGCGATCCCGCCGCGCCGGTCGGCGTCGAGCTCGTGCCAGAAATCCGGCGCATCGGCCAGGACCTCCTCGTCCTCGAGAAGCTCGTCGAGCGAAACGAATTCGGCGCGCAGAAGCCCGACCCCCATGAGATTCGGATAGGTGAAGCGCCATCCGCGCCGCATGTCCGACCAGACCCGGTGTTCCAGCACTCGGGCCAGGGTCCGCGAGGCGTCGTTCACCGTGGCGCCCTTGGTCTCCGGATGCGCCATCCAGTAGGGACGCAGGGCCTTCGCCTCCGGAAGGTAGCCCAACGCGCGTTGCACCCTGGTACCGAAGCCGTCATCGGCGAGGCCTTCCGGACCGGCATCCAGGACAGCCCGCAGGATCGCGCCCCGCAGAAGGGTCACGAACACGGAGTCGTTGAAATGCCCGGCTTGCAGCGCGGAATCCTGGCGGTTGTCTCCGAACCCGAGGGTCTTGCGCTTCGTCGGGTCCTGGATCCCATTGGCGGGGTCGTTCATCTGGCGGAGCATCGCGGTGACGAGCGTTGTGGTCGCCGAGCTCCGGCCTTCCGCGGACAGCCCCCCGAGTTTGTTGCGTTCTCGGGCCTGCGCAGGCGGCTGATCATGGCAGGCGAGGCAGAATCCGAACCGTCCGGGCAGAAACCAGAAGTCCTTGCCGTCCTCTGCGACGGTGCCGTCGGGGCGCACGGACAGCCGGCGCGGCTGTTGCTTCCTGCGATTTTGTCGCAACATCTGGACGCCCCGTTTTTCTTCCCGCCATTCCTCCGGATAGGTTTCGATGTCTCCCGAAAATCGGAACGCGTCTCCGGCCTCCTCGAACGGGGTGAGGTAGCCGGGCTCTTCGTCCTCCGGATCGGATTTCGTGGGGGCATCGTCGATGTCACGCGGGATCAGCTCGCGCCCTTCGGCGCCTTCGCGGAGCGTGACGACATGGTATTCCTGGCCGCAGGACCGGCAGAAGCGCGTCGGGTAGAGGCGCGTGCCGGGGTCGCCCGGGTCTTCGCGCTGCCCCTCGAGAAGAACCGAGCGCGGCGGCGCCTTGAGCGTGGTGAGAACGTCGCCGGCGCCCGAGACGAAGCGATGCAGCTTGAAGGCCATGAAGGCGCCATCGCCGGACCCTCCGCGGTCCTTTTCGGGAAGCGCGGCGATGGCGAGGAACTGCGCCAGCCGCTCCGCGGCGAGGTCGACGGGGACACCGGCATCGGCGGCGAGCTTCTCGACGGCGTCATCGAGTGGGATGGGGTCGCGCCGCGACCGGCTTTTCGCCTCATCGATCCCGATCTCGAGTTCTGCCCAGACGGCCAGCGGGTGCTGCTCGAGCGCGTCGTCGGTCAGGTCCGCGGGAATCGGTGCCTCGAGCACGTCTTTCAGGCGCGATTTCGCCCAGGACAGGGAAAGCTCGTCACGGGTGGCACGGCGGAGGCTTTCGGTGATCACGGCGTCGGCGGTGATGGTTGCGCCGAAGATCCGCGAGGATACCCCGGCGACCATTTCGGCGGGGTCGTCCGCGACATCCTCCGTGGCCATGGTGGCCGATGTGCCGATGCAGATCGGATCTTCGCCGTCGTGGCAGCGGTCGCGAAGGCGGCGGACAAGCACCGACACGTCCGCCCCCTGGCGCCCGCGGTAGGTGTGGAGTTCGTCGAGCACGAGGAACTCCAGCCCACGGCAATTCTCGATTACCCTGGCGTCGGTCTCGTCCTGCCGGGTGAGCAGCAGTTCGAGCATCATGTAGTTGGTGAGCAGGATGTCCGGCGGGTTCGCCGCCACGCGACGGCGTTCGGTGTCGTCCTCCTGGCCGGTATAGCGGGCGACGGTGGGCTGCATCGCGTCCGGCAACCCGGATTGACCCAGGAATTTCTCGATCTCGCCCAGCTGGGAATTGGCGAGGGCGTTCATCGGGTAGACCACGATCGCGCGCGTTCGCGGCGCTTCGCCGGCGTGTCTTGCGCGCAGGATCCGGTCGACGATGGGGACATAAAAGCAGAGCGACTTGCCGGACCCCGTGCCGGTCGTGACCACGAAACTCTGGCCGCGCAGCGCCTTGCTGATCGCCTCGACCTGGTGACGGTGGAAGCGAATGGGGACCGGGGTGCCATCGGGCGCCGTGGTGCGGAATACCTGGGCCGTCTCGGGCGCGAGGCTGCCGCTGCCAGCCAGTTCCTCGACGGTTTGCCCCTGCTCGTAGGCCGGGTTGAGGGCGAGGAAGGGGGACGGCCAGAACTTCTTGTCAGCGTAGTGCGCGTCGATCGCATCGGACAAATCCGGGGCCCGGACACTTGTGAAAGAGCGCGAAAACCCCGCGTATTCGTCGATGACCGCCTGATCGAACTGGAACGCCTTCATCCCGACTCCCTCCCTCGCGACACCCGGCACGGCGGCGTCGTTTTTTGCAACCCTTGCGAAATCCCCGCGGGAATTCAAGCTCATCCGGCGGTTGTCGAGCGGGCGGGACGACGGAACGCGCCATCCCGGGTGCCGCGGATGCGGCCTCGCGTGCCACTGGCTGGATGCCGCCGAACGCGTGGGGGCGCTCGGGTTTCAGGCCGTCAGGCGGTGCGTCTCGTTCGCCGGTGGGCGTCGAGATGCGCGACCCCCGCGGCTCTCCTGTCATCGAAGGGGCGCCGGATCATGGAGATGTCGATCTCGATTGCATTCACGCGCTCCTGCAGGTCGGACATGGCGAACCCGTTCGGCGTGTAATGGGTGATTCCGACGTCGTTCTCGACATGACCCATCAGATAGCGCCGGCTCGTATCGCTACAGCCGGTGAGGACCAGGCCCTGGTTGAACGTCGTGCGGAACGCGTGGAAATCCATGCCGCGTTTGTAGACCTTGTGTTTCTTCCGGTATGTCGTGAACCTCTTCGAGAAGCCTTCGGTGAAGGTCTTCTTGGCCTTGCTGCGCTCGAGCCAGGGGAAGAGACGAGGTTCGCCCTGCTGCCGGCGCAACGCCACCAGTTCGAGCAGGCCCAGCTCGATCAGATTCTGGTGGATCGGAACGGTCCGGCGCGCGGCGAAGCTCTTGAGGCTCTGCCCGGCCCCCTGGCGCAAGACGATGCAGGGAATGCCATCAACCTCCCGGATGTCATCGGTCGCGAGCTGCAGGACCTCCTCGCTGCGCAACCCGGAATGGACCGAGATGACCGGGGCCCAGAAGGTCGGGTCGCCGGGATCCTCGAGAGGCTCCTGAAAAACCGGCGTGCGGAACAATGCGGGCAGGTCATCGAACCAGACCTCGCGCTTGTTGTCTTCCTGGAGAAGCTCACGACGTTCGTATTCGCGCTTCTCCCAGATGTGGTTCGCCATGATGTTCGTGTCCAGGTGTCCCTTGATGACGGCGAACCGGCAGATCCGCTGAAAATCCTGCATGTGCCGATAAACCGTTGCGGCGCGCATGCGCGGGATGCGCGCCATGTTGACGCGGAACTCGATCTTGCCCGGACTCGCGCCCTCTTTCTGCAGACGTGCCCGGGTCAGATCTTCATTCCGCGCATCCATGGCGTCGGCCTCTTCGACGATTTCCTGCAACGTCCGGGTCTCCTTCGGGTTGTCGCCGTAGGATCTCGGGAGACGCTGGATCAGGGACCAGGCCTGAGTCAGCATCTCATCCGTGACATCCCGCAAACAGGAGACCGGAAGCGCCTTGCCCAGGAGCTTCCCGGTCGACCTCACATTGCCTGCCGAATTCCGGGCCCAGCTCTCGCCGCTCTTCTGATCGGGCTGTTCATTTGTCTTGAACGACCTGTAACCGGCGCAGCGCGCTGCGACGTATTCCCCGGTGATCTCCTGGATCGTTGGGCCGCGACCAGCTTGCGCGACCGGCTGAGGCGGCGCGACCATGCCGGGTGTGCAGGCCGACGGAGGGCGCGTCTCCGCCGCGGCGCGAGCGGGGGCTGCGGCGCTGGAGGCGGCAACCGGGGTCTCCGAAGGCGGCGCATGTCTTGTTGCCACGGCCGACGCCGATGGATCGACGCCAATGCCGAGGGTGTTCAGCCCCACGCTCGCGTTACCCGCGGGGGCGGTGGCGGGCGGCGCTTGAGGAGGCGCGGTTGCACCGACGACCTCCGACAGAGGGGGGTGCGACTGCGAGAGCGCTGCCTGCAGGTAGCGCGGCGGTCCGGATCGCGCGCCGCGATCGCGGCGGAGCGTCTCTTCCGCGGCTTCAACCATCGCTTCGAGGGAGCGCATCGCGAGCCGTGGATAATCCTCGTCATCTTCGTCGAGCACAATTCCCAGGCGGTCTGCCGCGTCCCGCAGTGGGGCGCGAGCCACCTCGCGATCGCGCAGGAAGATCGCCTGGCGCAAGCTCGCCAGCGCGGCCTCCGCACAGCTGTGCTCGTAGGCGGCCGCTTCGAGCGCCCGGGCGGGGGCGATTTCGCGCGCAAGGTCGGCCGCCTCGATCTGGAAGTGGCACAAGGCGACGACGAGGGTCTCCATTTCCGAGGGCGGTATGGCCATGGTCTTCTCCGCGCAGGCGGCGAAGGCCAGGTCGGTCAGATCGGTCAACCGCCGCGCCACGACCTTCGCGTCGCGCAAGACATCAGTTCGCAGCGGGAAGAGCAGAAATGGTTTTTCGAGAGAATCGTCGCCCTGCCGATCCAGGGCCGGCTTCGGCCAGCGGCGGCGCCAGTAATAGAGCGCGCCGCGGCGCTCGAGGTGACATTGTCTGGTGGTTCGTGGCATGCCAGCGACTCCTGTGACAAGCGGAGTGCCAAGCATTGTGCCAAAACCTCTCGGCTCCGACTCTGCAGTCGAAAACCTTGCGGATTTCAAGGCCTTAGAGGTTTATGGCTCCGGCGGTAGGGATCGAACCTACGACCAATTGATTAACAGTCAACTGCTCTACCGCTGAGC
>JBNGDM010000089.1:0-11226 GCA_049975105.1 Rhodovulum sp. | reverse complement strand
CGCTGCCCCCCGGACCCCCCGGGTATTTCCGCCAAGAAGAAGGGTCAGGCGGGGGCGAGTTCCGCGCGGACCTCGTCGAGCAGGCGTTTCGCCTCGGAGCCTTCGATCTTCTGGATGTCGTCCTGGTATTTCAGCAGCGCCCCGATCGTGTCGGCGATCACCTGGGGGGACAGGTCGATCACGTCGAGCGCGAGCAGGCATTTCGCCCAGTCGATGGTTTCGGCGACGCCGGGCTTCTTGAACAGGTCCTCGGTGCGGAGTTTCTGGACGAAGGCGACGATCTCGCGGGACAGCGTTTCGGCGGCCTCGGGGGCGCGGGCGTGGAGGATGTCGAGTTCCCGGTCGAAGCTGGGATAGTCGACCCAGTGGTAGAGGCAACGCCGTTTCAGGGCGTCGTGCACCTCGCGGGTGCGGTTCGAGGTGATGATGACAATGGGGGGATGCTCGGCGCGGATCGTGCCGAGTTCCGGGATCGTGACCTGGAAATCCGACAGCGCCTCGAGCAGGAACGCCTCGAAGGGTTCGTCGGTGCGGTCGAGTTCGTCGATGAGCAGCACCGGCGGGCCTTCGACCTGGGGGCGCATGGCTTGTAGCAGCGGGCGTTCTATCAGGTAGTCCGAAGAGAAGAGTTCGTCCTTGAGCGCGGTACGGTCGGCCCCTGCCCCTTCGAAGCCCACGGCCTCGGCGGTGCGGATCGCGATCATCTGTTCGGCGAAGTTCCATTCGTAGACCGCGCTGCCCGCGTCCAGCCCCTCGTAGCATTGCAGCCGGATCAGGCGGCGGCCCAGCGCCGCGGCGATGGCCTTGGCGATCTCGGTCTTGCCGGTGCCGGGTTCCCCCTCGAGGAACAGCGGCTTGCCCAGCCTGAGCGACAGGAAGGCGACCGTCGCCAGCGCGCGGCCGCAGACATAATTCTGCCCGGCCAGCACCGATTGAACCTCGTCGATCGAGCCGATTGTCTGTCCCATGCGCCTGTCCTCCCCTGCCCCTAGAACTGCATGGGGGCGGGCGGCGGTCAAGCGCCTGTCGGACGATTGCCCCGAGGGCGCCTGCGGGTTATCCCTCGGGCGAGACAGCCAAGGAGCCCCAGATGGACAGCGCCGCCGCCCTGAAACCGAAGGATGCCCCCGACCTTTCCCGGTTCGACTGGGAGGACGCGCTGCGGCTGGAGGATCGCCTGGACGAGGACGAGCGTATGCTGCGCGATGCGGCGCGCGCGTTCGCACAGGACCGTTTGCAGCCGCGAGTGACCGACGCCTATCGCGAAGAGCGGACCGAGCCCGAGATCTTCGCCGAGATGGGCGCGGCGGGATTGCTGGGGGTGACGGTGCCCGAGGACTACGGCGGGCTGGGCGCGTCCTATGTCACCTATGGCCTGGTCGCGCGCGAGATCGAGCGGGTGGATTCGGGGTATCGGTCGATGATGTCGGTCCAGTCCAGCCTGGTGATGTACCCGATCTACGCCTATGGCACCGAGGCGCAGCGGCAGAAATACCTGCCGGGGCTGGCCGCCGGCACGTTGATCGGCTGTTTCGGGCTGACCGAACCCGATGCGGGGTCGGACCCGGCGGGGATGAAGACGCGGGCCGAGAAGGTGGACGGAGGCTATCGGCTGACCGGGACCAAGACCTGGATTTCCAACAGCCCGTTCGCCGATGTCTTCGTGGTCTGGGCCAAGTCCGAGGCCCATGGCGGCAAGATTCGCGGTTTCGTGCTGGAGAAGGGCATGAAGGGCCTGTCGGCGCCCAAGATCGAGGGCAAGCTGTCCTTGCGCGCCTCGACCACGGGCGAGATCGTGATGGACGGGGTCGAAGTCGGCGAGGAGGCGCTGTTGCCGGGCGTCGAAGGGCTGAAGGGGCCGTTCGGCTGTTTGAACCGGGCGCGCTATGGCATCGCCTGGGGTGTTCTGGGGGCGGCCGAAGATTGCTGGCACCGGGCGCGGGCCTATGGGCTGGACCGCAAGCAGTTCGGCAAGCCCATCGCGGGCACGCAACTGTTCCAGAAGAAGCTAGCCGACATGCAGACCGAGATTTCGCTGGGCCTGATGGCCTGTCTGCAGGTGGGCCGGCTGATGGACGAGGCGCGCGCCGCGCCCGAGATGATTTCGCTCATCAAGCGGAACAATTGCGGCAAGGCACTGGAAATCGCGCGGGCGGCGCGCGACATGCATGGTGGCAACGGGATTTCCGAAAGCTTCCATGTGATCCGGCACATGATCAACCTGGAGACGGTGAACACCTACGAAGGCACGCATGATATCCACGCGCTGATCCTGGGGCGCGCTCAGACGGGATTGCAGGCGTTTTTCTAAAGGGGGTGGCCTGCTGCGCCAAGGCGGCACGCCGGTCATGCCGCACAAGGGTCGGGTGTGCCGCGCGGCGGACGGCCCCGGATCATGGGGCCGCCGCCAGGGGCATGCTCAGCCCGTTCCGCTCACTTCGGCGTCGCCCTGATCGGACGGGGCCTCGCGGCAGCGTTCGGGCGCGTCGATCGACGTCGCGTTCGGGAACATGTCCAGGAAGGGAATGCGCAGGCCATAGCCATTTACGACAACGGGTTCCTGCGGGCATTCGCGGGTAACGCGGCTGGCCACCGATTGCAGGTCAGCCGAATCGAACTTGAAGTAGGGCGGCATCAGGCCCGCGTCCTTGTTCTTGAATATCAGCGTGTCCGCAGTGCCGGCATAGACCGTCTCGATCCGGTATTGCACATCGCGCCCGTCGCCGGTCGTTCCGGTGATCTGAACCTCCCAGGAATCGGGGCCCCAGCGCACCCAGACAAAGCCCAGTGCGATCACCAGGACAAGCCCCAGGCCGATCTTGATCTTGCTCTTGGATGTCATGTCAAATCTTCCTCGAATGGTGATTGGATCTTTTCGAAGGGTCTTGCGTCGCGATGCGTCATCCCAACGCGCCAGCGGCGGCACGGGTTCCCGGAAATGTCATGGCCGCCCTCGGCGGGGCGGGTGATGAATGAAATTCAATTGTCTGATTTCATTTGCCGATTCCGCACGCCGAGCGTCGGCGAACTGGCGGAAAGAGCTTCAGGAGCCTGCCTGTCAGTGGCGGTATCCGGGCTGTCTGCGCGGCGGTCTGGCGTGGCCTTGGCCGCCTGGGCCGAACGGGCGGGCTCAGTCGTCCTTGCGTTCGGGCAGGTCGTCGGTCGAGCCCGAGGCCAGCGCCTCGAGTTCGTCCTCGGTCATGGTCTCGTGCATCTCTTTCGACGCGCCCTGCAACTCGGAGACCGGGGTCTCGCCGCGTTTCGCCGAAAGCGCCGCACCGGCGGCGCGCTGTTGGGCCTTGGATTGTGCCGGGGCCATAGCTCTCCTCCTAATCTGCGCGAAAAAGGCCGGCACGGCGCAAGACCGCCCCGGCCCTTCGGGCGTGAAACCGCAACGCGGTCAATTCTGCGCTTCTTGCGCTTCGGTTTCGATGGCCTCGCCGGCCTTTTCCAGGTCGCGGCCCGCCCCCTCGACGGTTTCACAAGCCGCGAGGGCGGTCAGCGCAAGCAGCGGAATCGACAGCAGCAGTTTCGGTGTCATCTGATCTCCTGATCTGGTGATTTCGGATACACGAAAAGAACGCACGGGGCGGCGTCCGGTTCCGGTAAAATCCCCTAATCCGCTTTTTCAGGCGCCGCCGGCCCGTCCACCTCGAACTGGTTGTCGTCCTCCATGTCGGCATGGTCAGGCGGCAGCGGGGTGAAGGTGACGTGAAGCTCATGGCAGCCGTCCTTCGCCTCGACCTCCAGCGTGCCGTCAAGCTGGGCGGCGAAAGAGGCGATCAGGTCCTGCCCCAGGCCCGAACCGTCTGGCGTGTCCCCGTCCGCCGCCCCGTCGGCGCGCGAATTCACCACGCTGAGGCAGATGCGCCCGTCCGACAGATGCTGCAGCGCTACCACGATCCAGGGCGCCTCGCCCTCGGGCGCACCGCAATACTTGACCGCGTTGAACGCCGCCTCAGCCGCCAGAAGCGATAACGGCACCGACTGGTCGGGGCTGATTTCCACCGGGTCGAGCCGGGTCGAAATCCTGACCGCGTCCTCGCCCTTGTCGATATCGCCCATCACCACGAGCTGGCCGATGATATCGTCCAGAAGCTTGTCGGCCCGTACCATCGACAGCCGCCGCGCGAGGTAGAGGTAGCGGTGGATCGCGGCCAGCGCCATGACCCGGTCCTGCACCCGGCGCAGCAACACGCGCGCCTCGGCGCTTTGGGCGTTGCGGATCTGCATGTTCATGATGCTGGTAATGATCTGCAGGTTGTTCTTGACCCGGTGATGCACCTCTTTCAGCAGCATCGTTTTTTCCGCGAGGTCCTCTTCCAGCGCGCGGTCCTGTTCGGCCAGGCGCCGGGTCATCGAGCGGAACGCCTCGGCCACCACCTCCAGCTCGTCCGGCGCGCGGTCGAGCCGGTCATTCTCGAAATCGGTCTTGCCGCTGGCGTATAGCCGCATCCAGGATTGCAGCCGCCGAATATGGCGGATCGCAAGGCGATGGACGGCGAAATAGGCCACCACGACGCCGGCGGCCCACATCAGGATCGGGAAATACAGCGCCACGGCACGTCCCGCGGAGGGCAGCAGGCTGCTGCGCTGCGGCTCCCAGCTGCCCAGGACGTAGACCCGCCCCTCGACCACCGGCACCACCGCGAAATCGCGGGTTTCGCCCAGCCGGTTCTCGCCGCGGAAGGTCTGGCGGCCCTCGCGCGCCATGTCCTCGGGTGTGCGCCCGCGCGGCAGGACCGACTCGATCACGTCGGGACCGGCGCCGGCCAGGCGGTTCGCCGCCTCGGCGGTCAGGAATTCGCCGTCCTCGTCGAAAACCAGCAGATCGGCCGACTGTCCCGGGTCGTCGAGCGTGTAATAGGCCGCCACATAAGGGATCGAGATCAGCACGAAGCCGATGAGCTCGGCCTCGGCCAAGACCGGCACGCTGACCCGGACGACGCGCGGGTTCGGCAGGTCATGGTTCATCCGCGTGTCGACGCGCGGGCGCGGGTCGCGCAGGATTTCCAGGAAATAGGCGTCGTCCGCGACGTTCGGATGCTCGCCGCTGGACGAACAGGTGATCGTGCCGTCGCGGGCGATGAACCCCGCGAACATGAAATCCTCGCTTTCATCGACCAGCCGGCCCAGCACCGCGTCGCATGACAGGGTGCCCTGTTCGAACAGAACGTTGGCCGCGGCCACCGCGCGGGCGGCGCCGAACGCGCTTTGGATCAGCGCCTGGGTGCGTGCGGCGGCGCGTTGGGTCCGGTCCATCAGCGCCACGCCCGACAGCCGGCGCGATTCGTTCAGAACCTGCGAGGTCTGGTAGACCGAGATCAGACCCAGCGGCAGCATCGCGATGGTCAGTGCGCCGATCAGCCAGATCGCAAGCCCGTGGGTCCAGCGCCGCGCCTGAAGCCGCGACTTCAGCTTGTCGGTCATGCCAGCGGCTTGTCGGTCAGCACGGCCAGCGTCGCGGAATCGGTCATCACCACATCCCCCTCGTCGTCGAGATGCATCAGTTCGATCAGCCGCGCGCGCGCCCGGTTGACCCGGCTCTTGATCGTGCCCACCGCGCAGCCGCAGGTGGCCGCCGCCTCTTCGTAGGAAAACCCTTCGGCGCCCACCAGGGTCAGCGCCTCGCGCTGTTCATCGGTCAGCTGCACGAAGGCCGCGCGGAAATCGTCCATCGCAAGGCGCCCGTCATGGTGCGGCTTTTCCGACATGCTTGCGGCGTGCAGGCCCTCCGGGTCCTCCACCTCGCGCCGGCGCTTGCGGTGCATGGAATAGTAGGTGTTGCGCAGGATGGTGAACAGCCACGCCCGCAGGTTCGAGCCCGGCTCGAACTTGTCGAGATTGTCCCAGGCCTTGACGAGGGCGTCCTGCACCAGGTCGTCGGCCGTCGCCGGATTGCGCGCCAGGCTGAGCGCGAAGGCACGCATGGCGGGCAGGTGCTGAACCAGTTCGTCGCGCGGATCGGAAGCGTTGCTCAAGATGCATCCCCTTCGCCGCCGCCCGGCGTCTTGTCCGCCTTGCGCGGTTGCTTGCGCAATTGCTCGAGCAGGGTCAGGAACCGTTCGGGCACCTCCTCCTCTGTCGCCTGCGCATAGACCCGGCGCAGGTTCTCGTCGATCTGTTCTTCCATCCGCCCCTTCCGGTCCTTATCCGGCATGTTGCCTCGCCCGTTCACGTCAACGATCCTAGGTGCAGCTTTTCGCGCGTGCTGCGGAACCCAAACGCGCTGGGGCGCGTTGGGTTCCCACATGGTTCAAGAATTTCAGAGGTGGCGTATGACGCAAGCCCCGACTCCCGACGACCTTTCCACATGGATCGGTGCCGACCTGCCCTATCTGCGGCGCTATGCCCGCGCCCTGACCGGCAACCAGAAAAGCGGCGACGCCTATGCCCTTGCGACGCTGGAGGCGATCCTGGCCGATCCACAGGTGTTCGATGCCGGGCTTGCGCCCAAGGTTGCGCTGTTCAAGGCGTTCAACCGGATCTGGACATCGACCGGCGCCCCGACCGGCACGGTCGAACCCGCGAACGGGATCGAAGCGCAGGTGCAGGCGCGCCTGGCCGGGTTGACCGCGAACACCCGCGAGGCCCTGCTGCTGCACAGCATCGAGGGGTTCTCGACCCAGGATATCGGCGCGATCACGGACGTCTCGGCCAGCGAGGCGGGCGAGCTGATCGACATCGCGCGCGACGAGATGTCGAAAGCCATCGCGGGCCGCGTTCTGGTGATCGAGGACGAGGCGATCATCGCCGTCGATATCGCCGCCATCGTCAAGGGGTTGGGCCACGAGGTGACAGGCATTGCTCGCACCCATGCCGCCGCGGTCGACCTGGCGCGCAAGGCCCCGCCGCACCTGGTTCTGGCCGATATTCAACTCGCCGACAAATCCTCGGGGATCGACGCGGTGAACGAGATCCTGTCGGAGATCGGCGAGGTGCCGGTGGTATTCATCACTGCCTTTCCCGAACGCCTGCTGACCGGCGAACGGCCCGAACCCGCGTTCCTGATCTCGAAACCCTATAGCGAACACCAGGTGCGCTCGGCGGTCAGCCAGGCGATGTTCTTCACCAGCACCGAAACGCTGGGCGCCTGACAGCGCGCGGCCGTGTTCCGCCCGACCGACATGCCGGTCCCCGCCGCTGTCCTGCGGCGGGGACCGGTCGTCTTTCTTGTCCCCTGCGGGCGAAAGATCAGGGCGCGCGGCCGCTGATCAGCCGGAACAGCAGGGCGGCGACGAACAGCGCGATGAAGATGAAGAACAGGATCTGCGCGATCCCGGCCGAGGCCGAGGCGATGCCGCCGAACCCGAACACACCGGCCACAAGCGCCACGAGAAGAAAGATAAGTGCCCACTGAAGCATAGCGTCGTTCCTTTCCTGTCTTGCGATGCAACCTCAACGCTCCAGCCCGGCACAGGTTCCGCGACGCTGGCCTTCGGACGATCTTTTGACGTGCGGGGAACCGGCCCGGCGGCTGGCGCGTTTCCCCCGTTCGAACGCATCTGAACAGGCGCACGAAAGGAGACCGGACATGGCGCAATCGGGAAATGGCAATGCCACGCGGGACGATCTGGAGCGTCAGATCGAGGCGCTGAAATCTGATATCTCGGACATCTCGCACACCCTCGCGCAGATGGGCGCGGAGCGCCGCGACACCACGGTCGAGGGCGTGCAAGAGGCCGCCGCCAGCATGCAACGCAAGGGCACCGCGCTTGGCGAACAGGCGACGGACGCGGTGCGCCAGCAACCGGCCACCGCCATGGCGCTTGCCGTCACGGCGGGCTTCATCGCGGGGCTGATGACGGGCCGGCGCTGATGGACCTGCACCCGATCCGAACCGCGGAACGGCGCGTGGCGGCGTTTTCGCGCCGGGTTGCGCTGGGCACGGCCGCGGGCGTTTCGCTGGTGGCGGGGATGGGCTTTCTGACGGTGGCGGCGTGGCTGGTGCTGTCGGCCCAAGGCGGGCCCCTCTTCGCCGCGGGCGTGATCGGGCTGGTCTACCTTGGGCTGGGCCTGGTGCTTGCCGCCGTCGCAGCCGCTCGCCATGACCCGCCACAGGCCGGCACGCAAAGGTCCGGTCAGGACGCCCAGGAGGTCTTCGTCCGCATGGCCGAGGGATTCGCGGCGGGGCTGGAGGCCGGCCGAGCCGCGCGCGAAGGACCGCACCGCCGTGGCTGACCCCCTAGGCCAGCGTTTCGTGGACCATGCGCTCGGTGAACGGGCGCAGCAGCAGGTGCCAACCGTGATCAAGCACGCGGTCGCTGTCCTCGCCCATAGTCAGCACCATCCGCGCGCCAAGCAGGCCTAGGGCACCGGTCAGACCGCTTTGCCTTGCATCATCGAACCGCATCGCGAGGAATGCCGCATCCACGCGCCGAACGCCGTCCAGCGCCCCCGCGGCCTCTTCGGGCCTGGCGACATGGAGCACCCGGCACGGTCCACGCGCCTGCAGCGCCTGGATCAGGTCGGACGAGACCAGCGCATCCTGCTCGAGCACGAAAAACACCGGGACGGTCTGCGCGCGCGCAGTCAAATCGGCATGGGATTCGTCTTGACGGTCCGTTGACATCGGCCACCCCCTTGGCCGACTCTTAGGCCGGAACGTCGCGGCGCGCATTTAAATATGACATAGTGAGCACGAAACCCCGGTGACCGTCGATTGCAAGGATTGCCCGCTGCGCGGCAAGACCCTTTTTCACCCCATGTCCGCATCGGAACTGGCGTTCATGCAACGGTTCAAGCTGGGCGAGCGCGTCGTCGCCCCCGGCACCCAGCTGCTGAGCGAGGGCGAGCCCAGCGACGAGCTTTTCACCGTCCTCTCGGGGCTCGGCCTGCGGTCCAAGTCCATGGCCAATGGCGGGCGGCAAGTCGTGGGCGTGGTGTTTCCCGGCGATTTCGTCGGGCTTCAGGCCGGCGTGATGGGCGCGATGCAGCACAGCGTCGAGGCCCGCACCGAGATGACGGTCTGCGTGTTTCGCCGCCGCGCGCTGTGGGATCTGTTCCGCGAACATCCCGAACGGGCCCATGACCTGACCTGGCTGGCCGCGCTCGAGGAACACCTTCTGGGCGAAAGCCTGGCCGCGGTAGGCCAGCTGTCGGGCAAGCAGCGTGTGGCGCGCGGGCTTTACCGGCTATACCTGCGCGGCTCTGCGCTGGGGCTGGTGCGCGACGGCCGCATGCCGATGCCCTTCATCCAGCAGGACCTGGCCGACGCTTTGGGCCTGTCGCTGGTGCATACCAATAAGCTGTTGCGCGCGATGGGCGAGGGAGGGATCGCGCGCTGGTCCAACGGCCATCTGCATGTGCTCGATGACTCCCGGCTGCGCGAACTGGCGCTTGTGGAGGAGGAAGGCCGGTTGCCGCCGCGCCCGCTGATCTGAGCACGAAAAGCCGCCCTGCCGTGACGGCAGGGCGGCTTGAACCCGGACGGGTCGGCGCGCCTAGTGGCGGCTCAGGAAGTCGTCGACTTCGCGCTCGGCCGCTTCGCGCGTCTTGCCGTATTTTTCCTGCACCTTGCCCACGAGCTGCTCCCGATCACCATCGATCTGGTCCAGCTCGTCATCGGTGAGAACGCCCCAGGCCTCGCGCACGCGGCCCTTGACCTGTTTCCAGTTGCCTTTCAGTTCATCGACATTCATGACAGCCTCCTTTTTGTCGGTCTTCCCCCATTCAACGCATGAGATGCGCGGATGTTCCGCGCCCGGCGCAGGGAACCCCGCCCCTTTCCGGGCGTTGACCCCCGATGTCCGAGCGTTCCCCCTCCCCCGACCCGTTGCCGCGCGTGGCGCTTGCCGTGATCGCGCTGGTGGCCGGCTTCACCGCGCTGAAGCTGGCCGAAGACATTCTTGCGCCGCTCACGCTGGCGCTGGTCGCGGGGGTCATCCTGGCCCCGGCGGCCGCCTGTCTGGAACGCGTTATGCCACGCGGGGCGGTTGCCGCGCTGCTGCCGGCGCTGGGCCTTGTCGGGCTATTCGCGCTGGCCTTCCTGATCGAACCGCTGATCGGCCGTGTGATCGACGCCTGGCCGCAGATACGGTGGGAACTGCGCGGGTTCCTGAACGACTTCCGCGGGCTGGTGCAGCGCGTGGGCGAGGTGAACGACGATGTCACCAGTGCGCTGGGCGGTGGCCAGGGCAATGGCAGCGGCGACGACGGCGAGACCACGGCGCGCGCCATCCCCAGCCTTGCGGACGCGCTGTTCCTCGCGCCGCGGCTGGCCTCGCAGATGATGATCTTTCTCGGCGCGCTGTTCTTCTTCTTGCTGACGCGCGACCGGATCTATGCCTGGATCGCGGACCGGATCGGCCGCACGCTTGGCGCCGAGGCGGTGCTGGCGCGGATCCGCACGGCGGAATGGCTTGTCTCGCGCTATTTCCTGGCGATCACCCTGGTCAACGCCGCGCTGGGGGGTGCCGTCGCCGTCGCGCTGTCGCTGATCGGGATGCCCGGCGCGGTCGCCTGGGGCGTGGCCGCCGCGCTGCTCAACTTCGTCGTCTATCTGGGCCCGGCGGCGATGATCGGCGCCCTCTTGATCGGCGGTATGATCGCCTTCGACGGGGTGCGCAGCATCCTGCCGCCCGCGCTATTCATGGCGCTGAACCTGATCGAGGCGCAGTTCGTCACGCCGACCTTCCTGGCCCGGCATATCGCGATCAATCCGCTTCTGGTCTTCGTCTCGCTGGTGTTCTGGCTCTGGCTGTGGGGGCCCCTCGGCGGTGTCATCGCGATTCCCGTTCTGGTCATCGCGCTTGCGATGCTGAACGCCTTCGACCGGCCGCTGGGGCAACCCCTGGCCCCGCGGGGCTAGACCATCTCGTCGGGCACGCCGGGCACCGGCATGCCGGTCTCGCGGGCAAGCTCGGGATCGTAATGCACCAGGAATCCGCGCCGGTCCCGGGGCGGCCTGCGGCTGTTGCGGTCGGCCAGGTCCTTCCAGCGGTCGAACGCGGTCGCCGGGTCCAGGTCCGCCGGGGCCGCCCCCGGGGGCAACCAGTGCCCCATAACCCGGCGCCGCAGCGCGGCCACATGGGACGGCGTGCGCAGCTCCAGCCCGGCCTCGGTGTCCCAACGCAGGCTGCGCCCGTTCAGGTTGGCCGACGACACGACCGCCCTCGCCCCGTCGAAGATCGACACCTTGGAATGCACATAGACCAGCGGCGCGGCCTTCAGGCTGTCGCGCCCGTCGCTGCCGCGCGGGCGCGGCTGAACCGGCGAAAGCACCAG
>JBNGDM010000088.1:0-11233 GCA_049975105.1 Rhodovulum sp. | reverse complement strand
GCCCGACACGGCGCGCGCCGCCCCGGCGATGGCCGAGACCGGACCGGCCGATCCGACCGCGCGCACGGAACTCTCCGGCCCCGACCGCCCGGCCCAGGAGGCGCCCCGCCCCGCGCAACCGGCGCCGCAACTGGCCGATGCGCCGCGCCCGGCGATGCGGACCATGGCCGAGGCATTGCACAGGGCATCGGACGGGTCCGTCGAACTGACCCTCAGCCCCGAAGAGCTGGGCCGTGTGCGGCTGACGCTCAACCCGGGGGATGGCGCGATCACCGTCACGATCAACGCCGACCGGGGCGAGACGATGGACCTGATGCGCCGCCATGCCGACCTTCTGAACAGCGCGATGCGCGAGCTGGGCTATGGCGAGGTGGTGCTGGATTTCGCGGGCAAGGGCACCGGCCGGCAACCGGCCCCGCAAGCCGATGCCGGTGCCGCGGGGCCGGGCGATGACGCCGCGCCCCACGCCGCCGCTCCCGCCCCCAGCCCGCGCCCGGCTGCCGATGGCAGCCTCGACCTGCGCCTGTGAAAGGATCGACCGCGATGGACAGCGTAACCTCTGCAACCACGACGACGACCACCGCCTCGGCTGCGGCCGAGGCCAAGTCAGACCCCGCCGCGATCAGCAGCGATTTCGAGACCTTCCTCAAGATGCTGACGGTCCAGATGACCAACCAGGACCCGTTGAACCCGATCGAATCGTCGGATTACGCGGTGCAGCTTGCGACCTTTTCGGGGGTCGAACAGCAGGTGCAGACCAACGATCTGCTCAAGACCCTGACCGAAACGCTTGGGGGCGCGGGGCTGTCGCAATATGGCGGCTGGGTCGGGATGGAGGGGCGCGCCGACGTGCCCGCGGTTTTCGACGGAACGCCGATCACCGTTCTGCCCAAGCCCGCGACCGAGGCGGACAGCGCGCAGCTTGTCGTGCGCGATGCCAGCGGGACCGAGGTCCAGCGCCAGGCGATCGGCACCGACGGGGACGCCCTTGCCTGGGCCGGCGTGGGGGCGGACGGCACGCCCTTGCCCGACGGCACCTACAGTTTCGTGGTCGAAAGCTTCCTGGACGGGGCGCGCATCGGCGAAAGCGCGGCCGAGGTCTATGCGCCCATCACCGAGGTGCGCAGCGATGCCAGCGGCGTGACCCTAGTGTTCGAAGGCGGCGGCGAGGCGTCGGCCTCGTCGGTGTCGGCGCTGCGCCAGCCCTGGGGCTGACCCGGCGCTAGACCAGCAGCGCCAGCGCCACCAGCACGCCGCCCACCGCCGCGCCCGTGCCCATCCACAGCGCCGCCTGGCGCGTTGTCGGGCGCGGGCGGTCGGGGGCGGTCTCCGACCCGCGGATCAGCGCGGCTTCGGCCATCTGCGGCAGCTGCGGGCCGAACCGCGACAGCACCCGGACCGTGCGCACCAGGTCGCGCGCCAGCGCCTTGGGCCCGATGTTTTCCTTGATGTAATCCTCGACGATGGGCTTGGCGACTTCCCAGATGTTGATCGACGGGTTGAGCGACCGCGACACCCCCTCGACCACCACCATGGTCCGCTGCAGCAGGATCAGTTCGGTCCGCGTGGCCATGCCGAAGCGTTCGGTGACCTCGAACAGGTAGGCCAGTAGTTTGGCCATCGAGATATGGCTGGCGTCCATGCCGAAAATGGGTTCGCCGACCGAGCGCAGCGCCTGGGCGAACTCGTCGATATCGCGGTCGGCGGGAACGTAGCCCGCCTCGAAATGCACCTCGGCGACGCGGCGGTAATCGCGCCGGATGAAGCCATAGAGGATCTCGGCATAGACCCGGCGGGTGTATTCGTCGATCCGCCCCATGATCCCGAAATCGAACACCAGGATATCGCCGTTCGGGGCCACCTTCATGTTGCCCTGGTGCATGTCGGCGTGGAAATAGCCGTCGCGCAGTGCATGCCGCAGGAACATCGACAGTACCCGTTCGCCCAGCGCCCGGCGGTCGTGACCCGCGGCATCCAGCGCGGCGTTGTCGCCCAGCGCCACGCCCTCGCACCAGCCCAGCGTCATCACCCGCTTGCCCGACAGCGGCCAGATCACCCGCGGCACCGCAAAGCCCGGATCGTTCTCGGTATTGGCGGCGTATTCCGCCGCGGCCGAGGTTTCGATCCGCAGGTCCAACTCGCCCGTCACCACCCCGTCGAAATGGGCGATCACGTCGGTCGGGCGCAGCCGCCGCGAGAACGGCGCCAGGATCTCGATGGTCGAGGCGGCGAAGTAGAAGGCATCGATATCGCGCCGGAAATTCCGCTCGACATTCGGGCGCAGCACCTTGACCGCGACCTCCTCGCCGGTGTCGCGCACCCGCGCCTTGTGCACCTGCGCGATCGAGGCCGCGGCAATCGGTTCCGAGAATTCCGAGAACAGCTCGTCGGCGGGCCGGCCCAGCTCCTGGGCGACGGTCTCCTTGGCGACCTCGATCGGGAAGGGCGGCAGCTTGTCCTGCAGCACGCGCAGCTGCACCGCCAGCTCGTCGCCGACCACGTCGGGCCGCGTCGACAGGATCTGGCCGAACTTGATATAGGCCGGGCCCAGCGCCGACAGCGCGCGGGTCACCGGGGGCTGCGTCTCGTCGCCCTTTTCGCCCAGCCACTTGAACGGCCAGCCCAGGATGCGCGCGGCCGCCCGCACGCTGGCCGGGGCCTCCATCGCCTCCAGCACGAAACGGTTCGCGCCGGTGCGTTCGAACGTGGCCAGCGTCTGCACCAGCCGGACGATGTTGTGAGGACCGCGCACCTAGAGCTTCCACCCCGAATGCAGCGCCGCGATTCCCATCGACAGGTTGCGGTATTTCACCTGCTCGAACCCGGCCTTGCGGATCATCCCGGCAAATGTCTCCTGGTCGGGGAACTTGCGGATCGATTCCACCAGGTATTGATAGCTGTCCCGGTCGTTCGCCACGATCTGTCCCATCACCGGGATCACGTTGAACGAATAGCGGTCATAGGCCCATTGCATCGCGGGGTTCGGCAGCTGGCTGAACTCCAGGATCATCAGCCGCCCGCCCGGTTTCAGCACCCGGAATGCCTCGTCCAGCCAATCCTGGATGCGCGTGATGTTCCGCGTGCCGAACGCGTTCGTCACCACGTCGAAGGAATTGTCCGCGAACGGGAGCGCCATCGCGTCGCCCGTCACCCAGTCCAGGCTGTCGGCCAGGGCCTCGGCATCGGCGCGCTTGCGCCCCTCGACCAGCATCGATTCCGTCATGTCGCAGACCACCGCCTGCGCCCCCGGCGCGCGTTTCAGGAACCGGAACGAAATGTCGCCCGTGCCCCCCGCCACGTCCAGCAGACGTTGCCAGGGCTGCGGCGCCAGCCAGTCCATCATCGCGTCTTTCCAGACGCGGTGGATGCCGCCCGACATCAAATCGTTCATCAGGTCATAGCGCGAGGCCACGCGGGTAAAGACCCCGTGGACCATCCCTGCCTTTTCCTCTTCGGCGACCGTCTGGAAACCGAAATGGGTGGTGTTCTGGGCTTGCTCTGTCATGGGGCCTTGC
Organism: Rhodovulum sp.; assembly: GCA_049975105.1. GTDB lineage: Bacteria > Pseudomonadota > Alphaproteobacteria > Rhodobacterales > Rhodobacteraceae > Rhodovulum. The sequence goes on along the minus strand of JBNGDM010000088.1, from coordinate 7,718 downwards.
CGTTGATCTTTCGCGCCCTTCTTATAAGGCGCCCTGCGGGGGTTACAATGCGCAGCCGATCACAAGGAAGGGCACGATGCCCGAATTGCCAGAGGTAGAGACAGTGCGTCGCGGTCTGGCCCCGGCGATGGAAGGCGACGTGATCGCCCGGGCCTGCGTGAATCGCCCCGATCTGCGCTGGCCCTTTCCCGACCGGATGGCCGAACGGCTGACCGGGGCGCGGGTGATCCGGCTGGGGCGGCGGTCGAAATACCTGCTGGCGGATCTGTCCACCGGCGAAACGCTGGTCTGGCACCTGGGCATGTCGGGGCGGGTGCTGATCTCGGGGCGGATGCTGGGCGACCATGTCCACGACCACCCCGCGCCCGAGAAACACGATCACGTCGTGTTCGACATGGGGGGCGGCGCGCGCATCACCTTCAACGACGCCCGCCGCTTCGGCGCGATGGACCTGGTCGCGACGGATCGGGTCGAGTCGCACTGGCTGCTGGCGGGGCTGGGGCCCGAACCCTTGGGCAACACCTTCGACGAACCCTATCTGGTGGCCCGGCTGCGCGGCCGGATGACCCCGATCAAGGCCGCGCTGCTGGACCAGCGCGTGGTGGCGGGGCTGGGCAATATCTATGTCTGCGAGGCGCTGCACCGCGCGGGCATCTCGCCCCGGCGCAAGGCGGGCCGTATTGCCGCACCCCGTGTCGCCGGGCTTGTCCCGGTGATCCGCCAGGTGTTGGCCGAGGCGATCGAGGCGGGCGGGTCGTCCCTGCGCGATTACCGCCAGGCCGATGGCGAACTTGGCTATTTCCAGCACGCCTTCCGGGCCTACGGCCGCGAGGGTGCGCCGTGCCCGACCGACGGGTGCAGCGGCACGATCGCCCGCATCGTGCAGTCGGGGCGGTCCACCTTCCACTGCCCGCAATGCCAAAGATAGCTTGAACGCCGGGGCCAGACTGCTAAGGACTCGGCTTCGAACGGAACGGAGGCAAGGCCCCCATGGCTTACAAGACGCTGATCGTCGAGATCGAGGACCACGTGGCGCTGATCCGGTTGAACCGGCCCGACGCGCTGAACGCGCTCAACGCCGAACTGATGGGCGAACTGGCCGATGCCGTGTCCCAGGCCGACGCCAACGACAAGGTGCGCTGCATCGTGCTGACCGGCTCGGAAAAGGCATTCGCCGCCGGGGCCGACGTGCGCGAGATGAGCACCAAGAGTTTCGTGGACGTGTTCGGGGGCGATCTGTTCACCCCCGAGACCGAGAAATTCCTGGCCTGCCGCAAGCCGATCATCGCCGCGGTGTCCGGCTATGCGCTGGGCGGGGGCTGCGAACTGGCGATGATGTGCGATTTCATCATCGCCGCCGACACCGCCAAGTTCGGCCAGCCCGAGATCAACCTGGGCGTGGTGGCCGGCATCGGCGGCACCCAGCGCCTGACCCGCATCGTGGGCAAGTCCAAGGCGATGGACATGCACCTGACCGGCCGCTTCATGGACGCCGACGAGGCCGAGCGCGCCGGGCTGGTGTCCCGCGTCGTGCCCGCCAAGAAGCTGATGGAAGAGGCGATGGCCGCGGCCAGCAAGATCGCCGAGAAATCCGCGCTGACGGTGATGGCGGTCAAGGAATGCGTCAACCGCAGCTATGAAACCACGCTGCGCGAGGGGCTGCTGTTCGAGCGGCGGATGTTCCACATGATGTTCGCCACCGAGGACCAGTCCGAGGGCATGCAGGCCTTCGTCGAAAAGCGCGAGCCGCAATTCCGCGACAAGTGATCGGCCGCGCGGGGTCCGAAAAGAGTCATATGGATTTCATATGCGATTCATATGGAATTCATATCGCGATTTTCCGGGTTCCCTTGCGCGCCGTTCTGCCCTATACGCCGGGGCTTACATGCGCGTGAGGCCCGCTCTGGCCGGAATCAGCCGGTTGTCTGGAACCCGGCCCGGGGCTCGTTGCGTGACAGATTTTGACCGAACGAACCCGGACCGAAGGACCTGAAGACAATGGCAAATTCGCCCCAAGCCAAGAAACGCGCCCGCCAGAACGAGCGCCGCTATGCCGTGAACAAGGCGCGCCGTTCGCGCATCCGCACCTATCTCCGCAAGGTCGAAGAGGCCATTGCCTCGGGCGACCAGGAAGCCGCCACCGCCGCCCTCCGCCAGGCCCAGCCCGAACTCATGCGCGGCGTCACCAAAGGCGTTCTTCACAAGAACACCGCGGCGCGCAAAATGTCGCGCCTGTCGGCCAGGGTAAAGGCGCTTGGCGCCTGATCGGCCATAAAAACAAGGCTTTCGAAGGGCGTGGCACTGGCCGCGCCCTTTTCTTTTCGAGGCGCGAAATCGGGTCGCGTGGCGGCTCTGCCACGGGGTGCGGATTCGTTCCGGGCAAAGCCCAAGTCAAGGTCTAAGTTCTGTTGCGCCTGTCTCGACGGGCGGGCTACCGTCTTCATGCGATTCACATCGACTTGGGGGGACATGACGCACGCGGTTCCCCGGGACCGTTCCGCTGGCCTGGTGGTGCATGGCATGGAACGCTCGCGGGGATATCACACGGATTTCGCGACGAAGGGGGGTCGACGACAATCCGTGCGCGATTGCAGGCTCTTGCCGGAACGGGCTTCCGGCGTGGTGAGCCTCATGTCCAAGGATGCCCGCGCGGAAGCGGAGCAAGAGAATGAACACCGGTCCCTGTTCGTCAGGTTGGGCCGGCATTTATTTCTTTTGCCCAGCGTACCGTTTGCGTGGCCCCGCCTTCCGGGTCGTGGGGGACGCAAGGGGGCGGCGGTCGGTGGCCGGAATGGCGCCATGACCCCGTCTGCCAGAGGATCAGGGACGGAGCGAAAGCGGGCAAAGATGACAGACGACACCTGGGGACGTATCTGCGAAGACCTGGAGAGGACGATCGGGAAGAACAATTTCGTAACCTGGATAGCGCCCCTTGAGTTCCGGGCCCTTGAAGACGGCGTCGCCCGTTTCGGCGTGCCGACGAACTTCGTGGGCGAGTGGGTGAACCGCAACTTCGGCGACAAGATCATCGAACACCTGACCCGGAGCGGCGTCGCGGTCGACCGTCTCGAATTCGCTGTTTCGTCCACCAAATCCGCCGCGGGCCGCGCCGCACCCCGGCCCGCGGAGGCACCGGCGCCTGCCGCAGCGACGGCGGCGCAAGCGGATAACGACCTACCGGGCGCGCCACTGGATTCGCGCTTTACCTTCGAAACCTTCGTGACCGGCAAGCCGAACGAACTGGCCCATGCCGCCGCGCGCCGCGTGGCCGAGGGCGGCACCGTCACCTTCAACCCGCTGTTCCTGTATGGCGGCGTGGGGCTGGGCAAGACCCACCTCATGCACGCCATCGCCTGGGAGTTGCGCCAGCGCGCGCCTGAAAAGCGGGTCGTCTACCTGTCGGCGGAGCAGTTCATGTACCGCTTCGTGCAGGCGCTGCGCGAGCGCGACATGATGGGCTTCAAATCGCTGTTCCGCTCGGTCGATGTGCTGATGGTCGACGATGTGCAGTTCATCGCCGGCAAGGACTCCACGCAAGAGGAATTCTTCCACACGTTCAATGCCCTGGTCGATCAGAACAAGCAGATCGTGATTTCCGCCGACCGCGCGCCGGGCGAGATCAAGGACCTGGAAGACCGGATCAAGAGCCGCCTGCAATGCGGGCTGGTCGTCGATCTGCATCCGACCGATTACGAGTTGCGGCTGGGTATTCTGCAGCAAAAGGTGGACCTTTACCGCCAGCAATATCCGGGCCTGGTGATCGCCGACGGGGTTCTGGAATTCCTCGCCCATCGGATTTCAACGAATGTCCGGGTGCTGGAGGGCGCGCTGACGCGGCTCTTCGCCTTTGCTTCGCTGGTCGGCAAGGAAATCACGCTGGACCTGGCACAGGATTGCCTGGCCGACATCCTGCGCGCGACCGATCGCAAGGTGACGATCGAGGAGATCCAGCGCAAGGTCAGCGAGCATTACAACATGCGCCTGGCCGACATGGTCGGCCCCAAGCGGCACCGCACCATCGCCCGCCCGCGGCAGATCGCGATGTGGCTGTCCAAGCAGTTGACCCAGCGCAGCCTGCCCGAGATCGGCCGGCGCTTCGGCGGGCGCGACCACACCACCGTCATGCACGCGGTGCGGCGGATCGAGGAGTTGCGCGGTAGCGATCCGCAGATCGCCGAAGACCTTGAGTTGCTGCGCCGCATGCTGGAGGCCTGAGGGCGGCCGCTATGGCCTTGACGCCCCTGCGAAAGTCTCGGACAGTCCAGAAAACGCTTGAGCCGGGAGGCGGAACCGCTAGGGTTCGCCTCCCGTCTGCACGAGGAGCGAGGGCATGAAATTCAGCATCGAACGCGGCACCCTTCTTCGGGCGGTCGGTCAGGCGCAATCCGTTGTCGAACGGCGTAATACCATCCCGATCCTTGCCAACGTTCTGATCGAGGCCGAGGGCGATACCGTCAGCTTCCGCGCGACAGATCTGGACATTGAGGTGGTCGACAAGGTGCCTGCACAGGTCGAACGCGCCGGGGCCACCACGGTCCCCGCGGTCACCCTCCACGAGATCGTTCGGAAACTGCCGGACGGTGCGCTGGTCGAGATGGCGGATGACGGCACGTCCGGGCGCCTGACGGTGCGCGCGGGGCGGTCGCATTTCACCCTGGCCACCCTGCCCAAGGAAGACTTTCCGGTCATGGCCTCGTCGGAATATACGGCGAACTTCACGGCCGCGGCGCCGGTACTGCGGCGGTTGTTCGACAAGTCGAAATTCGCCATTTCGACCGAAGAGACGCGCTATTACCTGAACGGCGTCTACATGCATGTCGCCGAGGGCGAGGATGGTCAGGTGCTGCGCTGCGTCGCGACGGACGGGCACCGCCTGGCCCGGATCGACGCCGATCTGCCGCCCGGCGCCGAGACGATGCCCGGCGTGATCGTGCCGCGCAAGACGGTGGGAGAACTGCGCAAGCTGCTGGACGACGACGATGCGCAGATCGCGGTGTCGGTGTCCGAGACCAAGGTGCGTTTCGCCACGCCAGAGATCACCCTGACGTCCAAGGTGATCGATGGCACTTTCCCGGATTACAGCCGGGTCATCCCGACCGGCAATTCGCGCCGGCTGGAGGTCGATGCCGCCGAGTTCGCGCAGGCCGTCGACCGGGTGGCCACGGTCAGTTCGGAACGCTCGCGCGCGGTCAAGCTGGCGCTGGACGAGGATCGTCTGACGCTGTCCGTGAACGCGCCCGACAGCGGCGCCGCCGAAGAGGAACTGGCCGTAGCCTATGGGGACGAACGGCTAGAGATCGGGTTCAACGCGAAGTACCTGCTGGAAATCGCCAGCCAGGTGGACCGCGAGAACGCGGTGTTCCTGTTCAATTCCTCGGGGGACCCGACGCTGATGCGCGAGGGCAATGACAGCTCGGCGGTCTATGTCGTGATGCCGATGCGGGTCTGAACCCAGCCCTGCCGGGTGGCCCTCGGCGGGGATAGTCCTGACCAGAAGAAGGGCGGGGGATGCCCAGGCTGGCCCTGACAGAGCTGACGCTCGCCCAGTTTCGGTCGCATCCGCACACGCGGCTGGCGCTGGACGGGCGGCCGGTGGCTATTTTCGGTGCGAACGGGGCGGGCAAGACCAACCTGCTGGAGGCGGTTTCGCTGCTTTCGCCGGGGCGGGGCTTGCGGCGGGCCGCGGCCGAAGAGATGGCGCGCGCCCCGGGTGGGCTGGGCTGGAAGGTCGCCGCGGTGCTCGAGTCGCTTTGGCAGGTGCACGAGGTGGAGACCTGGGCCGAACCCGGCGGCACTCGGCAGGTGCGGATCGACGGCAAGGCGGCGGCGCAGGTCGCGCTCGCGCGGATCGCGCGGGTGCTGTGGCTGGTGCCGTCGATGGATCGGCTTTGGATCGAGGGGGCCGAGGGGCGGCGGCGTTTCCTCGACCGGATCGCGATGAGTTTCGCACCTGACCATGCCGCGGCGGTGCTGGCCTATGAAAAGGCCATGCGCGAGCGGAACCGTCTTTTGAAGGACGATGTGCGCGATGTCCATTGGTTCACCGCGCTGGAAGGACAGATGGCCGAGGCCGGCGCCGCCATCGGGGCGCACCGGCGGGCGGCTTTGGCGCGGCTCGAAGCCGCGCAGGCCGAAACCGAAACCGCCTTTCCACGCGCCGCGCTGTCGCTGGCCGGCCCCGAGGGCGCCGATCCCGAAACGGCCGGGACCTTGGCAGCGGCACTGGCCGAGAGCCGCGGTCGGGACCGGATGGCGGGGCGCACGCTGGCCGGGCCGCACCGGGTGGACCTGGAGGCGATGTTCGCCGCGAAGGGCGTGCCGGCCAGGCAAAGCTCCACTGGCGAACAAAAGGCGCTGCTGATCTCGCTGATCCTGGCCAATGCCCGCGCGCTGGCCCGTGACTTCGGCGCACCGCCCCTGGTGCTGCTGGACGAGGTGGCCGCGCATCTGGATGCCGGGCGCCGGGCGGCGCTGTTCGACGAGATCTGCGTGCTGGGGGCGCAGGCCTGGATGACCGGCACAGGGGCGGAGTTGTTCGAGGCGCTGGGCGACCGGGCGCAGTACCTGGAAGTGACCGAAACCGGCGGGACAAGCGCCGTTGCGGAAAGGCATGCATCGTGACCGTCACACCGGGGGACCTGGCTCTTTACGCAGGTGCATTGTTCGTCTTGTTCCTGACGCCCGGCCCGGTCTGGGTGGCGCTGACCGCGCGCGCCTTGTCGGGCGGCTTCAACGCCGCCTGGCCGCTGGCGCTGGGCGTGGTGGTGGGCGATGCGCTTTGGCCGCTTCTGGCGATCCTGGGCGTCAGCTGGGTGGTGTCGGTGTTCGACGGGTTTCTCGTGGTGCTGCGCTATGTGGCCAGCGCCGTCTTCCTGGCAATGGGCGTTTTGCTGATCCGGCATCCGGGCGCCTCGATCGCCGAGGACAGCCGGCTGACGCGGCCGGGCATGTGGGCGGGGTTCGTAGCGGGGCTTGCCGTGATCCTGGGCAACCCCAAGGCGATCCTGTTCTACATGGGGGTGCTGCCCGGGTTCTTTGACCTGTCGGGCATCGGGTCGCCCGACATCGCCGCTATCGTGGCGATTTCGATGGGCGTGCCACTGATCGGGAACCTGTGTTTCGCGCTGTTCATCGACCGGGCGCGGCGCATCCTGACCTCGCCCAAGGCGCTGAGGCGCACCAACCAGGTGGCCGGTGGCCTGCTGATCCTGGTCGGGCTGGTCATACCCTTTACCTGATACCAAATCTTGTGGGTGGCGCGTGACATTCCCACCACGAGACCGTATAAATCGGGCAGAAGAAAAAGGATCGCTCGCATGGCGGAAAACGCGCGGCAGCCCGAAGAATACGGTGCCGATTCCATCAAGGTTCTCAAGGGCCTGGAGGCGGTGCGCAAGCGGCCGGGCATGTATATCGGGGATACCGATGATGGCTCGGGCCTGCACCACATGGTCTACGAGGTTGTGGATAACGGCATCGACGAGGCGCTGGCGGGTCACGCGGACGCCGTGACCGTCAGGATTCACGCAGATTCCAGCGTGTCGGTGCATGACAACGGGCGCGGAATTCCGGTGGGCATCCACGAGGAAGAGGGCGTCTCTGCGGCCGAGGTCATCATGACCCAGCTGCACGCGGGCGGGAAATTCGACCAGAACTCCTACAAGGTGTCGGGCGGCCTCCACGGCGTGGGCGTGTCGGTCGTGAACGCGCTGTCGGAC
>JBNGDM010000087.1:0-11338 GCA_049975105.1 Rhodovulum sp. | reverse complement strand
GGGTTGGCGCGCGGCGTCCGGGGTGGCACTCTCCGGCGACCCCAACGAACCGGGCCCGCGCGCGATGCACGATATCCTGACCGTCACGCTGAACCCGACCGTGGACCTGTCGACCGCGGTCGCCCATGTCGTGCCGGGCGAGAAACTGCGCTGCGCGCCCGCGGTGACCGACCCGGGTGGCGGCGGCATAAACGTGGCCCGCGCGATCCGTCTGCTGGGCGGGGAAAGCCGCGCGCTGGTGGCGCTGGGCGGGCATAATGGCGACAAGCTCAAGGCGCTGCTGGAGCGGGAGGGCATCCGGCTGATCCCGCTGCAGGCGCCGGGCGAGACGCGGCTGAGCCTGGCGGTGAGCGATGACGCCACCGGTGAACAATACCGCTTCGTGCTGCCCGGCCCGATCTGGAATGCCGCGGGCCTGAAGGCGATCCTGGCGGCGATCACCACCGCGGTGCCCGACGAGGGCTATGTCGTGCTGTCGGGCAGCGTGCCCAAGGGCCTGCCCGACGACATCGCCTGTTGCATCGGGTCCAAGCTGGCCAAGCGGGCCGCGCGGCTGATCGTCGACACCTCAGGGCCGGCGCTGACGCGGCTGGCCGAGGGCGGCGAAAGCCCGCCCTTCCTGCTGCGGATGGACCGGAGCGAGGCGCGCGCGCTGTCCGGGCGGCCGCTGGACAGCCGTGCTGACAGCGTCGATTTCGCGGCCGAGCTCGTGGCGCGCGGGGTGGCCTCGGTGGTGGTGGTGGCACGCGGGTCGGACGGGTCGGTGATGGCCGCCGACGGCCTGCGCCTGCATGTCGAGGCGGCCGATGTGCCGGTCCGTTCCAAGGTGGGGGCGGGCGACAGTTTCCTCGGCGCCTTCGCCCTGGCTTTGGCCCGCGGCGACGACCTGGCCGCGGCGCTGCAATGGGGCGCGGCGGCGGCGAGTGCCGCGGTGATGACCGACGCCACGGCGCTGTGCACCCGCGAGGACACCGAGGCGCTGTTCGACCGCTGCCCGGTCAGCGAAATCCCCGGGCCCTGATCGCCGGCCGCTGCCGGCGCGGCAGGCCCGTCCCGCCGATCCCGGTCGATTGCTGGTGCTTCCTCGGCCAACATCCTGTAGACTGACGCCCGGGGAGAACCAGATGACCGAGCCAGATGACCGAGGATGACTTTTCCGATCCGGTCGCCGTGTGGCGCGCGGCGCGTGGGGATCCCGGCCCGCTCTTGGCGTTGCTGCTGAGCGAGGAGGGGCTGTCCAAGCGGACCCGGCTGGCGCTTGTCGCCTGGTTGTGTGGCGCGCTCGACCACGCCCCGAGGCTGACCCGGGGCACGGCGCTGGATGCGCTGACGACCGAGCAGATCAGGCGCGATGCTGCCGCGGCGAATTATTGCCGCGTTGCCGGCTGGGTGCGAACGCGGGGCTTCGACATCGACGATCACAGCCTGCTGCGGCAGGTCGCGCGGAAATGGAAACTGCCGGTGGAAGTGGTGCACGACCATGCCGCGCGGCTGTCGGCGACGGGTCTGTCGGACGATCTGGAGGGTGAGGTGCGGGCCTATCGCGCCTGGCGGCGCAAGGCTGGGGGCGCGGAGGCCCCCGGCGTAGTGGGCCTCCAGCCGGGACGGTCCACCCCCTAGATGTTCTCGAAGCGCGGCATGCCGAGGACGTGATAGCCGCCGTCCACGGTGATGATCTCGCCGGTGGTACAGGCCCCGTGGTCGGACGCCAGGTAGACCGCCGTGCCCCCGATGCAGTCCAGCGTCGCGTTCTGGCGCAGCGGCGCGTTCATCTCGGTATGGCGATAGGTCTTGCGCCCGCCGGCGATGGCAGCCCCCGCCAGCGTCTTCATCGGGCCGGGGGAAATGGCGTTGACGCGAATGCCTTCGGGGCCCAGGTCGGACGCGAGGTAACGCACGGTGGATTCCAGCGCCGCCTTGGCCACGCCCATCACGTTGTAGAACGGCGTCACCCGGTTCGACCCCTGGTAGGTCAGGGTCAGAATCGTGCCGCCATTGGGCATCAGCGGCTGCGCGCGCCGGGCCACGTCGATCAGCGAATAGCACGAGATCGCGAGCGAGTTCTTGAAGTTCTCGCGCGTGGTGTTGATGAAACGGCCGGTCAGTTCGGTCTTGTCGGAATAGGCGATGGCGTGGACCACGAAATCGAGGCTGCCCCATTCCTGTTCCAGCCGCCCGAAACAGCGTTCCAGCGAGGCGTCGTCGGTGACGTCCACATCGACCAGGAACTCGGAGCCCACGCTTGCCGCCAGCGGTTCCACCCGCTTGCCGAAATTCTCGCCCTGGTAGGAAAAGGCCAGTTCCGCGCCTTCGTCGGCCAGCGCCTTGGCAATGCCCCAGGCGATCGACCGGTCATTGGCGACGCCCATGACCAGCCCGCGCTTTCCCTTCATCAGATCCGGCATCGGCCCCTATTCCTGATACTTGCTCATCACCAGGGTGGCGTTGGTGCCGCCGAACCCGAAGCTGTTGGACAGAACGCTGTCGATCTCGACGCCCTCGCGCAGTTCGGTGACGATCTCGCCCTCTTGGATTTCGGGGTCCAACTGGGTGATGTTGGCCGAGGCCGCGATGAACCCCTTGTCCATCATGACCAGAGAATAGATCGCCTCGTGCACGCCCGTCGCGCCCAGCGAATGCCCGGTCAGCGACTTGGTCGAGGCGATGGGCGGCATGTTGCCTTCGCCGAAGACGTTGCGCACGGCCTTGATCTCGGTCGCGTCGCCCGCCACGGTCGAGGTGCCGTGGGCGTTGATATAGTCGATCTTGCGGCCCTCGGGCAGGGTGGACAGCGCCAGTTTCATAGACCGCTCGCCGCCTTCGCCGGCGGGTGCCACCATGTCATAGCCGTCCGACGTGGCGCCATAGCCCGTCACCTCGGCATAGATCTTGGCGCCGCGCGCCTTGGCGTGTTCCAGTTCCTCCAGCACCACGGTGCCGCCGCCGCCCGCGATCACGAAGCCGTCGCGCGTGGCATCGAAGGGGCGCGAGGCGGTCTCGGGCGCGTCGTTGTATTTCGACGACAGCGCGTTCATCGCGTCGAACAGGCAGGACAGCGTCCAGTCGACCTCTTCGCCGCCGCCGGCGAAGACGATGTCCTGCTTGCCCATCTGGATCAGTTCGACGCCGTTGCCGATGCAATGGGCCGACGTGGAACAGGCCGAGGTGATCGAGTAGTTCACGCCCTTGATCTTGAACGGCGTGGCCAGGCAGGCCGAGTTCGTCGAGGACATGCAGCGCGTCACCATGAACGGGCCCATCCGTTTCGGGCTGCCCTTTTCCTTGACGATCTGGTGCGCGGTGAAGAAGTTCGAGGTCGACGGCCCGCCGGACCCCATGATCAGGCCGGTGCGCTCGTTCGACACGTCGCTGTCTTCCAGCCCGGAATCCTTGATCGCCTGGTCCATGGCGATGAAGTTGTAGGCCGCGCCGGGCCCCATGAACCGCAGCTGGCGCTTGTCGATCAGCGCTTCAAGGTCGATCTGCGGAATGCCCGCGACCTGGCTGCGGAACCCGTTCTCGGCATAGACGGGCTCGAAGCGGATGCCCGAGCGGCCGGCCCGCAGGGACGCCTCGACCTCGGCCACCGTGTTGCCGATGGGTGAGACGATGCCCAGCCCCGTGATGACGACGCGGCGCATGGCGTTCTCCTTTCCCTCTGTATCAGCTTTCGGACAGGGCGACCTTCATGTCGCGCACCTGGTAGATGGTCTCGCCGTCGGCCTCGACCCGGCCATCGGCAACGCCCATGGTCAGCCGGCGGGTTTGCACCGCCTTGGTGAAATCGACGTAATAGGTCAGCATCTTGCGGTCGGGCCGCACCATGCCGGTCAGCTTCACCTCGCCCACGCCCAGCGCATAGCCGCGCCCCTGCCAGCCGCGCCAGCCCAGGTTGAACCCTGTCAACTGCCACAGCCCGTCCAGCCCCAGGCAGCCCGGCATGATCGGGTTGCCGGGGAAGTGGCAGGAAAAGAACCACAGGTCGGGGTGGATGTCGAATTCGGCCACCACGTGGCCCTTGCCGTGTTCGCCGCCATCGGCGCTGATGTCGGTGATGCGGTCCATCATCAGCATCGGCGGTTCGGGCAATTGCGCGTTGCCGGGGCCGAACAACTCGCCCCGTGCGCATTTCAAAAGGTCGTCCCGGTCAAAGCTGGTCGGGTAGTCGGTCATGCGGGCGTGGCCCCCTGCCTGCGGCGTTTCTCGCGTCACGCCCCCTGTAGCACCGGCCCTCGCCGAGTGGCAATAGCGCCCGTATGCCGCGCCAAAGCGCCGCTGCACATCGGAATCATTTGAATTCTGAACTGGCGATGACCATATAGTAGGCATGGCACAGCTCAACGATAATCCCACCTACCCGGACGCGATCGACCGCAGCAGCCGCTGGCTGTCCAAGGCCGGCCTGCGCCCGACGCGCCAGCGCGTCAGCCTCGCCGCCCTTCTGATCGGCGACGGGGAGGATCGTCACGTCACCGCCGAAACCCTTTACGCCGCCTCCTGCGCGACCGGCGAGAAGGTCTCGCTTGCGACGGTCTACAACACGCTTCGGGCCTTCTGTGACGCGGGCCTGATGCAGGAAGTCATGGTCGACGGCACCAAGAGCTATTTCGACACGCGCGTCGACGACCACGCCCATTTCTTCTGGGAGGACGAAGGCCGCCTGACCGACGCCCCCCACGGATCGGTCGAGATCTCGAGCCTGCCGGAAGCCCCGCAGGGCGCCGAGATTTCCAAGGTCGACGTGGTCATCCGGCTGCGCCGGGTCTGACCCCTAGCGGACCCGCCGCAACAGCGCGATCGTCAGAACCGCGACGGTCGCGCCGGTGGCGTTGAACACCAGGTCCAGCGCGGTGTTGTAATAGCCCCCGACATTGGTGTCTGGAAACACCAGAACCGCGATGAACTCGATGATCTCGTTCAGCGCGCCCAGCCCCATCGCCCCGAAGGCCGGGTAGGTCAGCGCGGTCCAGCTGCCCGCGGTATCGGGGAAGTGGCGCACCATCAGGTGCCACAAAAGCCAGGCCGTCACGCCGAAGCCATAGGCATGCACCACCTGGTCGTATTTCAGGATCGTCATCTCGCCGCTGCCGACCAGCGGCCAGATCACCCAGGAATACAGCACGCCGTCGCCCACCGGCACGCCGCCCCCCGCCATATGCGCCAACCCCCACAGACTGAGCGCCCACAAGAGCCCCGCCGGGAACTCCGCCTTGCGCAGGCCCCGCGCCACCAGCGCGATCATCGCCAGCATCGTGGCCACGTACCAGACGAACTCGTAATTCCCGTTCGAAAAGAACCACGCCGCGAAGCCCGCGATATAGGCCATGGTGAACCAGAAGACGGCCCATTCCCCGCGCCTTATGCTCATGCCCGTCTCCTCAGAACCATTGCCCGGGCTCCATCAGCCCCAGGTCCAGCAATTGTTGCGATGACCACGCGAACGGCACCGAGCCGCGCCACCTGAAATCCGCGATGTCAAAGGTGGACCCGGCGTTCGTCTTCAGCGCCTTGGCGGTGCGGAACGAACAGATCGCCGCCGTCAGGTTGTGGTGCCAGGGGCAGGCATAGGTGTTGTATTCCTCGTCGTCGAACAGGTGCCCCTCCAGCAGGTGCAGCCCGCGCTTGGCCCGGAACAGCCCGATCCGGTCGATCCTGCGGCGGTCCTTGGGGATATGCTCCTCGAACCGCCAGCGCAGCCCGCCGTGGAAATCCAGTTGCCGTTCCTTGGGGTGGTTGTGGTTGGCAGGATCGGGACGCGCCAGCGCGTAATAGCCCGACCGGTCGATCATCGCCGTTTCGCGCGAAACCGCGTCGGGGAACCGCTCCAGGTCGCCCGCGTAAAGGTCGATGACATAGGTCAGCATCGCGTCGCGCCGTTCCTCGGCGTGAAAGGCCAGCATTTCGCCCACGGTCCGTGTCTCGCAGAACGGGAAGAACAGGTATTCGGCATTATAGCAGTAATACAGCCACACGCCCGGCGCCGCCGCGATCACCCGGTTCACCGCCTCGAAGGCCGCCCCCTCGGCCAGCGGATCGTATCGCACCCGGTGGATGGGCACCGCGTCTCCGGCCGCGATCTCGACCGCGTCGGGGGCGAACACCACCAGGGCCCGGAACCCCAGCCCGGCATGGTGGGCCAGCGTGCTGTCGACCTCCACCGCGTCCTCGACGAAGATCAGCGCGACGGGCCCCTGCGCCAGCGCCCCGCGCCCGCGTTTCAGGAAATCGTCCAGGCCATCGTACCGCTCCGGCGCCATGGGTTTGCCCCTGCTGCCCCTTGTCGTTGGCCCGCAGCGTCCGACAATCCCGCCCCCGATGCAAGCGTTGCGGGGCAGGGCGGGTTTCGTGTAGGAACCCGGCTCAGACCAGCCCCGGGAACCGCGCCATGACCACCCCCAAGAAGCTTTTCATCAAGACCTATGGCTGTCAGATGAACGTCTATGACAGCGAGCGCATGGCCGAGGCGCTGGGCGCGTCGGGCTACGTCACGACCGACACGCCCGAAGCCGCCGACATGATCCTTCTGAACACCTGCCACATCCGCGAGAAGGCCGCCGAAAAGGTCTATTCGGAACTGGGGCGCCTCAAGGGGCTGAAATCTGCGAACCCGGACCTCAAGATCGGCGTGGCGGGTTGCGTGGCCCAGGCCGAGGGCGCGGAAATCCTGCGCCGCCAGCCGCTGGTCGACCTTGTGGTGGGTCCGCAAAGCTATCACCGGCTGCCCGAGATGGAGGCCAAGGCCCGCGGCGGCGAAAAGGCGCTGGATACCGATTTCCCCGAGGAGGACAAGTTCGACCGGCTGGGTGGCCGCCCCAAGGCCAGCCGCGGCCCGACCGCGTTTTTGACCGTGCAGGAGGGCTGCGACAAGTTCTGCGCCTTCTGCGTCGTGCCCTATACCCGCGGCGCCGAGGTCTCGCGCCCTGCCGCCCGCATCCTGGACGAGGCGCGCGACCTGGTGGCGCGCGGCGTGCGCGAGATCACGCTCCTGGGCCAGAACGTGAACGCCTATCACGGTGACGGTCCGGACGGCACCTGGGGTCTTGCCCGGCTGATCCGGGAACTGGCGAAGATCGACGGGCTGGACCGGCTGCGCTATACCACCTCTCACCCCAACGACATGGAAGACGACCTGATCGCCGCCCATGGCGATTGCCCGGAACTGATGCCCTACCTGCACCTGCCGGTGCAGTCGGGGTCCGACCGCATCCTCAAGGCGATGAACCGCAAGCATACGGCGGAGCAGTATCTGCGCCTGATCGAACGCATCCGCGCCGCGCGGCCCGATATCCTGCTGTCGGGCGATTTCATCGTGGGCTTTCCCGGCGAAACCGATGCCGATTTCGAGGACACCCTGGCGCTGGTGCGCGCGGTCGGGTACGGCCAGTGCTATTCGTTCAAGTATTCGCCCCGTCCCGGCACCCCCGCGGCCGAGCGCGACCAACTGCCCGAGGATGTGAAATCCGACCGGCTCGCCCGGCTTCAGGCGCTGCTGAACGCCCAGCAGGAAGAGGCGCAGCGCGCCATGGTCGGCCGCACCGTGGGCGTCTTGTTCGAGAAACCGGGGCGCATGCCGGGGCAGGTCGTGGGCAAGTCCGACCATTTGCAGGCCGTCCATGTCGAGGCGGGCACCGACTGGCTGGGCCGCATCGCACCCGTCGAGATCATCGCCGCCGCGCCGAACTCGCTGGCTGGCCGCCTCGCGGTCTGAGGCGACGCCTGCATCCGTTGCCGCCCATGCGGGCGAAACCGCCACGCGGCCCTCGTTTTGCGCCGGAAACAGGACAATTTTAACCGATTGCAAGGAATTTCGCCGTTTCATGGCCCCGGTCGCGGCGTGCTCTCTTGAAAATTCCGCGTACCCCTCCACGTCGGGCCGCATGCCACGTCCGGGGGGTGGACGGGCGCGATGCGGCATGAGGCGAACGAAAACCCCGGCGGGCGCCGGGCGGGCAGGGCGGACATGGCAGGGAACGGGAACGGCAGGACCGGCGCGCAGATCGCGGCCTTGCCGGTGCAATGGGACGGAAAAGGTGCGCTAAGGGTGCTGATGGTCACCTCGCGCGGGACGGGGCGCTGGGTCATGCCCAAGGGCTGGCGCATCGACGCCGACCGCCCGTGGGAAACCGCGCGCATCGAGGCCCTGGAAGAGGCCGGCGCCGTGGGCCAGGTCGGCACCGACCCGATCGGCACCTACCGCTATGACAAGCTGCTGGATGACGGCACCTCGGTGCCCTGCGAGGTGGTGGTGTTCCCGATGCTGGTCGACCGGCTGAAACGCGACTGGAAAGAGCGGCACGAGCGCAAGCGGCGCTGGTTCAAGGCCAAGGCGGCGGCCTCGCGGGTGGATGAACCCGACCTGGCCGCCCTTCTGCGCCGGCTGGCCGACAAACCCCGCAAGCAGCCCGTGCTGCGCGCGCTGAAGAAGGGCGCCTGAGATGGGCGGCGTCAACCCGGCCTGCCCGTTCGATGGCCCCGGAGGGCGCGGCGCGGGTCAATTATGTATCATTTGGATGAAACCGCGCAGCTATTGCTTGCGGTTTCAAGGACCGGTTGGCACCATATCTGTGCGACCTTGAACAGAGGGAGTCGTTCTTGGGAATCAGCGCCCTGACCCCGCCCACGGACTCGGACACCGTTCACGAGACCCTTGTCGAATTCCCGGACAATCGCCTGCTGATCGACCTTTGCGGCGAATTCGACCGCAATCTCGCGCAGATCGAGCACAAGCTCGGCGTTCACATCCTGCGCCGGGGCAACCAGCTTGCCGTGGTGGGCGAGGGCGCGGCGCGGGGCCAGGCGGTGGTGGTGCTGCAACAGCTCTACGCCCGGCTCGAGGCCGGCAAGGGCGTCGATGCGGGCGATATCGACGGCACGATCCGGCTGGGCGATTCCGGCGACGGCACCGGAAGCCACCCCGGCGACCAGCTGGAAATGTTCCAGGGCGGGCGGGTCGAAATCCACACCCGCAAGAAGCTGATCGAACCCCGCACCGAGGCGCAAAAGGCCTATGTCCGCGCGCTTTACGAGAACGAGCTTGCCTTCGGCATCGGGCCCGCGGGCACCGGCAAGACCTATCTTGCGGTCGCGGTCGCGGTGAACATGTTCATCGGCGGCCATATCGACCGGATCATCCTGTCCCGCCCCGCGGTCGAGGCGGGCGAGCGGCTGGGTTTCCTGCCCGGCGACATGAAGGACAAGGTCGATCCCTACATGCAGCCGCTCTACGACGCGCTGAACGATTTCCTGCCGGGCAAGCAGGTTGCCAAGCTGATCGAGGAAAAGCGCATCGAGATCGCGCCGCTCGCGTTCATGCGGGGCCGGACGCTGTCGAACGCCTTCGTGGTGCTGGACGAGGCGCAGAACGCCACGACGATGCAGATGAAGATGTTCCTGACCCGCCTCGGCGAAGGCTCGCGCATGGTCATCACCGGCGACCGGTCCCAGGTCGACCTGCCGCGCGGGGTGTCCAGCGGGCTGGCCGATGCCGAACGCCTGCTGACCGGGATCGAGAAGATCTCGTTCAACTATTTCACCTCGAAGGACGTCGTCCGCCACCCTCTGGTGGCGAAGATCATCGAGGCCTACGACGCCGACGGGGTCTCCTGAGAAACGAAAAGGGCACCCCGCGGGGTGCCCTCGACGGTTCTGGCCAGTGGCCTGCGATCAGCTACGCTTGCGCCGCCGCACCAGCCCCAGCGCGCCCAGCCCGGCAAGCACCATCGGCAGGGTCGCCGGCAGCGGCACGGCGCTGACCGGCGGGGCCACGTCTTCGGTGATGCCGGCATAAAGGACGTTGGCCATCGAGAAGTTGTAGAACCCGAAGGACCCGTCGGTGAAGCTGCCCGAGTAGCTGATCTCGGTCGTGCCATTCACCTTCACCTGGATCAGGCTCGGCTGGAACACCAGTTCGAACTCGTAGGTTTCGCCCTGGTTATAGCCCGTGGTGCCCAGAGAGGTGCCGCGTGCCACCTCGGTGATCGGGGCGTCGTGCTGCCACCATGGGCCGCTGACACCCGTATTCAGGCCGCCGGACAGATCGCCCGACACATGGCTGAGGGCGAGGCCCGCCGTCTGGCCGCTCTGGTTGCCCTGTTTCCAGTCCACCAGCCAGAAATCGGCCGAGGCGCTGTTGATCTCGTTCGGCGAATAGCCAAGCACGAAGCCGATGAAGTCATCGTCACTGACCGGCCCCGCGGTGATTTCCCCCGCCAGAAGCGTGCCCTGCGTGCTGGTCACGTTCGGATTGAAAAAGACGGTCGGCGCACCGTTGATCGTTTGCCTGACGCTGTCGTTGCCGGACTGAACGACCCAGGTGCCGGCAGAGTTGTTCGGATGGCCGTTCTCGATCCAGTCGGTCAGATCGACCGATGCGGCGGGCGCCGCAAACGGAACGGCCGCGAAAACCGCGGCGAAAAGATAGCGTTTCAATGTTCGTACCCCCGTTTAGAAAAACGCACATTCACATTACGTGGCCGCGCCGAATTGCACGCCCGGTGAAACTGTCCGGGATCCGGCGTTGAAAATCAATTCCGCAGTCGCGCAACGGTTCGTTCCGGCGCCCGGGCGCATCTGCGCTTGCCCGCGCCCGGGATGTGCGCGGCGATCCCACCGGCGGGCGACACCGCAGACCAAAGTCCAGATCGACCGCCCCCCGCCGCGAGCGCTATCCTTTCCACAGTCCGGGCTGGAGGAGCCCGGGCACCGGGCGGCACACCCGCCGCCCGCGCGAGGGAGGAAAACGATGTCACACCGATATGTCGGGGGCTGCGAACATGTGCGCACCTGGTCCGACCACGACCCGATCGACAATCACACCTGCCACTGCTCGGTCTGCAAGCGCGTGACCGGCCAACCCACGACGCATGTGGTGTTCTTCAAGCATGGCGACCTGCACGGCGTGAACGCGCACAACATGAACCGCCAGCCGTTCAACAGCGAGAATCCGGACGGCCCGCTGGAGCTGTGCACCTGCAAGACCTGCGGCGCGCCGATCATGCTGGACGATAGGCAGCACCGCATCCGGGTGATCGTGCCCAACCTGATGGGCCATCAGGCCGTGGGAATGCCGGCCACCTATCACGCCTTCTACGATCCCAAGACAGGCGTGCCGAAACCCGATGACGGCCGCCCGGTCCACGAAGGGCTGCGCCCCGATTTCGTCTGGCCCGAGGCGTCCTGATCGCCCCGAGGCCCCATGAACGGTTCCGCGCGGCCCTCTGCCGACCTTGGGCCGCCTGCCCACGCACCGGGCGCGGAACCCGGGCCCGCGGGAGTCTCCGCTCCCGCGGGCCCCTCTCGGCCCGCCGCCCTTTCGTGCGGCGCCTTTCCCCGCTAGACC
>JBNGDM010000086.1:0-11360 GCA_049975105.1 Rhodovulum sp. | reverse complement strand
GCTTTCAGGCGCACGCAACAATTCCCGCCGATTTGGACGAATAAGGTGGGGTCAGACAACTTCAGGGTCATCACACACGAAAAATTTCGGGTTTTGGGGTAAGCGCGGTATAGATGTCTTTCATAACACGTTCACGACGGCGACGCCGGGAGGACGGCCACGTAGGAAAATTCATTCGAATGACATGAGCCTGTTACACGAGAGCGGTACCGCTGAGAGCACCTCCCCAGTCGAAAGGACTCTTCCGATGCCCCACGCCCTCGTCTCCCGCCGGAGCCTGCTCGCGACCGGAGCGGCCGCCGCGGCAACTGTCGGTTTCGCACCGCGCGCCCGGTCCGCAGATGCCGCAATCACGATCTCGTCGACCTGGGGGCCGGACAAGCCCTTCCAGCGAGTCGTGGACGCCTTCAACGCCGCCGGCCTCGGCGTGACCGCCACCAACCGCTATGACGGCAATTACGAGGAGGCCACGGCCAAGGCCGTGACCTCGGTCGCGGCGGGACGCGCGCCCGATCTGATGGTGACCGGCTGGAAGTTCGGCTACTTTGCCAAGCGCACGCTGGGCGCGCGCGACCTGCGCGACATCGACGAGGCGCGCGCGAATGCCATAATCGGCAACTTCAAGCCCTCGGTGCACCCGCTTGTCACCATCGACGGCGCCCTGATCGGCCTGCCTTGGGCGATGTCCACGCCGGTGACCTGGATCAACCGCGACCTCTGGCGCGCGGCCGGGCTCGACGACGACATCCCGATGGACGTCACCCACGACTGGCTCATGGCCCAGGCGACCGCCATCGACACGGCGCTGAAGGGCGAGCATCCGACCTATCGGTCGGCCCTCGACCTGTCGAACAACGAATGGACCTCGCAGGCCTATATCCAGAACGCCGGCGGCTGGATCATCAACCCCGATGGCGAGCTTGAACTCGACACCCCCGAGGCGGTGGCGGGCATGACCGCCTTTGCCGAGCCGGCGCTCAAGGGCCTGTGGACACCCGTCGACGGGCGCGCGCAGCTGAACGCCTTCACCGGGCAGGCCCTGCCGATCACCACGACCTCGTCGGCCTACGCGCCGCTCATGACGCAGCAGCCCTTCGACGTGGTCGCGCGCAAGTTCCCGCGCCTGCAAGACGCGCGCAACATGAATTCGGGCGGCAACTTTCTGGCGATCTACGCGCGCGAGGACGAGAAGGCACAGGCGGCGCTGACGTTCCTCGAATACGCCGCCTCCGAGGAAGGCCAGCGCATCTGGTCCGAGGTGGGATACATGAACACCTCGGTCCACGAAATCCCGCCGCGCCCAAACCAGGAAGCCGCCCGCGCGCAGCTCGCCGACGGCCTGACCGCCGAAACCATCTGGCCGGGCGCGCGCGGCCTCGAAGCACAGACGGTCTGGCGGCAGTATGTCGGCCGGATTATCGAGGGGCAGACCCCGGTCGCCGAAGCGTTGAGCCGGGCAAAGGCAGACATCGCGCCGCTGATCGCCTGATGTCGCGGCGGCGACCCCTTACCCGGCAGTTGGCGCCCTATCTCTTCGTGGCGCCGGCACTGCTGTTCATCGGCACGTTTCTCTACGCGCCGGTGATCTTTTCTCTCGGTCTTGCCTTCACGGACTGGAACTTCGTCAGCCCGGAGTTCCGGTTCGTCGGGTTCGACAACTTCGCCGACGTGCTGTCGGACGCCAATTTCCACGCCGCCGCCCTCAACACGCTTGTCTATACGCTCATCCTGGCGCCGCTGCAGATCGCGATCCCGCTGGTGCTGGCCCGCATTCTTGCCGATCTGGGGCGCGCGCGGCTGTCGGGCTTCTACCGCTCCGCCCTGTTCCTGCCGACGATCATCGCCTTTTCCATTGCCGGGGCGACTTGGGCGTGGCTCTACAACCCGCTCGTTGGGCTTTTCAACGCGATCCTGACGGGGCTGGGCCTCGACGGCGTGCGCTGGCTCGACGATCCGCAGCTGGCCATCTGGTCGGTCTCCGCAACCGTCTTCTGGAAGACTTTCGGGCTGAACATGCTGCTTTTTCTCGCAGCGCTGACGGCGATCCCGCGCGAAGTGCTGGAGGCAGCGCGGCTCGACGGCGCAGGCTGGTGGCGCCGCCTACTGAGCATCGAGGTGCCGCTGATATCGCCGACCATGTTCTTCGTCACTGTGACCACGATCCTTGGCGTCATGGACGATATCGTGGGTGCGGTGGACGTGATGACTGGCGGCGGCCCGATCGACGCCACCACGAACCTGCTGTTCTATCTCTACGAGAAGGGCCTGCGCTTCTTCCAGTTCGGACATGCCAGCGCGGTGGCCGTCATTGTCATGGTACTGGTCGGGCTCATCACTTGGCTGCAGTTTCGGCTGGTCGGGCGACGGGTGCATTATGGATGACTCGGGCCCGTCCACCGCGAACCGCTGGCTGGCGCATGCCATCCTGCTGCCGGTTGCGGCGCTGACCCTGTTTCCGCTTTTCTGGATGGTGACGACCGCCTTCACCCCCAACGAGCTGGTCCTGTCGCGCGCGATCCGCTTCTGGCCCGAGGAGCCGACGCTGGAGAATTTCCGCGTGGCCTTCGCGCGTCACCCTGTCGGGTTGTGGCTCTGGAACGGGTTCGTGGTGGCTACGCTCGTGACGCTGGGCAAGCTCGCGATCAGCTTGCCGGCGGCCTACGCGTTCGCGCGGATGGAGTTTCGCGGCCGCGACACGTTGTTCGCTCTGGTTGTCGCAACGCTGACCTTTCCATCGATCATTGGGATCGTGCCGACCTTCATCGCTGTGGTGCGCGTGGGCTGGTACGATACCCTCACGGGGGTCATCGTGCCGTCGATCGCCTTTATCGGATTCTACGTCTTCTACCTGCGGCAAAACTTCCGGCAATTGCCCACGGAGATGTTCGAGGCGGCCAGTCTGGACGGCGCCGGTGTCTGGCGGCAATTCGTCAGCATCGCGCTGCCCAATGTCCGTCCCGCCATTGCAGCGGTTACGGTGCTCAGCTTCCTGGGCGCGTGGAACATCTACTTCTGGTCGTTGCTGATCCTCGAAAGCCCCGAAAAACGCACGATCACCATCGGCATCAAGGTATTCACCGATATCGAGGCGTCCAACCAACTCTGGGGCCCGATGATGGCGGTGGCGCTTCTGGCAGTCGTCCCTGTGCTTGTCATCTTCGCGTTTGCCCAGCGGCAGATGATCGAGGCCTTCGCGCCCGGTAGCGGGGGTAAGTGAGCATGGCACGTCTTCTCGTCACCGGCTCGATCAACCGCGACCGCACATTCAGGCTCGACGCGGCGTTGCCTGCGTGCCGGTTGACCGCAACGGACATGGGCCACTCGCTGGGGGGTGCCGCAGCGATCACCGGGATGGCCCTGGCGCATCTGGGTCATCGCGTGACCATCGCGGCGGGTTGCGGGCAGGGGCCAGCAGGCGATGCGCTGCTGGCGGAACTGGCCGCCGGGGGCGTCGATGTCAGCTGCGTAGCGCGACCCGACGCGCCGCCGGCCGAGCCCCTGATCCTGATCGAGCCCTCGGGCGAGCGGACCATCATTCATCACATGCCGGGGCAATCGGCGATGGTGGATTTCGCTGCGTTCGCGGCCGAGGACTGGGACGGCATCTACGCCGCCGCCCCGGCGCCGGGGCTGGCGCGTCTTTGCGCGCAGATGGCCGGGCGCTGCCCGGTGCTCGGCCAGTGGTATCCCGGGACGCCGCCCCATCCCGCCGAGGTCTTGGTCACGTCTTCGGCGGCCGCTGCCGGCCGTCCGCAGCGGTTGGCGGATGTCCCCGGCGACCGGCTGGATTGGCTCGTGGTGACGGAAGGCGCACGCGGCGCGCACGCAGAGGCGCGGGATGGCTCCATCCTGCGCTACCCCGCGGCGCCAGCTGCAACCGTGGTCGATACCACCGGCGCGGGCGATGTCTATGCCGCGGGCCTGCTGCACGGGATGGTCGCGGGCTGGCCAATGAGACCCACGCTGGAACTCGCCGCGCGCCTGGCTGCCCGGCAGGTCGAGACCGCAGGGCCGACGCCACCCGAAACTCTCGCGGAAATCCTGCGCGCCTTCAGCCCGGAGACTGACCCATGCGCCTGACCGACGACCAGATTAAAAGCTATCGGCGCGACGGCTTTCTGCTGCTGCCTGACGTCTTCGCAGGGGAGCGCCTTGCCGCGCTTCAGGCCGCGCGCGACCGGATCGCGGCCATGCCCGCGCGCCCGTGGAACTTCCTCGAGGCCGAGGGCGGGCCGGTGCGCGCCTACAACGCCTGCCACTGGGACGAGTCCGTGTTCGCGGATCTTGTCAGCGCGCCCGAATGTCTGACACCTGCGCGCCAGATCCTCGGCGGCGAGGTCTATCTGCATCAGTTCAAGATGAATCCCAAGGCGCCCTTCGGCACCTCCACCGGCTGGGGCTGGCACCAGGATTACGTCAACTGGCGCGATTTTGACGGCATGCCCGAGAACCGCGCCCTGAATGTCGCGGTGCTGCTGGACGACGCGACCGAGGTGAACGGGCCGCTTTACCTGATCCCCGGCAGCCATCGCGAGACGGCGCTCGGCCAATCCCGCGCCGACCGCACCCCCGGCGTGACCGCGACCGAGGTCGGCCCGGACGACGTGCGCCGGCTGGCCGACGCGGCAGGCATTGTCAGCGCGACGGCGGCGGCCGGGGGAATGCTCCTTTTTGATCCGATGATCGTGCATGCCTCGGCGCCCAACATCTCGCCCTGGACCCGTTTCACCGTCTATCTCACCTACAACCATGCCAAGAACCGGCTGACCCGACCCACCCGGCCCGAGCACGTTGCCGCGCGTGATGCAACGCCGTTGCGGCTGGCCGGAGAGGCTGCCTGATGCGGCGCGTCAACGGACAGTGGCGCGCGGTGCGGGACCGGTTGCTGGCGCAACTGGCCGAGGGGGGCGCGGCGCCGGGCGACCGGCTGCCAACCGAGACGGAGCTCTGCGCCGCGTTCGGGGTCGGGCGCCATTCCGTGCGCCGCGCTGTGGCCTCGCTCGCCGCAGAGGGCATCCTGGAGGTTGTGCAAGGCTCCGGTGCCTTCGTCGCTCCGCCCGCGCGCCTGTCCTATCGCATCGGCCCGCGCACGCGCTTCAGCCAGAACCTGCTGGCTGACGGCCGGACACCGGCGATGGAAATGCTTTCGATAACGACCCTTCCCGCCCCCGCGCCGGTGGCCGTCACTCTGGGGCTGCCCCGGGGTGCTGCGGTTCATGCGTTGTTGGAACTGGGGCTGGCGGATGGCCTGCCGCTTTTGCTGGCGCGCAGCTGGTATCCGGCCACGCTGCTGCCCGATCTGCCAGAGCGTCGGCGGGCGGGCGCCACGCCCAGCAACGTCTATGCTGCCGGGGGCTTCGCCGATTATCACCGCCGCGATACCGCGATCACCGGCCGCCGGGCGACGACCGAAGAGGCCCGCCACCTGCGCATCGCCGAAGAGGTGCCGGTGCTGCTTGTCACCAAGACCGACGTTTCTGCCGATGGCCGACCCATCGGACATGCCACGACGATCTGGCCTGCCGAGCGAGTCGCATTCACCATTGATCAGGGAGAGCCAACTTGACGAAACCGATCCGGCGGCTGGGTGGCCGCCCCCATGGCGAGGCCCTGTCCATCCTCGCCCGCGCCCGGCCCGAGGCGCTGCAAGAGCTGGCCGAGACGCTGATCGACGCATTGCCGCCGCTTGAGGTGATCGAAAACCGCACCGGCCTGGTGATGTTGCCGATGACCGACACGGTGAAGGGCGCGAGCTTTCATCTGGGCGAGGCGCTGGTTGCCGAGGCGCGTGTGCGCACGGGTTCCGGCGAAGGTTACGGCATGATCCTCGGCCACGACCTGGTGACCGCGCTTGCCATGGCCATCGTCGACGCCGCCGGCGCGCTGGACGTCGGGACCGACCGTATCGCGGCGCTGATCGAAGCCGAGGCGGCCCATCAGGCCGAAACCGAGCGCGCCCGGATGCGCGACGTGGCCGCCACCCACGTGGAAATGGAGACGTTCTGATGACGCTTGCCCCCCTGGCGCCGTCTGCGGAAGAGGCGGCGGCGCTCGACACCTTCGAGGCGATCATGCGCGCCATGGCCGAACCCGGCCTTCTGTTCGATCTGCCCGAACCGGGCCCCGCCTGCATCGGCCGCGCGTTGATCGACCGCGAGGTCGGTGCCTATGCTGCCGACAGCGCCATGGCAGACACGCTTGCGGCGCTCGAGGCGCGTCCCGCGACGCTCGGCACTGCCGACTATGTCTTTGTCGACGCAACGGCGGACATGCCCGCGCGCCTGCATCCCGGAACGCTGGCCTATCCCGAGGCGGGCGCCACGCTGATCGCCCCCGTCCGGCTCGGCACCGGGCCCGCGGTCCGCCTGACCGGGCCGGGGATTGAAACCGCGCGCGAGATCCGGGTCGGGCTCGACGATGCGTTCTGGGCGGCGCGCGCGGCGGCGCTGCACTATCCGCTCGGCTTCGATCTGATCCTCCATGACGGGGCGGCGGTGCTCGCCATGCCGCGCTCCACACAGGCGGAGGTGGTCTGATGGCCTATGTCGCGACACGGGGCGGCGAGGCCGCCATTCAACAGGCCGAAAAGCTGTTTCGCGCCGAGATCGGCGATCTGACGCCCCAGCGTGTGGCCGAGATCGAACGCGCCCTGCCCTGGCTGATCGACCGGCTGATGGGTGAGGCCTCGCTTTACGCCCGCGACATCGCGGCGCTGGCGCTGGCGCAGACCGGCGGCGAGCTTTACGAATCCGTGCTGCTGCTGCGCGCCTGGCGCAGCACGCAGCCCCGGCTTTGCGTCGCCGAAACCGTCGCCCTGGCCGACACGATCACCCACCGCCGGATCTCGGCCGCCTTCCGCGATCTGGACGGCGGGCAGGTGCTGGGGCCGACGCTGGATTATTCGCACCGGCTGTTGCGGGCCGAGGTGCTGCGCGGCGAAACCTTCCGGCCCGAGCCGGTGGACCCCGCCGCCGCACCGCACCCCGCGCGGCTGCCGGCGCTGACCGACTGGCAGGCCGCCGCCGGGCTGCTGGACCGCGCCCAGGCCGAAGCGACCCCCGCCGGCGACATCCCCGACCTGACGCGCGCGCCGCTGTTGCTGCCCGCCCCGCGCGCGATGCGGCTTCAGGCGCTGGCGCGCGCCGATACCGGGGCGACGCTGGGCCTGGGCTATTCGGCGCAGCGCGGCTATGCCAGCGCGCATCCGACGGTGAACGAGCTGCGCCTTGCCGAGGCCGACATCATGGTCCGCCACCCCTCTGGTACCGCCTTCAGCGCGGGACGGGTGCGGCTGTCGTCCTGCGAAATGGTGGCCAAGACTGCCGCACCCTCGGGCAAGGGCGAGACGCTGTCGATGGGTTTCACGGCAACGCTGGGCTGGAACGAGGTCAAGGTCATCGCGGGCTCGACGCTGGACCTGAACATGAACCTAGCGCCCAACCCCGAGGCGCGCGGCCCGGCGGGGGACGAGGAATTCGTGCTCTACCACACCGAACCGCTGGAGGCCTCGGGCTTCTGCATCCACCTCAAACTGCCCCACTACGTGACCTTCCAGTCGGCGCTCGACGCCCTGCGCGGGATCACCCGCGACGGGCCGGTCCCGCGCAGCCCCGACGATGTCGCCGCCGAGGCCGACGCCCGGCTCGCCGCCGAAGCCGCGGGCGAACCGGGGGACACACCGGCATGACCCGTCTCGACACCATCGCCCGCCCCTGGGCGGCGCTGCCCTACGGCTTTCTCGACGCGGCCGCCCGGCGCGAGCTGCGCCGGCTGATGCTCAAGGCCATCGCTATTCCCGGCCACCAGATTCCCTATGCCAGCCGCGAGGTGCCGATCGCGCGCGGCTGGGGCACCGGCGGCTTGCAGGTCAGCCTGACGCTCCTGCGACCCGGCATGACCGTAAAGGTCATCGACCAGGGCGCCGACGACAGCGTGAACGCCGCGAACCTGCGCCGCTTCATGACGCGGGTGGCGGGCGTGGCGACGACCACCGACAGCCGCAAGGCGGATCTCATCCAGTCGCGCCACCGCATCCCCGAGGAACGGCTGGGCGGCGCACAGGTGCTGGTGCTGCAAGTGCCTGATCCCGAACCGCTGCGCCCG
The DNA here is from genome assembly GCA_049975105.1 of Rhodovulum sp. Lineage (GTDB taxonomy): Bacteria > Pseudomonadota > Alphaproteobacteria > Rhodobacterales > Rhodobacteraceae > Rhodovulum. Next base: position 3,257 of record JBNGDM010000086.1, on the reverse strand, counting down.
GTCGAGCCCGACATGACCGGCGCGCGGCTGATGCATGGCGATGCCGATTACGGCCCGATGTGGCTGATGCTTTACGAACAGATCGTGCGCGCGGGCCGGATCACCCAGGGCGCGGCCTATCCGGCGCTGGTCAACGGCCGTCACGTCATGACGCCCTCGCCGATCCCGCGCTGGGACCTGTGCAAGCTGCACATGACCCCCAACCTCACCTTCCTCTCTGCCGGGCGGGAAAAGCGCCTGCACGCGGTGCCGCCCTTCACGCGGGTCGAACCGCTGGTGTTCGACGACGTGCCCTTCGCGGTCGAGGATCATGCCGGCCTGCGCTGCCGCAGCACCGGCGTGGGCGGCTTCTTCATGAACGAGATGCCGCTCGACGATGGCGGCTCGGCCCATGAGCTGTCGGATTCCGGCCTGGCCGAAAAATTCGGCACGGGCGACAGGGCCGGCATCGGCCCGACCTGGTATCCGGCACGGGAGGACATGGCATGATCGCAGAACCGATCATCGCCCCCGCCCGCCCGCTGCTGTCGCTGCGCGGGGCGCGCAAGGGCTGGCCGGGGATCGTCGCGGTCGATGACGTGGATCTCGACGTCTGGCGCGGCGAGGTTTTCGGCATCGTCGGCGAGAGCGGTTCGGGCAAGTCCACGCTGCTGCGGATGCTCAATCTCGAAGAACGGCCCGATGGCGGAACCTATCGGCTCGACCTGCCCGGACAGACGCCCGACGACCTGTTCACGCTGGACCGGTTCGAGGCACGCCAGTTGCGTGCGCGCCATATCGGGATCGTCTACCAGAACCCGCATCACGGCCTCCGGATGCGCCATTCCTCTTCGGGCAATGTCGCCGAGCGGCTGGTGATCGCGGGCGAGCGGCGGTTTTCGGTGCTGCGGCGCGGCGCGCGCGGGGCGCTGGCGGCGTCGGACTTTCCGCTGGACCGGATCGACGCGCGCCCGGTCGATCTGTCGGGCGGGATGCAGCAGCGCGTGCAGCTTGCCAAGGCCATCGCGCTGGAACCCGCACTTCTGCTGCTGGACGAGCCGACCACCGGGCTTGATGTTTCCGTGCAGGCGCTGGTGCTGGATACGCTGCGCCGCCTTCAGGCGGAACGGTCGATCACCATGGTGGTGGTCAGCCACGATCTGGGTGTCATCCGCGCGCTGGCCGACCGGGTCATGGTGATGCGGCGTGGCAAGGTCGTCGAACGCGGGCTGGTCGATCAGGTGTTCGGCGATCCGCAACACGCCTACACGCAGGAGCTTGTCCATGCCCGCCTCTGACCCGATCCTGTCGGTCCGCGACCTCGCCAAGACCTATCATGTGCATCATCTGGATACGGTGGTGGGCACGTTCGACGCGGTTTCCTTCGATCTGGCGCCGGGTGAGTTCCTGCTGGTCGAGGGGCCGAACGGCACCGGCAAGTCGACCCTTCTGCGCACGCTCTGGCGATCCTGCGTCGCCGACAGCGGCAGCGCGACCTATCGCGCGCAGCACGCGGGCCCGGTCGATCTGGTCACCGCGCATGAGGTGGACGTGCTGGCCCTGCGGCGCAGCGAGCTTGGCTTCGTCACCCAGTTCCTGGCCCCGCGCCCGCGGGTGACGGCCGAACGGCTGGTGGCCGAACCCCTGCACCTCCTGGGCGTGACGCCCGAGGAGGCGACCGAACAGGCGCGCGCGGCGCTGGCAGACCTTGGCGTCCGGCGCGAGCTGTGGTCGGCCTGGCCCTCGACCTTCTCGGGCGGCGAGCAGCAGAAGGTCAACCTGGCCCGGTCGCTGATCGCGCCGCGCCGTTTGCTTCTGCTGGACGAACCGACCGCCTCGCTCGACCGGGCCGCCCGGGCCGCCCTGACCGAGCGGCTGGCGGCGCTTCGGGCGGACGGGGTCGCGCTGATCGGCGTGCTGCATCACCCCGAAGACGTCGCGGAACTTGTCACAGAGCGCCTGCACCTGCACTGACCCGGCAGCAAGGGGTGCGAGACAAGCGAACGGCAAGGCGGACTTCGTCGCGAGGATCAAGTGCCGGGAGGGCATGAACCCGTCTGGGACCACACGAGGATACGCCACGCCGCCGCAACGCCACGCCGTCTTTATCGCCTGCCCGCGCCCACGGCGGCGGCGAAGGCGCTCTTCAGAACATCGCGTTCAGGCGCACCCGGCCGATGGTGTCGCCCGCTCCGCTCGCCACGGCCTCAGTGGCAACACCGATGATGGTGTTGTCGGTCGCGACGGTGATGCAGCGCTTGTTGGTTTTGTCCCAATAGACCTTGACGCCCGCGGTCCAGGCTTGGCTGCCGACCTTGGTCAGGTCGAACACGCCGACGAGCGCGGTATCGACGGATTCGCCGAGGGCAGCGATGCCGGAAGCGACCCCGAAGATGGCGCCGACGAGCAGGCCATCGCCGGAGGCGACGGCGTAGGGGGCGGTCAGGGTGATGGTCTTGCCGGGCTGGACGTAGTTTTTCATGGCGACTTTCCTTCTGGTCGAGGTTGCAGGCAGTGCGAATTTTTCCTACCTTCGGGGAGGGAGGATCCGACATGGCAGGCAAGATCAGCATTTCCATCACCGACGAGCATGCTGCGCTCCTGCAGGAGGCGGTGGGCAGCGGCTCCTATGCCTCCTCGAGCGAGGTGGTTCGCGAGGCGCTGCGTGAATGGCGGGCCCGGCGCGTGGTCGGGCAACTCTGGGACGAGGGCCTCGCCAGCGGGCGCAGCGCGCTAGGCACAACGATGGCCGACATCAAGCGCGAGGCGCGCAACCGCCGCAGCGTTTCCTGATCCTTGAGGCTGCACGTCTATTTCACGCGGGCCGCGCGCGAGGATCTGATCGCGATCTGGGCGCATATCGCCGAGGACGATGCCGCCGCCGCCGACCGCGTGCTCGACAGGCTGGACGAGGCCGCCAACCACCTCGCGCGCAATCCGCAGATGGGCCCGGCGCGGGACGATATCCGCCCCGGGCTTCGGTATCTGGTCAGCGGGTCATACCTGCTGCTCTACCGGATCACCGATGATGGTGTCGAGATTGTCCGCGCCGTGCACGGGCGGCGCGATCTCTACGGCCTGTTCTGACCTTACGCGCCCTGGTTCTTGTAGAGGCCGCGCCAGTCGATGGCCTTGGCGCCGAAGTCGAGGCGGCACTTGATCTCGACGCCGTCAACGTCGAAGCCGTTGCGGGTCTCGATGTAGGCGCCCTGCTGACCCTCGAGATAGGCGTATTCGATGGTGTCGATCTGGTTTGGCGAGGCCGCGAGATACCATGC
>JBNGDM010000085.1:0-11382 GCA_049975105.1 Rhodovulum sp. | reverse complement strand
GTTCCAGCATCTCGATGCCTTTGGCCTGCAGCGTTGCAATGGCCTGCCACAGCATCAGCCGGTGAAGATTGGCGCCCCGCCCGGCCTCTGACGTCCAGGCAAGGTGATAGCTAGCCCATGGAGGGTGGAGCAGGAACAGCATCCCGGCAAGCGGCGCCTCTTGCCTGCCGGCCTCGATCAGTAGCGTCCCACCATGCTGCGCCCAGGCACGCGAGAAATCCGGGGGGAGGCGTGCATAGCGGCGCCCGCGCGCCTGCGCCGCCTCCTTCCGGAACAGCCATTCGCCGCTTCCGGGCCGAAGCGGAGCGATCCGGATTGGCGGAGCCTGCTCTTCCGCCCGGCGCAGGGCGTTACGCCACTTCTGCGAGAGTCCGGCCCGCAGCGTCGCAAGTTCGGGCGTCAGCGACAGCCGCGCGACATGGCCGCCGGTCAACATCATCAACAGGCCGGCCCCGGCCGCGGGGTCGGTGCCCGATAGGGTTTCGGCGGTGACCATCACGCCCCGGTGACCTAGCCGCAGTGCCCGGATCAGGGCACGGGTTGCGGCCGTGGCCCGATCCTCTGCAATCCCGGGGGCAAAGATCGGTCCCCGTGACAAAAGCGCGAACCGTCCCATCAGCGGCCAGCGACGGATCAGAACCTGGGCACTGGCATGCAGCTGTCCGCCCGAGCGCCATTCGAGCCACATCGCCTCTGAGCCAAGCGCGCCCGCCGCCGCGCCATAACAGGGATGCTGCTGCATCGGCACGGGCGCGCCATCGGGCAATAGGGGATTGTCAGTCAGGGTCCAGCGGTCGGGCATACCGCCTATTAACCATGTGAAAAGCTAATTCCGGGTAAATAAAGCAATGATGACCAGGCAGGATGACCGACAAAGCCCCAAGGTCCGCGGCGTGCATGCCCCGCCGCCGAGGCCTACCATCGCCGGAGGGCTGTGGTTGGCCCTGCTGGTCACCTTGCCGCTGGCCGGGCTTTACGGGGCAGTCATGCTTGTGCTTCGGCTGCTGGGCTGACCCGCACGGCTCAGCCTGCCAGCCGAACCAGCGCGTGCCGCTTCTTGCCTGCCGACAGCTTGATCGGCGCGGCCAGCATGCCCGCGTCGATCACAAGACCCGCGTCCGTCAGCGGCGTATCGTTGAGCCGTGCGCCGCCTTCGGCGATCAGGCGCTTGGCGTCCTTACCCGATTTCGCCAGCCCCGACCGGGTGATGAGCTGCACCACCGAGATGCCGTTCCCCAACTCCTCGGCCGTTACCACGAGCGTTGGCAGGTCGCTGCCCGTCCCGCCTCTCTCGAACACCTCCCGCGCGGTGGCCTCGGCCGCGGTGGCAGCCTCGCCGCCATGGCAAAGCGTGGTGACGGCATTCGCCAGCACGATCTTCGCCTCGTTGATCTCAGCCCCTTCCAATGCGCCGAGCCGGTTGCATTCCTCGACCTCGATCTCGGTGTAGAGTTTCAGGAACCGGCCAACATCGGCATCCGCCGTGTTTCGCCAGAACTGCCAGAAGTCGTAAGGCGCGCGCATGTCGGCATTCAGCCAGATCGCTCCGCTCGCCGTCTTGCCCATTTTTGTGCCATCGGCGGTGGTCAACAGCGGTGATGTCAGCCCGAAAACTTCATGATCGAGGATGCGTCGGGTCAGGTCGATCCCGTTGACGATGTTGCCCCACTGGTCCGATCCGCCCATCTGCAGCCGGCAGCCATAGCGACGGTTCAATTCGAGGAAGTCGTAAGCCTGCAGGATCATGTAGTTGAACTCGAGAAAGCTGAGGCTTTGTTCGCGGTCCAGCCTCGACTTCACCGATTCGAAACTCAGCATCCGGTTGACGCTGAAGTGTCGGCCGACGTCGCGCAGGAACTCCAGATAGTTCAGCCCGTCCAGCCATTCGGCATTGTTCAGCATGAGTGCGTCGGACGGCGCTTCGCCGAATTCAAGGTACTTCGCGAAGACGGCCTTGATGCCAGCGATGTTTTCGTCGATCTGCGCCGCCGTCAGCAGCGGGCGTTCCTCGGCACGAAAACTGGGATCGCCCACCTTGGTCGTTCCTCCGCCCATCAGCACGAGCGGCTTGTGGCCGGTTTTCTGCAACCAGCGCAGCATCATGATCTGGATCAGGCTGCCCACATGCAACGATTTCGCCGTCGCGTCGAAACCGATATAGGCTGGCACCACACCCGCAGCCAAAGCCTCGTCCAAGCCCTGATAATCGGTGCAGTCGGCCAGAAAGCCGCGGTCGATCATCACGCGCAGGAAGTCCGATCTGGGGTGGTAGGTCATCGCCTCTTGTCCCTGAGGGTGAATATGGCCAGTGATATATCGGCCGGGGCGGTGAAGGGGAAGCCAATGTTGAAACCTGGGCCGGTCAGGGCGCTTGGGACGATGTCGGGCACTTCGCTCGACGGGGTCGACGCCGCCGTGGTGGTGACCGACGGCGTCACCATCACCGGATTCGGCGAGACTGCCTATCGAGCCTATTCCGAAGAAGAACGTGCAGTGCTCGCCGGGGCACTGGGCCTGTGGCCAGGTGAGGCGGGCGTCGAAGAGGCGGCCGAAATTGTCGAGGTGGCCCATGCGGCCGTTATGGCGCCGTTCCAGGAAATCGATATAGGGGGCTTTCACGGTCAAACGTTGGCCCATGATCCGTATGGCCGGGGGACCCATCAGGCCGGTGCGGGCTGGGTGTTGGCCGAGGTTCTGGGTCTGCCTGTGGTGTGGGATTTCCGGACCAGCGATATCAGGCTGGGCGGGCAGGGGGCGCCCCTCGCCCCCTTTTTCCACTTCGCGTGCGCGAAATGGATCGGGGCGCGGACGCCGTTGGCTTTCGTCAATCTTGGAGGCGTGGGCAACCTGACCTGGGTGGATCCCAGGCGCGACGGGCCCGAGGTTCCGGGCGCGCTGATGGCTTTCGACACCGGGCCTGCCAATGCTCCGCTCGACGACCTGATGCGCGCCCGGGTGGGCCTGGATTGTGATCGTGGCGGCGCATTTGCCGCAAGGGGCTGTGTCGATGCAGGCGTGACCGAGGCGCTCATGTCACATGCCTATTTCCTTCGAATGCCACCCAAGTCGCTGGACCGTAACGATTTCAGTGCGCTCGGAGCAGAGGTAGCCCGCTTGGCGGACGCGGATGCCGCGGCCACACTGACCGCAGCCGCGGCGGCCTCGGTCGCGCGTGGAGTCGACCATTGCCCGGTGGCGCCCTCACGCCTTTTGGTAACCGGGGGCGGGCGGCTGAACCCGGTGATGATGCGTATGTTGGCCGAGAGAACGGGCCTTCCGGTCGATCCGGTCGAGGCGGTCGGGCTTAACGGCGACATGCTCGAGGCGCAGGCCTTCGGCTATCTCGCGGTGCGGGTGGCGCGCGGACTGCCGACCTCATGCCCGTCGACCACAGGGGTGGCCGCTGCGGTGGGCGGGGGCGAGATCAGTTATCCGCAAGGCTGCCTAAGGTGACACTCGGCTCGGTCCACGGCGGGCCAGGTGGCTGCACAGCCAATCATTATTCTGTTCGGCACCACAAACCGGTGGATTTCAATCCGCGACTTCCCGGCCTAAGAGATGTCTGGTCTCAGCCTTCGCTTCCAGGGATGTCAAAGTCGGGGGGCGCCATTTCGAACCCATCGAACAGGAAACCGGGACTGACCGTGCAACTTACCAGTGTCCAGTCGCCCAACGGTCGAGCGGCCTGCCAGTAATTGGCCTTCACCACGAACTGCGGTCGCGCGCCTTCGGTTAGGTCATGTCCCAGCCGGTATGCGGCAGCCGGCCCGTCTGCGGTCTTGGCGATACGCAACTCGAGTGGTGCGCCGGCATGGTAGTGCCAGATCTCATCGGCATCGACCCGGTGCCAGTGGCTGCGCTGATCGGCAGAAAGCAGATAATAGATTGCCGTGCCCACGGGCCGTGCCCCGTCCGCGACATCTGCACGCCATGTCTCTCGGTACCAACCGCCCTCTGGATGGGGAACAAGGCCCAGCGTGCTTATGATTTCGTCGGCAGTCATGATCTCAGTCGATTGGTGCAAGCTCGGCCTGCAAGCGTGGCATATCTGAACAGTTTTAGACAGTCGGTCCCGAAAGTATCGCCGAACGTTCACAAAATGTCACATATTTCGCGCTAGTATTGCCGCAGTGCAGCATTTATGCGGTGGGGGCGCTGCGCTGCAGCAATTCCAGTTTGCCTTTTCAAATGGCAAGGCCGGCCGGAAGTGCCGGCATCGGACGGGATGACAGAACGATGGACATGATCGAAACCGGCGCAGTCGAGCCTGCGTTCGGCACCGAAGACTTGGTATCGCGGATACTGGGGTTTGCGCGGTTCTGCATGGGGCACGCTGCCGAACGGCCGGATGACGCGGCCCATAGCCGTGGTTGGCTGGATTCCGAGGGCCAGCCCACCGAAGAAGGCCGTGCGCTCATCGAAGCGCTTACCAGCCGCGACTCCGCATACGGCGTCTACCGGCTGCCGGTCTGACAGTGCCTCGCGCAGGTCTGAAGCGCGACCGGCAATCCGCGCCGCTCGCGCATGCGTAATTCGGGCATTAACTTAAAAGGTGCCCCATGAAACTTTGTAAAACCTCGAGCCGCATCCTGGCCTTCGCCAGCCAGTGCGGCGCCTGCCAAGATCCCCTCGCCGCCGCACGCAGCCGGGGCTGGCTTGACGGCAATGGCCGCCCCATGGGAGACGGCCGCGCGCTTACCGATGCGCTTGCGCGCGACGCGGCCTATGGCGTCTACCGCCTGGTTGGCTGATCAGGACACTACTTCAAGATCGACCGACCGGCATATTCGGCGGTTTCGCCTAGCATTTCCTCGATGCGGATCAGCTGGTTGTATTTCGCCAGCCGGTCCGAGCGCGAGAGCGACCCGGTCTTGATCTGCCCGCAATTCGTGGCGACGGCGAGGTCGGCGATGGTGGCGTCCTCGGTCTCGCCCGACCGGTGGGACATGACGTTGGTATAGCGCGCGCGGTGGGCCATATCGACGGCCTGAAGCGTTTCGGTCAGGCTGCCGATCTGGTTGACCTTCACCAGCATCGAGTTCGCCACGCCCTGCGCGATACCATCGGCGAGGCGTTTGGGGTTCGTGACGAAGAGGTCGTCGCCCACGAGCTGCACCTTGTCGCCCAGCGCCGAGGTCAGGGCTTTCCAGCCGTCCCAGTCATCCTCGGCGCAGCCATCCTCGATGGAGATGATCGGGTAATCGGCGCAGAGTTTCGCGAGGTAGTCGACGTTTTCGGCGGCACTCAGGCTTAAGCCCTCCCCCTTCATCTCGTATTTGCCGCCCTCGAAATACTCGGTCGAGGCGCAGTCGAGCGCGAGGTAGATGTCCTCGCCGGGTTTGTAGCCGGCCTTCTCGATGCTTTTCAGGATGAAATCCAGCGCGTCGCGGGTCGAGGACAGGTTGGGTGCAAAGCCGCCCTCGTCGCCGATGGCGGTGTTATGGCCCGCGGCGGACAGTTCGGATTTCAGGGTGTGGAACACCTCCGAGCCCATGCGCACCGCGTCGCGGATATTGCCCGCGCTGACCGGCATGATCATGAATTCCTGGATGTCGATGGGGTTGTCGGCATGTTCGCCGCCATTGATGATGTTCATCATCGGCACCGGCAGGATGCGCGCAGAGGTGCCACCCACGTAGCGGTAGAGGGGCTGCATCGTGAAATCGGCGGCGGCCTTGGCGGCGGCGAGCGAAACGCCGAGGATGGCGTTGGCGCCCAGCCGGCCCTTGTTCTCGGTGCCGTCGAGTTCGATCATCGCGCGGTCGAGGGCGACCTGTTCGGTCGCGTCCATGCCGGCCAGTTCCTCGGCGATCTCGCCGTTGACGGCGGCCACGGCTTCGAGCACGCCCTTGCCCTTGTAGCGGCCCTTGTCGCCGTCGCGCTTTTCCACGGCCTCGTGGGCGCCGGTGGAGGCGCCCGAGGGGACCGCGGCCCGGCCCATCGTGCCGTCTTCGAGAATGACGTCCACCTCGACGGTGGGGTTGCCCCGGCTGTCGAGGATCTCACGGCCGACGATGTCGATGATGGTGCTCATAGGGTCCGGTGCCTCGTGTTGCTGCACATGCAAATTCGCGGGTCTTCTACCCCCGCGAACGGGCCTTGGAAAGGGCGCGTTCCCGCCACAGCGTGTAAAGCCCCGAGGCGATGATGATCCCCGCACCCGTTAGCGTCGCCGCATCGGGCCGTTCGCCGAAGGCCAGAACCCCGATCGCCAGCGCGAATAGCAGGCGGGTATAGCGGAACGGCGTCACCACCGCGACCTCGCCCATGCGCATCGCCTCGACGATGGCGTAATAGCCCGCCACCCCCATCACCAGCGCCGCCCCCAGCCGCAGCGCCATCGCCCCGTCGACCGGCGCCGGGCCAGGGCCGAGAAACAACAAGAGCGCGCCCAGCGGCACGACCATCGCAAACCCATAGGCCGAGAGTTGCAGTGAGCCCACGCTGCGCGGCGTCGCCCGGGTGGCAAGATCGCGCAGCGCCAGCCCAAACACGGCCATCACCGCGAACAGCGAGGCCGGCTGGAACCCCTCCAGCCCCGGGCGGATGATTAGCAGCACGCCGCACAGGCCCACCGCGATCGCGCTCCAGCGGCGCCAGCCGACCTCCGCCCCCATGAAGATCGCCGCGCCCAGCGTCACCATCAGGGGCGTGGCCTGAAGGATCGCCGAGGCCGAGGACAAGGGCGTCAGGGCGATCGCATAGACAAAGCCCAGCGTGCCTACGACCTCGCCCGTGTTGCGCAAGAGAACGGGCCGGGTCAGCAGCGCCCGCGACCACAGCCGCTGGCCACGCGCCAGCGCCATCAGCGCAAAGGCGACCGCCCCGCCCGCGCCCAGCGTCAACAGGATCTGGCCCACCGGCAGGCTTTGTGCCGCGGTCTTGACGAACATGTCTTCCAGCGCGAAAGCGGCCATCGCGGCCACCATAAGCGCGATGCCGCGCAGGTTGTCCATTTCTTGCGTCCGTGATCCGGGAATCTCAGGCCCACCTAACCCGCCGCATGGGCGGGGCAAAGTGCAATCGTCGATCCTGCCCGGCCTTGGCCAAGCAGCCTTCGGGGCTATGCGCAACAGTTCTAATACGGAGGCGCTCGTTTGCGCCGCGATTATTGCCATTCCGGCATCCGGTGTTGCGGCGAGGGTCTATTGAAGCCGCTTCAAAATCGAGGACGAGAGCATGGCCGACGCGTTCTATGTCACTTGCGGCTCACTGTCGGGCATGCTGAACGACAGCAACCGGAACGGCGGGTTTGGCGCCGAAGCGAAAGTGATAGGACGAGGGCGTTCTGGACGCCGAACATCGTGCCGGTTCCGGAGCTGCTGCTGGCCTGTGCGCTGGGCATGCTCGCCCGCAAGCGCCGCAGGCCTAGCGCTTCCTGATGGGTACACCATACAGTTCCAGCCGGTGGCCTTTGAGCCGGTATCCCAGCTTTTCGGCTATCTTTTCCTGCAGGGTCTCGATCTCGGGGTCGCAGAACTCGATGACCTCGCCGGAATTCATGTCAATCAGGTGGTCGTGATGGTCGCGCTCGGCATCCTCATAACGGGCGCGGCCATCGCCGAACTCGTGTTTTTCGAGGATCCCGGCCTCCTCGAACAGCTTGACGGTGCGATAAACGGTGGCGATCGATATTCTTGGGTCCACGGCGCTGGCGCGGCCGTAGAGTGCCTCGACGTCTGGGTGATCGCGGCTGTCTTCTAGAACTTGCGCGATCACCCGGCGTTGATCGGTCATGCGCAGGCCCTTTGCCTCGCAGCGGGAGATGATGGTATCCGCCATAGCGCCCTCTCGGTTCGGGACGACGGTGTAGCCGCTGGAGCGCGGTGTTTCTAGCCCCGGTGCGCGCCGTCAGCGAGGCGCGGGCAGGAAAATTCGGACTTTCTTACCAGATTTCTTGCCAAGAATTTCGGCGCAGGGCCGGATGGTCGCGATCACAGCCAGCAGAGCGCCCGGAACAGCGCCGGAAGCCCAAGTCCCATAAGAGCGTTCGCCGCTGTCCGCGCGGCGACGGCCAGAGGTCAGCCCATCTTCTGCATGCCCGCGACGTCCATCCGGAACAGGCTGGCCAGAAACCATAGCGACAGGAAAATCGGGGCGACGACCGACAGCACATAGCCGTTGCGGCCCATCCGCATCCAGCGCTGTCCCTCAAGATGATCGTGCAATATCGTCAGCCGCGCAGAGACCGCCTTCAATTCCTCGACCGCGCGAGTCGTCCGGTGCGTGCTTTCGCTCAGCAGGAACCGTGCCGCGGGACCGGTCCGCGGGGAAACCCTTCCGACGACAGCGCTAGCGCATCGTGCCGCGGCCGGAAAAAGAGCCGCAGCTGAATCGCCCAGCGGCGCAGCTGTGCGAGGTCATCTGCCGCCTCGGGGCGTCGCGCTCGAGGGACGATTCCTCAACATCGTCGGCCGCGTCATCCGGTGCAAGCGATACCGCTTCGCCCCGCTCGGTCAGCGCCTCGGCCAATGCGGCGAGGAAATCGCGTGTCGTGTTTTGGGGCGTGCTCTGCTTTACTAGGGGCTGTGCCTGGATCGCACTGTGCGCCCGGGCCACCCGCTCGAAGAGATTGTGATGGATATCGAGTGGTTCTGGCAAGGCGCCGTTTCCGATCCGGCGTTGCTTGCGGTCTCGCTGCTTCTTGATTCCACTGTCCGCGATCTGGCGCCGATGCAGTTGTGAGGGCTCGGCTTTCAGTTCTCGGTGATCATCATTTATTTCGTAATATTAGTGCTTTAGCGTCTTTCCCGCTATCCGGCGGCCAGTGGGGTGAGCTTCGGCTTGCTTACGCCGGTGTACTGGATGCGCTCTGGCCGGGGGCTGCTTGATCAACCGGCGGGCATCAAGAGCCTGTGCGCGCTGGGGCTCGTCGCAGTCGGGCTTCTGCCGATTAATCGCGCCTCTAGAGATCAGGTTCCGCAAAAGGTCTGGCGAACTTCTTCGCCCGGTTCGGGCGGCCGGCGGTAGGCCGCATTTTCCGGTTGATCGTCGTAGGGCCGCGCCACGATCTGCAAAAGCTGTTCAAGGGGCGCGTAGTCATTTGCGACCGCCGCGCCAATCACTTGTTCCACCCGATGGTTGCGCGGAACAAGCGCTGGGTTGGCGGCGCGCATCCGATCGCTCTGCACAGCCTCGGATACCGGCTCGCGCTGCAACCGATCGCGCCAAGCCGAGGCCCAAGTGTCGTATGCGGCGCGGTCGCGAAACTCATCGCGCGCGGTTCCATCGGAGAGTCCGCGAAACGTGTTTGTGAAATCCGCACGCTCGGCTGCCATCAGGTCCAGCAACCCGTGGATCAACTCTGCATCGCCTTCCTCGGCCGTGGTCAGCCCCAGCTTTGGCCGGAACACCGCCAGCCAGGCGTCGCGGAAAAGTGCCGGAAAGGCGCCGATCGCCTCGGTCGCCTGCGCGATTGCAGTGTCTTCGTCGGCGGCGATCAGCGGCACCACGGCCGAGGCGAACTGCGCCAGGTTCCAAGCCGTGATATCGGCCTGTCGCGCATACGCGTAACGGCCGTGGACATCGATGGAACTGAACACCGTGTCCGGGTGATAGCCGTCCATGAAGGCGCAGGGGCCGTAATCGATGGTTTCGCCTGAGATCGCTGAATTGTCGGTATTCATCACGCCATGGATGAAACCAATCCCCATCCATTTCGCGACCAGCCGTGCCTGTGCCGCGATCACGCCCTCGAGTAGCGCGAGCGGCCCGTCCGCACCCGGGTAATGGCGCGCGATGGCGTGATCGGCGAGCGTGCGCAGCGCCTCGGTGTCGCGACGGGCGGCGAAGAACTGGAAAGTTCCAATGCGGATATGACTGGCAGCGACGCGGGTCAGCACCGCGCCCGGAAGGGCCGCCTCTCGGAAGACCTCTTCGCCGGTGGTCACGGCTGCAAGTGCCCGTGTCGTCGGGACGCCCAGCGCGTGCATCGCCTCGGAAACGATGTATTCGCGCAGCACCGGGCCCAGCCAGGCCCGACCGTCGCCCATGCGTGAGAACGCCGTGCGCCCGGCGCCCTTGAGTTGAATGTCTTGGCGCCGCCCGTCCGGCGTCACGACCTCGCCCAAGAGGATCGCTCGCCCGTCGCCCAATTGTGGCGCGAAGCCTCCGAATTGGTGCCCGGCATAGGCTTGGGCCAGCGGGTCCGCTCCATCGGGCACAAGGTTTCCCGCGAGCATCTCAACGCCTGCCATAGAGGCCAATGCGTCGGTGTCGAGACCCAGATCGCGCGCAAGTTCCTCGTTCAGCTTGATCAACCGCGGCTGGCGCACAGGTGTCGGCGCCTGTCGGGTGTAGAAGCGGTCGGGGAGCCGCGCGTAGGAATTATCGAACGGAATAGCCAGTGTCATGCGCAACAGGTAGGGCGGGCGCCACGAATTTTTATAAACTGATTGGCAAAATGCTCGGCAGAGGGATTCGCGCGCGTCAGAAGCATGCAAGTCTCTCTGTCAGCAATGCGAAGAACCCATCTGCGTCCAGGTCGCCGATGAAGGTCGCGTTTGGTATGCGTCCCGAAACGCCCCACCAGTCGGCCACCGTCATGCCCGCGGTAAACCGGCCCGCAGTTTCAATCTCGACATTGATATGCCGCCCCGAGAACAGCTCTGGGCGAAGCAGATACGCCGTCACGCAGGGGTCATGCAGCGGCGCGCCCTCGCTGCCATATTTCGCCTTGTCGAACCGCTCAAAGAAGTCGGTCATCTCGGCGACCGCCACCCCAACCCTGTTGCCGAGCGCGCGGAACGCGTCGTTCCGAGGCCGTGTCACCAACGCCTTATGCGTCACGTCGAGCGGCATAACCACCAGAGGAACGCCTGACCCGAACACGATTTCCGCGGCTTCAGGGTCCACATGGATGTTGAACTCGGCCGCCGGTGTGATGTTTCCCACCTCGAAATAGGCGCCGCCCATCAATACGATCTCGGCGATGCGGGGTACGATCTCCGGCGCGGCGTTCATGGCCGTCGCGATGTTGGTCAGGGGGCCCAGCGGGCAAAGGGTCACGCTGCCCTCGGGTTCGCACCGCAGCGTTTCTACTAAGAACTCGACGGCATGCGTCTCTTGCAGCGCCATCGTCGGGTTGGGCAGGGCGGGGCCGTCAAGCCCGGTCTTGCCGTGGACATGCTCGGCGGTGACCAACGTTCGCTTCAGGGGCTTTTCGCAGCCTGCGAAAACCGGAACATCCGTCCTGCCCGCCAGTTCGCAGACGATGCGTGCGTTTTTCTGGGTCAAAGCCAGAGGCACGTTTCCCGCCACCGCCGTTATTCCCAACACATCCAACTCGTCGGGGCTGGCTAGTGCCAGCAGGATCGCGACGGCATCGTCCTGGCCGGGATCTGTGTCGATGATGATCTTGCGGGGCATCGGTGTCTCCAGCGC
>JBNGDM010000084.1:0-11421 GCA_049975105.1 Rhodovulum sp. | reverse complement strand
CCCCGGCGCCGCTTGCCGAGGTGGCGCCATGACCCGTATCGCCCTGCCCGCCGTCGTCACGGCGAACGACCTGCTGACCGGGGATGCGGTCTGGCTGACCCCCGGGGGCAACTGGTCGCGCGCGCTGGCCGATGCCGAGCTGCTGTCCGATGCCACCCGGGCCCAGGCGCGCCTTGCCCAGGCCGCGGCCCGGCCCGACCAGGTGGTGGCCCCCTATCTTGCCGCCGTCCGCCCGGGGGCGTTCGGCCCCCGCCCCGTCGAATTCCGCGAACGGGTCCGCGCCCGCGGCCCCGCGCGTCCCGCCGAAGGATAAGCCGATGTATGCCTATTCCCAGTTCGACGCGGATTTCGTCCGCGCCCGCGTGCACCAGTTCCGCGCCCAGGTCGCGCGCCGCATCGACGGCCGCCTGACCGAGGACGAGTTCAAGCCGCTGCGCCTGATGAACGGGCTGTACCTGCAACTGCATGCCTACATGCTGCGCGTGGCGATCCCCTATGGCACGCTGAACGCCCGCCAGATGCGCCAACTGGCCATGATCGCCGAGCGCTGGGACCGCGGCTATGGCCATTTCACCACGCGCCAGAACATCCAGTTCAACTGGCCCCACCTGCGCGACGTGCCCGACATGCTGGACGCGCTGGCCGATGTGGGCATGCACGCGATCCAGACCTCGGGGAATTGCGTGCGCAACGTCACCGCCGACCCCTTCGCCGGGGCCGCCGCGGACGAGATCGCCGATCCGCGGCCTTACGCCGAACTGTTGCGGCAATGGTCCACCGACCACCCGGAATTCCAGTTCCTGCCGCGCAAGTTCAAGATCGCCATCACCGGCGTCAGCGAAGACCGCGCCGTGACCGCCGCCCACGATATCGGCCTGCGTCTCGTGCGGCTGGGCGACGGGATCGGCGTCGAGGTCAGCGTCGGCGGCGGGCTGGGGCGCACGCCCATGCTGGGCCGGGTGCTGCGCGCGGCGTTGCCCGCGGCGGACCTGCTCCCTTACGTCGAGGCGATCTTGGGCGTCTACAACCGGCTGGGCCGGCGGGACAACAAGTACAAGGCGCGGATCAAGATCGCGGTGCACGAGATGGGCCTCGACCGCCTGCGCGACCTGGTCGAGGCGCGTTTCGCGCAGACACGGGCCGAATTCCAAGGCGCCGACCAGCAGATGCTGGCCCGGATCAAGGCGCAGTTCGCGCCTCCCGCCTTTCGGGACGGCCCGCCGGCGATCCCGCCGGGCAGCCCCGCGTTCCGCGCCTGGTGCGACACCAACCTGGCTGCCCACCGCCGCGCTGACCATGCCATCGTCACCGTCTCGCTGAAAACGCCGGGGCAGGTGCCGGGCGATGCGACCGCGGCGCAGATGCGGGTGCTGGCCGACCTGGCCCAGCGCTACGGTTACGACGAATTGCGCATCACGCCGCGCCAGAACGTCGTGCTGCCCCATGTGCGCAAGGCCGACCTGCCCGCGCTGTTCGATGCGCTGGCGGGTGCGGGGCTGGCCGCGGCGAATGCGGGCCGGATTTCCGACATCATCGCCTGCCCGGGGCTGGATTACTGCGCGCTGGCCACCGCGCGGTCGATTCCCGTCGCGCAGCGGATCGCACGGCATTTCGAGGCGCTGAAACTGGAACACCAGATCGGCCCGCTGCGGCTGAACATCTCGGGCTGCATCAATGCCTGCGCGCATCACCACGTCGCCGATATCGGCATCCTCGGCCTCGAACGCGCGGGCGTCGAAACCTACCAGGTGACGCTGGGCGGCGACCCGACGCACACCGCCGCGATCGGCCAGCGCACCGGGCCGGGCTTTTCCGCCGATCAGATCGTGGGCGCGGTGGAACGGATCGTCCTGGCCTATCTCGACCTGCGCCGCGACGCAGGGGAAACCTTTGCCGAGGTGTTCCGGCGGGTCGGCCTCGCCCCGTTCCAGCAGGCGCTTTATGGCGAAGGGGAGGCGGACGATGCGGCCTGAGACCGGGTTCGACCCCGCCGGGGAACAGGTGGCCGCGTTGAACGCGGCGCTGGACGGCGCCCCGCCCGAAACGGTGCTGGCCCGCGCGCTGGACGCCTTCGCCGGGCGCATCGCGCTGGTGTCGTCCTTCGGGGCGGAATCGGTCGTGCTGTTGCACATGGTCTCGCGGATCGACCCGGGCCTGCCGGTGCTGTTCATTGATACCGAGATGCTGTTCCCCGAAACGCTGGCCTACCAGCGCGAGGTGGCCGAAACGCTGGGCCTGACCGGGGTGCGGGTGGTGCGCCCCGACCCCTTGGCGCTGGCCGCCGCTGATCCCGATGGCACGCTGCACGAAACCGACCCCGACCGCTGCTGCGCGCTGCGCAAGGTGCGGCCGCTGCAAACGGCGCTTGCGGGCTATGGCGCCTGGATCACCGGGCGCAAGCGGCACCAGACCGGCGCACGCGCCGCCATCGCCCCGGTCGAACTGGACCCGGCCGGGCGGATCAAGGTGAACCCGCTGCTGCACTGGTCGGACGAGCGGGTGCGCCGCTATATCGACTCGCATACCCTGCCGCGGCACCCGCTGGTCGCCCGCGGCTATCCTTCGATCGGCTGCGCGCCCTGCACCACGCCGGTCGTCCCGGGCGAGGATCCGCGGGCGGGCCGCTGGCGCGGCCGCGCCAAGGAGGAATGCGGCATCCATTTCGTGGATGGCCGTGCGGTGCGCGGCACGGCGCTGGAGGGGCGGCGATGAGCGGTCCCGGGAACAGCGTCCTGATCACCGATGCCGGTTTCGTGCCGCTCCGCGCCGCCGAGCACTTCGTGGCCCTGGCCGAGATCGGCAACGATACGCCCGCCGCGGTGGACCTCGATCCCGGCGACGATCCCGCGGCGCTGGCCGGGCTGTTGCACCGGATCGCCGCGATCCGCATCGCCTTTCCAGTGTTTTCCGACGGGCGTGGCTTCACCCTTGCGCGCGAGTTGCGGCGGATGGGCTTTCGCGGCCGGCTCAGGGCGGCGGGGCGCCTGATCGCCGACCAGTATCCCGTTGCGCGCGCCTGCGGCTTCGACGAGGTCGAGATCGACGCCGCTTTGGCCGCCCGCCAGACCGAGGCCGACTGGCGCCGTGCCGCGCGGCGCGGGGCCGGCGGGTATCTCGACCGGCTCAAGGCCGCGCCCTGACGGGCCCGCATCGCCTGCGGCGTTGCGCCATCTGTTCGAGTCTTGCTATCCTTCCACCCGGGAGGACTTTTCGATGACACAGGACACGGTTGCGCCCAGCGCAAGCCGGATACGCGCGATCCTCGTGATCGACGACCATCCGCTTTACAGCGACGCCCTCGCTATGGCGTTGCGCCACGTCTTCGACGGCTGCACGATCCGCACCGCTACCTCGCTTGGCGAAGGGCTGGCCCAGCTCGGCCCCGATTTCACCCCCGACCTCGTGATGCTGGATCTCAAGCTGCCCGACGTGACGGGCATCAGCGGGTTCCTGCGGCTGCGCGAACGTATCCCCGACGTGCCCATGCTGGTGATCTCGGCGCTGACTTCGGTCGAGGTGGTGCATGCCCTGATGGAGGGCGGCGCGGCGGGCTTCATCCCCAAGGACGCCTCGACCGACGAGCTGAAAACCGCCCTGATCGAGGTGCGGGCCGGGCGCCGCTACCTGCCGGCGGACTATCGTAGCGCCTGCCGCACCGCCCAGGTGCGCCCGCGCATGCCCACCGTGCAGGAGGTCAGCCGGAAGATCGCCGAACTGACCCCGCAACAGGCCCGCATCATGAAGCTGATCTGCGCCGGCAAGCCGAACAAGCAGATCGCGCATGAACTTTCGCTGGCCGAGGCCACGGTCAAGGCGCATATCACCGCGCTTCTGCGGCGGTTGGGCGTGCAGAACCGGACCCAGGCCGCCGTCCTCGTCGAAAGCGCAAGCCTGGATGCCGGGGCGGGGCCCGGCGACGCGGACGCCCGCGCCTTCCTCAGCCAATAAGGCGCGGGGGCGGCGGCGATGCTGCAGATGCGCGAAGGCTCCGGGGCGGGCGCGGTCGGCGTGGGCCTGTCCCATGCCGCGGACCCCGCCCAGGCCGTGGCCGAGGCCGCCGCGCAGCTGGACCTCGCGCAAAGCTGCTTCGTTCTGGTCTTCGTGCCCGACCGGATGGACCTGGGCGCGCTGACTGCGGCGCTGGGCGACACGCTGGCCGGGCTGCCGGTGTTCGGCTGCACCACCGCGGGCCAGATCACGCCCGAGGGCTACGAGGACGACGCGCTGATGATGCTGGCCTTTCCGCGGGCGCATTTCCGCTGTGCCTCGATGCTGATCGAACCGCTCGGCCCCTGTTCGATCGAACGGGTGTCGGCCGATGCGCACAAGCTGGCCGCGCAATTCTCGCACTCGGCGCATTGGAACCGGCTGGCGCTGATCTTCGCCGACGGGCTGTCCAAGCAGGAGGACATGCTGGTCGCCGCGCTGGCCGCGGGGCTGGACGATCTGCCGGTGTTCGGCGGCTCGGCCGGTGACGGGTTGAACTTTCGCCGTACCGCGGTGTTCCAGAACGGCGCGTTCCACCAGGACGCGGCGCTGCTGATCCTGCTGGAGACCGACCTGGAATTCACCGGGCTGGGCTTCGACCATTTTCTGCCGACCGATCATTTGATGGTGGTCACCGACGCCATCCCCGAGGAACGGCTGGTGCTGGAACTGAACGGCGCCCCCGCGGCCCAGGAATACGCGCGCCTCGTCGGCTGTCCCGTCGACCAGCTGTCGCCCGAGATCTTCGCCGAGCACCCGGTGCTGGTGCGCAACAATTCCATCTACCACGTCCGCGCGATCCAGAAGGTGACAGGCGACGGGGCACTGGCGTTTTTCTCGGCGATCGACGACGGGCTCTTGCTGACGCTGGGCCAGGGCCAGGAAATCCTGCGCACGCTGGACCAGGGCCTCGACGTCACCGACGAGGCCGGGCGCGCCCCCGATTTCATCCTCGGCTTCGACTGCTTCCTGCGAAAGCTGGAAATCGGGCAGAAACAGCTGACCGGCCGGGTGTCGGAAATCCTGCGCGACCGCCGGGTGCTGGGCTTCAACACCTATGGCGAACAGCATTGCGGGGTGCATGTGAACCAGACCTTCGTGGGCGTGGCGTTCTTCGAACCGCGGCGGCGGGTGCTGGCATGATCGACCCCAGCGATCCCCCCGAAATCACCATCGAACGCCAGGCGCGCATCATCGACGCCCTGATCCGCCGCGCCAGCCGCCAGCACGAGGTGGGCGGGTCCGCCTATGCGCTGTTCCAGTCGGCGGTGGCGTTGCAGGGCCAGGTCTGGGCCAAGACCCGCGACCTGGAACGCACCTCGACCGAACTGGAAATGGCCCGCTTCGACCGCGAGCAGACCCAGCGCCGCCTGACCGAGGCGCTGGACGCGATGGAGGGCGGCTTCGCGCTGTTCAACGAGGGGCGGCTTCAGGTCTGCAACGACCTGTTCCAGTCGATCCTGCCCGACATCTCGGCCCGCATCCTGCCGGGCCTGACGGTCGAGGATTATTTCCGCGCGCTGCAGACCAGCCGCCACCTGGCCGACCCCGACAAGGCCTGCCGCGACCTGGCCGAGGCGATCCGCGGCCCCGCGGGCGGGGCCAGCGCGGCCTTCGTGCTGGAACTGGACCACGACCGCTGGTTCCAGATCAGCCAGCAGCGCACGCGCTCGGGCAACATCATCCTGCTGCAGACCGAGATCACCGATATCGTCCGCAAGAACCGGATGGAGAAAGACCTGCTGATCGACATGCAGGCGCATTACCTGCAGGCCGCCTTCGATCACATGAGCCTTGGAATCTGCACCTTTTCGCGCGCGGGCGAGGTGACGATCCGCAACGGCCGGTTCCGCGAATTGCTGGGCGTGCCCTACACGCTGGTGCAGGACGGGACCGAGTTCACCACGATCCTGCGCTACGTGCGCGACAACCGCCTGGTGGCCGAGGCCGACATGGCCGATATCGACCACTGGCCCGCCGAGCTGCGTCGCGAGGGGCGGCTGCGCAAGCGGCTGCACCACGCCAGCGGCCGGGTGCTGGACCTGCACGTGCACCTGTTGCCCGACCGCGGATTTCTCGTCGACATCGCCGATGTCACGCTGGAATCCCGCGCGACCGAGCTTCTGGAGAAGCGCGTGCGCGAACGCACCCACGAACTGACCGAGGCCAACCGCCGCCTGCGTGAGCAGCACGAGGAACAGCGCCGCGTCGAAGAGGAATTGCGCCTCGCCAAGGAAGAGGTCGAGACCGCGATGTCGTCCAAGACGCGGTTCCTTGCGGCGGCCAGCCACGACCTTCTGCAACCGGTGAACGCCGCGAAACTTCTGATCTCGACCCTGTCCGACATGGCCGCCGGCACCGAGATGGCGGGGCTGACCGATCGGCTTGCGGGCTCCTTCGCCTCGATGGAATCGCTGCTGCACGCGCTCTTGGACCTGTCGCGGCTGGAAAGCACCGGCTCGGCGCTGATGCCGACGGAATTCTGCATCGGCTCGGTGATGCGCCCGGTGGTCGAGGACCAGGCCATGGTCGCCGCGAAAAAGGGGCTGCGGCTGGATATGGTGCCCTGCACCGCCTGGGTGCGCAGCGACCGGCAATACCTGACGCGTTCGCTGCAGAACCTGGTGGTGAACGCGATCCAGTATACCGAAACGGGCCGCGTTCTGGTCGGCTGCCGGCGGCGCGGCGGCCGCGTGGTGCTGGAAGTCTGGGATACCGGGATCGGCATCTCGCCCAAGGACCAGGCGCGCATCTTCGAGGAATTCACCCGGGCCGATAACGTGCCGCCCGGCTCGGGGATGGGGCTGGGCCTGTCCATCGTCGAACGCACCTGCCGCAATCTGGGCCACCGGCTGTCGGTGCGCTCGGAACCGGGCGTGGGGTCGGTCTTCGCGATCGAACTGGACACCGCGCCCGCGCGGCCCGATTGTCCCGGCCTCGACGGGCCGGGTGCTGCGCCGGACGAGGACGAGGGCGACCTGAACCTGATCGTGCTGATCGTCGAGAACGACCCCAGCGTGTTGTTCGCCACCACGCAAAAGCTGGAAAGCTGGGGGGCGAGCGTGCTGGCGGCGGGATCCACCGCCGAGGCGGTGCGGCTGGTGGACGAGATCGGGATGGCCCCCGACGTGATCCTCGCCGATTACCAGCTGGACGGGGACGATACCGGCGCGGCCGCCATCGCCGCACTGCGCGCGGCCACCGGCAGCCCCATCCCCGCGATCATGATCACCGCCGACCAGGGCGAGGACCTGGTGCGCGCGGGGCTGGAGGGCGATTTCACCGTGCTGCGCAAGCCCGTACAGCTGTCGCGCCTGCGCCCGCTGATCGACTGGAAGACGCGCGCGGCGGCGGTGGCGACCGACGAAAGTATCGCGTGACAGCGCCGCGGGCGGGACTAGGCTGCGGGCAGGGAGGACGACACATGCGCAAGAGACTGACGGGGCTTCTGGCCGCGGCGCTGATCGCCGGGGGCGCGGCGCTGGCCGATACCGAGGGCACCGAAACCTACGACATGCTGTTCAAGGGCGGCACGCTGGATGATGTGCCGCGGGCGGTGACGCTGGTCTATGCGCGCGAGGTGACGAACCGCGCCAACCCCGAGGCCGCCACGGCCGCCACCGGCGCGGTGGAACTGTCCTTCGCGGGCGAAACGCCGGAACGTGCGGTGCTGCGCTTTACCCGCGGCGGCGCCTTCAGCGCCATCGGCGCGTTTCCGGCCGAGGTCGGCAACCCGGTGGTGATGTACTTCCTCGAATCGCTGGTGCGCGACGTCGCCGAAACCTCGGGCGGAAGTCCCTTCTACATCCGCAACCGGCTGAAGGAATCGCTGGTCCGCTCGGCCGAGGTCGAAGAGGTCGAGGCGCCCTTCGGCGGCGGCGAGGTGCAGGCCCGGGCCCTGACGCTGCACCCGTTCGAGGACGATCCGAACCGGGCGCGGATGCGCGGCTTTGCCGACCTGGCGGTGACGGTGACCATGTCCGAGGAGGTGCCCGGCTGGTATCACAGCCTGACCGCCCGGGTCGCCGACCCGGCCGGCGGCGCGCCGATCTATGCCGCGCGCCTGACGCTGGACGACGTCGCGCCAGCGGAGGCGGGGCGATGAGGCGGGGCCTCGCGGCCGCGGCGGCCGCCGGCCTGCTTCTGGGCACGCCCTTGCCCGGCCCGGCCCAGGGCGTGGGCGGCGGCGCCGACATGGCGGCGCGGCTGAACGATTACCCCACGGCGGCGCGTGCCGATTACGTCTTCGCCTGCATGGCGACGAACGGGCAGGGGCGCGACGTGCTGGAGAAATGCGCCTGTTCGATCGACGTGATCGCCTCGATCGTGCCCTACGACGCCTATGTCCAGGCCGAAACGGTGCTGTCGATGCGGCAGGTCGGCGGCGAGCGGATGTCGATCTTTCGCACCTCGGCCATGGCGAACGCGCTGGTGGCCGATCTCAGGCGCGCCCAGGCCGAGGCCGAGATCCTCTGTTTCTGAGGCCGCGGGGGGGGCTCCCGCCCCCGGGCCGCCCGCGGCTGCGCCGCGCTTGCCCGGCGTTGGGCGTGGCGCGCGCTGACGCGCGCGGGCGTCCGGCGGGAGTATTTCGGCCAGGAAAAGGCTGGGGGGTGGCGCCCTAGATCTGGCCGTCTTTCGGCAGCACGCGTTCGAAGCGGTTGCCCTCGGTGTCATGGGCCACCACCCGCAGCGCGGGCGCGCCGTTGTCGGTATAGGCAAAGCGGAACACCGGGTTCTCGCTGATCGAGATGCCGCCCGCCATGGTGAACAGCCTCTCGTCGCCTTGCCAGACCTCGAGCCGGTCGATGAAATGGGCGAGGATGAACAGCTGGGTGACCTGGTCGCGTTGCAGCCCCGAGTAGTTCGGGTGGCGGATCATGATCTGCGCCTCGCGCCGGGCGGTCGACATCGCGGGCGTCTGCCCGAAATGTTTCAGCCGCATCTGCCCCATCGCGGCCAGCGCCTGTTCGGGGTCGCGCGTGGCCGGGGCCGAGCAGCCGCCCGAGGCCTTGACGAAGCGGCCGGTCATCAGCGCGCCGCGGTCGGTATCGGCGATCACGCGGACGTTGGAATACTGGTTCACGCGCACCCGGATTTCCATGTCGAGCGGGGCCATGCCGGGGCCGAAGGTGAAATCTGCGGCCACCGGGGCGGGGTTCTCGTCGATCACCACCTTGGCGCCGCGTATCGTCACCGCCGGGTCGGTCTGGCGGATCGTGACCGGCACGGTCGCGGCGTCGTTCGCGCGGTAGGGGGCGCCGACCTCGAACACGCCGGCCGCGTCGGCGATCTCGACATCGCCGACGATGTCGCCGCGCAACTCGGTCCAGATATAGCTGTCGGTCAGCGGGTTCTGGCGGGTGTCCTCGGCCAGCGCCGGCCCGCAGGCCAGCGCGGCGATGGTGGCGGCGATCACGGCCTTCATTGGCACGGCTTTCATGGGGCGCGTCCTCCCTGATGCGCGATCCTGATGGACGACTGTGCCACAAAACCGGGCAGAAAGACATTCTCCATTGGTCGGTATGGATCAAGGCTGCGTGCGGGCGCAGGCTGCGGCGGGAAGGGAGGCGCCGATGTTCGAGGCCGTTCTGACGCTGTGCCTTGCGTTGTCGGGCGAGGTGTGCCGGCCCGTCCTGTTGCCGGGCTACGAGGCCGGGACCGAGGCCGGGTGCCGCGCCGCGCTGGCCGCCCGCCCGCCGGTGGCGCCCTTTGATGGGCTGGTCGCGCAGGGGGCGGCGGCCTGCCGGCCCGCCGGGCCCGCGCTCGATTTCGACGAGGTGGCGCCGGGGGTGTTCGTCCATCGCGGCGCGGTCGCCGAGCCCGACCGCGACAATGGCGGCGACGTGGCGAACCTGGGCTTCGTGATCGGTGCCGCGTCGGTCGCGGTGATCGACACCGGCAGCGCGCGCTGGATGGGCGAGGCGATCTGGCGCGCGATCCGGGCGCGCACCGATCTGCCGGTCAGCCACGTGATCCTGACCCACATGCATCCCGACCACGTCTTCGGCGCCACCGTGCTGGCCGAAACCGGGGCGCAGGTGGTGGGCCACGCGGGGCTGGCGCGCGCGCTGGCCGACCGGCAGGCGAACTACCTGGAAAGCCTTGCCACCCTGATCGGCCCCGACCGGCTGATCGGCACGGCGGTGCCGCGGATCGACAGCGCAATCGCCGACCGGGCCGCGATCGACCTGGGCGGCCGCGTGCTGGAGCTGCGCGCCTGGCCGCCCGCCCATACCGGCACCGACCTGACCGTGCATGACGGCGAAAGCGGACTGATCTTCGCGGGCGACCTGGTGTTCGACGTCCACACCCCGGCGCTGGACGGGTCGCTGCGCGGCTGGCAGGCGGTTCTGGACGAGATGGGCGCAGAGGTCGCCGACGGGGTCGTGCCCGGCCATGGCGGCCCGGTCCTGCCCTGGCCCGCGGGCGCGGCCGACACCCGGCGCTATCTCGACGTGCTGGCCGCCGATACAAGCGCGGCAATCGCCCGGGGCGCGCGGCTCAGCGAGGCGGTGGCCGATATCGCCGCCGCCGAACGCCCGCATTGGCAGCTTTTCGATGCCTATAACGCGCGCAACGCCACCGTTGCGTTTACCGAACTGGAATGGGAGTGAGGCTCAGCCCTCGGCCGCGCGGATCAGCATCTGCGCGATGGAATACAGCCGCTTCTCCAGGATGACCGGCGTCTCGCAGACATAGGTCAGCGACTGGGCGCGGTCGGTGTAGATGCGTTCGTCCCAGGCCAGGCGTTCCTCCAGCGCGTCGACCCGGTCGTAATCGGGCGCGTCGGCCTCCATCAGGCGGGTCATCTCGCTGCGGGTGGCATCGATGCGCTCGGACAGCGCGATCTGCTTCAGCGAATACTCGGCGATTCCGGCCATGATCGCCTGGCGCTGTGCCGACATGGTCTCGAAGGCGGTCATGAACAGGTGGCCCAACAGCGCCCGCTCGGTGCCGTGGGCGGCGGTGAATTCGGCGACCGACGGCTCCAGCTCATCGACCGCGACCCGGCGCAGCGCCATGCGGCCCGCAAGCTCCTGCACCGCGGCCTCGGTTTCGGCGTCAAAGCTTCGTTCCTCGACCGGGTAGGGCCACATGATCCCGGCCGACAGCCGTTCCACCTTGCGCTGGATGCAGGGCCAGGTCGGATCGGAAAAATCGGCCGCCCCCGCGCCGGTGGCAAGGCCAAGCACAAGGGCGAACGCCCCGGAAAACGCGCGTGCGGACATGGATTCTCCTCCCTTCGGCGAAGTCTAGCGAGGTTCGGGCCGAAGTCCACGCCGCCCAATACCCACCAAGGTCGCAATTGCCGGGTTCGGGACACCTTCGCATACTCGCCTCACTTAAGAAAAATAAGAGTGCCATACGGGAGGGAGACATTCACGATGCGGACGCGTGCGGCGGTTGCGTATGAGGCGGGCAAGCCTCTTGAGG
>JBNGDM010000083.1:0-11459 GCA_049975105.1 Rhodovulum sp. | reverse complement strand
AGGATCACGTTCTGGACGACGACCTGCCGGTCTGGGTGCCGATCCCGGCGCTGGCGGAAATCCAGGTGGCCCTGGAGGACGCGGTCGAGGAAATCACGCGGCTGGAAGGTTATGAGCTGAAGCGGATCATGCGCACGGGCACGGTCGCCACCATCGACAACCGCAACTGGGAGTTGCGCGACCAGTCCGGCCCGGTGCAGCGGCTGTCGCAGTCGCGGGCGATCGCGCTGGACATGGAGAGCGCGACGATCGCGGCCAACGGGTTCCGCTTCCGGGTGCCCTACGGCACGTTGCTCTGTGTCTCGGACAAGCCGCTGCATGGCGAGTTGAAGCTGCCGGGGATGGCCAGCGATTTCTACAAGACACAGGTTTCGCGCCACCTGGCCATCGGGATCCGCGCGATGGAACGGTTGCGAGACATGCCGCTGGAGCGGATCCACAGCCGGAAACTGCGCAGCTTCGAAGAGACGGCCTTCCTCTAGGGCCGATTTCGGCGGAAAACGCCCACAAAATGCGTTAAAATCGGGCTTTTCCGACCACAAATCGTTGTGTGTTCCCGCAAGATGGAGTTAAATTGCACGATCAGCCCCCAAAGAGGGCACGAACGAGGAGATCGTACATGGCGAAACCGATGACCAAGACCCAGCTCGTCGCGGCCCTGGCCGAGGAAATGGGCGCCGACAAGAAGACCGCCTCGGCGGCGCTGGACGCGGTGACGGGCATCATCACCCGCGAAGTCGCCGCCGGCGGCGCCGTGACCCTGCCGGGCGTCGGCAAGATCTACTGCCGTGAGCGCCCCGAGCGCATGGTGCGCAACCCCGCCACCGGCGAACAGTTCAAGAAAGAGGCGGACAAGGTCGTCAAGATGACCATCGCCAAGGCCCTGAAAGACAGCGTGAACGGCTGAGCCGTCGCGTCTTTCTGAGCCGCCGTAAACGGTTTAGGGTCGCCTCGGGGCGACCCTTTTCTTTTGGGAGGCAAGATGGATTTCCGCGCGCTGGCGATGGGCCTGGCCTTCGCCTTCATCTGGGCCTCGGCCTTTACCTCGGCGCGGATCATCGTGGCCGACGCGCCGCCGCTGACGGCGCTTTCGCTGCGCTTCCTGATCTCGGGGCTGTTGGGGGTGGGCATCGCGGCGGCCCTGGGCCAAAGCTGGCGGCTGACGCGGGCGCAGTGGAAGGCGACGGCGATCTTCGGGATCAGCCAGAACGGGCTGTACCTCGGCCTGAACTTCGTCGCGATGCAGACGCTGGAGGCATCGATGGCGGCCATCATCGCGTCGACCATGCCCCTGCTGGTCGCGCTGTTCGGGTGGCTGGTGCTGGGCGAGCGGGTGCGGCCCCTGGGGGCGCTGGGCCTTGTCGTGGGGTTCGTCGGCGTGGCGATCATCATGGGCAGCCGGGTGACCCAGGGCGTGGACCTTTACGGTTTGGCACTGTGCGTGGGCGGTGTCTTCGCGCTGACCGCGGCGACGCTGGCGGTGCGCAGCGCGTCGTCGGGGGGCAACGTGCTGATGATCGTGGGGCTGCAGATGCTGATGGGGGCGGCGGCGCTGGGCGTGGCGGCGCTGGCCGCGGGCGAGACCTGGGATGTCACCTGGAACTGGAAGCTGATCGCGGCCTTTGCCTATACCACGCTGTTTCCGGGCCTGATCGCCACGCTGATCTGGTTCCTGCTGGTGCGCCGGATCGGGGCGGTGCGGGCCGCGACCTTCCACTTTCTCAGCCCGTTCTTCGGGGTGACGGTCGCGGCGATCCTGCTGGGCGAGCGGTTGGGGCCGATGGATGTGGCCGGGGTCGCCGTCATCATGGCGGGCATCCTGGCGGTGCAATTGTCCAAGCAGGCCCGCGCGGCGGGGCCGGCCTAGCGGTTGCCCATCCGGTCGGCGGTTTCCTGCACGATGTTGAACATCCGCGCCGACAGCTGAACGCCGGTCTGCATCTCGCCCAGGATCACGGTGGTCGCCTGCCCGGTGTCGTCGGTGATGACCCATTGCCGCAGTTCCACCGGGTTGCCGGTGAAGACCAGCGCGATGGTGCCGTATTCGGGATGCTCGGGGTCCTGCGCGATGACGCGGGTCGAGGTGGCGTCGCCGTCATGGCCCACCACCATCCGCGCGCGGGACAGGTTCACGTTGCGTTCGAGGATGATGTTCAGCGGCGTCTTGGCCAGCGGGTATTGCTCGGGCGGCTGGTTCGACTTGGCGTCGAAGATCGCCACCTGCCCGCCGCCCGCGATCACCAGACCTTCGTTCGGGGGGGCGTATTCGAACCGCGCCCGGCCCGGCCGCCGGATCGACAGCCGCCCCGTCGAGATCGAGCCGTCGGCATTGACCTGGGTGAAATCGGCGCGCGCGGTGGTGAAACTGTTCAGATAGGCCGAGATCGCCGACAGCGGCAGCTTGTCGGCCCGGGCGGGCGCGGCGGCGAGGGCCATCAGACCGGCCCCAAACGCCAGAACGGAGCGTCGGTTCATCATGGCGCCAATCTAGGCGCGCGCGGGGCGCAATGCACCTGCAATCGCGTCACGAAAGGGCGAGGGGCGCGGCCCCCCGCCGATCAGGCCTGTTCGGGCACCAGGATCTCGCGCTTGCCGACATGGTTGGCGGGGCTGACAACGCCTTGGTCCTCCATCTGTTCGACGAGGCGCGCGGCCTTGTTGTAGCCGATGGCCAGCTTGCGCTGGATGTAGGAGGTGGAGCATTTGCGATCCTTCAGCACGATCGCCACCGCCTGGTCGTAAAGCGCGTCCTCGCCATCGGTATTGCCGCCGAGGCCCAGCACGAGGTCGATATCGCTTTCCTTGTCCTCGTCCGGGCCCTCGACCACGCCGCCGACGTAATCGGGCGGGCCATAGGCCTTGAGGAAATTGACGATTTCCTCGACCTCTTCGTCGGACACGAACGGCCCGTGCACGCGGGAAATCCGCCCGCCGCCGGCCATGTAGAGCATATCGCCCATACCCAGAAGCTGTTCGGCGCCCTGTTCGCCCAGGATGGTGCGGCTGTCGACCTTGGATGTCACCTGGAAGGAAATCCGGGTGGGGAAGTTCGCCTTGATCGTGCCGGTGATGACATCGACCGAGGGGCGCTGGGTCGCCATTATGAGATGGATGCCCGAGGCACGCGCCATCTGCGCCAGGCGCTGGATGCAAGCCTCGATTTCCTTGCCGGCGACCATCATCAGGTCGGCCATCTCGTCGACGATCACGACGATATAGGGCAGGGTTTCGGGCTGGAATTCCTCGGTTTCGAAGACGGGTTCGCCGGTCTCGTCGTCGAAGCCCGTTTGCACCGTGCGCTTGAACATCTCGCCCTTGTCCAGCGCGTCGCGCACCCGGCCATTATAGCCCTCGATATTGCGCACGCCCATCTTGGACATCTTGCGATAGCGCTCTTCCATCTCGGCCACGACCCATTTCAGCGCGACGACGGCCTTTTTCGGGTCGGTGACGACGGGCGACAGAAGGTGCGGGATGCCGTCATAGACCGACAGTTCCAACATCTTCGGGTCGATCATGATCAGCCGGCATTCATCGGGGGTCAGGCGATAGAGGAGCGACAGGATCATGGTGTTGATCGCCACCGATTTCCCCGACCCGGTGGTCCCCGCGATCAGCAGGTGGGGCATCTTGGCCAGGTTGGTGACGATCGGCTCGCCCCCGATATCCTTGCCGAGTGCCAGCGGCAGGCGCATCCCGGTATCGCCGAACTGGCGCGCGGAAAGAATCTCGCGCAGCAGCACCTTTTCGCGGTTGGCATTGGGCAGTTCGATGCCGATCACGCTGCGGCCCGGCACGGTCGAGACGCGGGCCGACAGCGCGGACATGGACCGCGCGATGTCATCGGCCAGCCCGATGACGCGCGACGCCTTGAGCCCCGGCGCGGGTTCCAGTTCGTACATGGTGACGACGGGGCCGGGGCGGACGCTGACGATCTCGCCCTTGACGCCGTAATCGTCCAGCACGTTTTCCAGCATCCGGGCGTTCTCCTCCAGCGCCTCGTCGGACAGGACGTGGCGCTGGACCGACTCGGGGCTGGTCAGAAGCGACAGCGGCGGGGTGTCATAGCCCGCGCCGGGGTCGTCGAATTGCAGCGCGGGCTGCGCCTCTTCCTGGGCCCGGCGCGAGGGCTGGGCGGGTTTCTTGGGCGGATGCTGGACGACGCGGCGCGGTTCCTCGACCGGGGCGCGCGGGATCGGCATCGCGGCCGCCTCGGCCGACAGCGGCGGCTCGTCGGGCAGGGCGTCGGCCTCGGGGCCGCGACCGCGTATTACGGGCGGTTCCTCGCGCAGCGCGGGGCGGTCCTGCCGGCTGCGGTTGCGGATCACGTCGGCGATGCGGGCCTTGATCCGCTCCTCGGAAATCGGGCCGATCTCGTCCAGGCTTTCGGGCGGTTCGGGCTCGACCAGTTCCATCTCGGGGTCGGCCACGCGGCGGTTCAGGATCGGCACGCGCGACCACAGGCCGCCGCGTGCGCGGGGTTCATCGGTCTCGGGCGTCCAGTCGCGCGTGGCGACGGCGGGTTCGGCGCGGGCAGGCTGGGCGGCGGTGGCGCGGCGGGCCTGTACCCCTTCGCCCAGGCGCTGGGCCGCGGCCAGCGCGCCGCGGGCCGATTGCCCGGCCAGGCGCCGCAGCCCGGCATAGCTCAGGATCACGCCCACCAGCAGGAAGCGGGCGAAGCGGCGGACCTCGTCCCGGTCGGCACCGAGGACGAACAGCGCCATGGCCAGCGCGGCCAGCCAGACCAGCGCCGCGACCACGCGCAGGCCGAACACCGTGTCCACGGGCGCCACGCCCAGGATCGCGCCCAGCACCGTGTCGCCGAACAGCCCCCCCATGCCGAAGCTGTGGGTCCAGCTTGCGGGCGGCACGTGGGTCGAGGCGTAGACCGCGGCCAGCGCCACGGCGACGGGCGCGAAGATCAGCCGCGACAGCGCGCGGTCCTCGCCGACATGGGTGACGAGGCGCAGGCCCCACGCCGCCGGGATCGCCACCAGCCCCCAGGCGCCCCAGCCGACGATGATGAACAAGGGCGAGGCGATCGAGGCGCCGAACCGGCCCAGCAGGTTCTCGGCCGGGGCATCGGTCGCCGACAGCCAGCTGGGATCGTCGGGCACATAGCTGCCCAGGATCAGCGCCATCACCAGTGCCGCACCGATCAGCGTGAACCCGAGAAGTTCCTTGCCGCGCCGTTCGATCGCCGCCTGCGTGGTGGAATCGAGCAGCGGTTCCCGCCGTTTCATCTGATACGAAGCCATACCCTTGCCGTCCTTACCCGTAGAGGCAGTCACGCAGCCGTGTCAGCCCGTGCCGCATTTCTTGTTCTGGGGCGACCATCGCGACGCGGATATAGCCCGCGCCGGGATTGCCGCCGTTCACGTCACGCGAAAGATAGGCCCCGGGGAGAACCCGAACCCCGGTCTCGCGCCAGGCCTTGAGTGCGGCCGCCTCGCCATCCTCGACGGGCAGCCACAGGAAGAACCCCGCCTGCGGCGGGTGATAGCCGTCGAGGCCCGCGAAGACCTCGTCGGCGATGGCGTATTTGCGCTGGTAGAGTGCGCGGCTTTCCGCGACATGCGCCTCGTCCGCCCAGACCTTTTCGGCCACCCGCTGCAACGGCAGGGGCATGGGCGCGCCGGCATAGGCGCGCAGCTGGCGGATGCGGCGCAGGCTTTCCGGCCCGCCCGCGCAGAACCCCGAGCGCAGCCCCGGCAGGTTCGACCGTTTCGACAGCGAGTGGAACACAAGCACCCGTTCAGGGTCGGCGCCGATCTCCTTGGCCACCTCCAGGGCGCCGGGGGGCGGGGTGTCGCGGTAGACCTCGGAATAGCATTCGTCGGCGAAGACCTGGAAATCGTGCTTTTCGGCCAGCCGGAGGAGGTCGGCCCAATAGGCCCGGTCGGCCACCGCGCCCTGCGGGTTCGAGGGCGAGCAGAGATAGGCGATGGCGGTGCGGTCCAGGATTTCAGGGTCCAGCGCGCCGTAGTCGGGCAGGAACCCGGTCTCGGCGGTCGCGGGCACATAGACCGGGTCGGCGGCGACGGCCAGTGCGGCGACCGCGTAGACCTGGTAGAACGGGTTCGGCGTCAGGATGACGGGGCGCTTGCCCGCCTTTTCCTCGGGGCACAGGGCAAGCGCCGCGTTGAACAGCCCCTCGCGCGTGCCGTTCAGCACGGTGATCCGCGTGTCGGGGTCGATCATCACGCCGTAACGCCGCGCCAGCCAGTCGGAAATCGCGCTCAGCAGCTCGGGCGTGCCGTCATTCGGGGGATACTTGCCGAATTCATGCGCGTGCTGGGCGATCACGCCCGCGACCCAGTCGGGGAAGGCGTGCTGCGGCTCGCCGATGGTCATGTGCACGGGCGCGCCGCCGGGGCCGTGGCAATCCAACAGACGCCGCAGCCGCGGGAACGCGTATTCTGGCAGGTTCGAGAACCGCTCGGGAAAGGTCATGGACCCCAATCTGTATTTACTGCCTCGGATCGGGGTCGTCTTGATGCGCCCCGTTTGCCCGCAACGATACCGGCAGGAATGGCCCCGGTCCAGAAAACGCCCCGCCCCGCGCGGCTTGCGGGGCGAAGTTGTGGCATTTAGGCCAGCGCCGCCTCGGCCGCCGTGCCCAGCCGCAGCAACCGTTCCTCGGACATGGGCGGCCCCATCAGGGAAATCCCCGTGGACGGCACACCGGTCGGAAGCGTCAGCACGGACAGCCCCATCAGGTTCCCGATGCGGGTGTTGCGCAGGGTCATCAGGTTCTCGGCGACGAAGAATTCGGGGTCGGCCAGCAGCCTGTCTACCGGCGGGGGCAGGATCGGGCAGGTCGGCACCAGCACCGCGTCGAAGCCCGCCGTCGCCGCCGCATAGGCCGCGCGCAGCCGGTCGAGTGTCTGCCAGGCGGCCACGTAATCGGCACCCGAGAAATCGCGCCCGCCGCGGAAGCGTTTGAGAATCTCGGGATACATCTTGTCGGGCGCGGCCTCGATGGTGGCCCCCCAGGTGCCATAGGCCTCGGTCGCGAACAGAACGCCGGACAGGGCCATCGCCTCGGCCACCTGCGGGATCTGGCCCCGCACGATGGTCGCGCCCGCCTGTGCCAGCCGGTCCACGGCGTGTTCAAAGCCCGCGGCGGGGGCGTCGCGGATATCGTCGAAGGCGGCGGTTTCCAGCACCATGAGCCGCGCGCCTTGCAGCGTCGCCCCTCTCAAATCGGCGGGTTTTCCTCCCTCAAGCGCGGCCAGCAGCAGGGCGGCATCCTCGACATTGCGGGTCAGCGGGCCGACCGTGTCGAACCGGGCGCACAGCGGGACCACGCCGGTCAGAGGCAGCCGCCCGGCCCCGGTTTTCAGCCCCACGAGGTCGTTCCAGACCGCGGGCACGCGCACCGACCCGCCGGTGTCGGACCCGATCCCCGCCGCCGCCAGCCCGAACGCCACCGAGGCCGCCGCCCCCGAGGACGACCCCCCCGGCGCGGCGCCCGTTTCATGGATGTTGGGCGGTGTGGCGGTGACCGGGTTCACCCCCAGCCCCGAAAAGGCCAGTTCCGTCATGTGGGTCTTGCCCAGGCAGACGAGGCCCGCGGCGGTGGCGTTGGCCAGAACCTCGGCATCTCGGTCGGGCACGCGGCCCGCCAGCAGCGCCGAGCCCGCCTCGGTCGCCACGCCCGCACTGTCGAACAGGTCTTTCCACGAGATCGGCACCCCGTCGAGCGGCCCCAGACGGTGGCCGGTTTTCGCGCGGTCGCGCGCGGCCTCGGCCTCGGCCAGGGCGCGGGTGCGGGTCAGGCGGGCATAGATGCGGTCGGCATGGTCATGCGCCGCGATGGCATCGAGGAAGGCCGCCGCCAGCTCCACCGGGTCGATCTGGCCCGTGCCGATCCCCCGGCCCAGCGCGCCCGCGCTCATCTTCCGCCAGTCACCCGTCATCGCCCGCCCCCTTGGTCCGTGGTCGGCGCGAGGCTAGCGGGCGCCGCGCTTATGGACAATCCCGCCCGCGCGGCCATATAGCGAAGCATGGCATTCGATAGCGATATCCTGATCGTCGGCGGGGGGCTTAACGGTCCCGCGCTGGCCCTTGCGCTGGCCCAGGGCGGGCTGTCCGTGACCGTGATCGACGCGCTGCCCGAAGACGCGCGCGCGGGCGAGCGTTTCGACGGGCGGGCCTATGCGCTGGCGCTGGCCTCGATGCGGCTTTTGAAGGCGATCGGCATCTGGGAGGGTGTGCACCACCAGAGCCAGCCGATCCTGGAGATCGTCGCGTCCGACGGGCGCGCGGGCGAGGGGCCGGCGCCGTTCTTCCTGGATTTCCACCATGGCGAGATCGAGGAAGGCCCGATGGGCTATATGCTGGAGGACCGCTTTCTGCGCCGCGCCTTCCTGGACGCGATGGCGGCAAGCCCCCGGATCATCACGGTTTCGGGGGAAACCGTTGTGGCGCAAGAAGTTGACGCGACGGGCGCGACGGTGACGCTGGCCTCGGGGGGCAGGCTGAGGGGCCGGGTCCTGGTCGGTTGCGACGGGCGGAAATCGGGCACCGCCGAACGCGCGGGGATCAAGCGGACCGGGTGGGATTACGGGCAGACGGCGCTGGTTTGCGCCATCGCGCATGAGCACCCCCATAACGGCGCCGCGCATCAGTTCTTCATGCCGGCGGGGCCCTTGGCGATCCTGCCCTTGCCGGGCAATCGCTGTTCCATCGTGTGGAGCGAGACCCATGCCAACGCCGCGGCGATCCAGGCGCTGGACGATGACGGATACCTCGCCGCGTTGCGACCGCGGTTCGGGGATTTCCTGGGGGAAATCTCGCTGGAGGGGGACCGTTTCACCTATCCGCTGAACCTGACCATCGCCAATGAATTCGTCGCTAACCGATTGGCATTGCTGGGAGATGCGGCGCATGGGGTGCATCCGATCGCGGGGCAGGGGCTGAACCTGGGGCTGCGCGACGTGGGCGCGCTGGCCGAGGTGCTGGTCGATGCGCGGCGCCGGGGCGAGGATATCGGCGCCATTGATGTGCTGGAGCGGTATCAGACCTGGCGGCGGTTCGACACGGCGCTGATGGCGGTCGGCACCGATGCGGTCAACAAGCTGTTTTCAAATGATAATCCGGTGCTACGGCTGGGCCGTGACCTGGGGCTGGGGGTGGTCAACGCGCTGCCCGGACTGCGCCGCCGGTTCATCCGCGAGGCGGCGGGGCTGACCGGCGATCTGCCCCGGCTGATGACCGGCCGGCCGCTTTAGCGGCCCGCCGAGCCCGCCCGGAAAGCGCGGAATCCGGCATATGAATCGCATATGATTCCCATATGAATTCCATATGAGTTTTATCCGACTTTCGGGAGGGCCGGATGGGCCCGACAGGCGCCCGGTCGGTCAGTCGAGCTGCCGGGCCTCGTCGACCAGCATGATCGGGATGCCGCCGCGGATCGGGAAGGCGAGGCCCGCGGCGCGCGAGACCAGTTCCTGGCGCTCGGCGTCATAGGTGAGCGCGGCGTGCGTTACCGGGCAGACCAGCGATTCAAGCATCTTGCGGTCGGCATGGGGCGTGTCGGTCACTGCATCGTCTCCTCGTCGGTGCCGCTTCTGAGCGCGAACTCGATCAGCGTCACCAGCGTTTCGCGCCGCGTGGTCAGCGACGGCGCCTCGAGCAGGGCCTGCTTGTCCTCGGGGGCGAAGGGGCACAGCATCGAGAGCGAGTTGATCAGAAGCTCGTCCTCTGCCTCCTGCAGGCTGTCCCAGTCGGTGGCAAGACCCCGGCTTGCGAAAAACCGCCGCAGCAGGTCCATGAACCGGGTGCGGTCGAAGCTGTCATCGTCCTCGCCGCCGCCCAGGTCGCGGGCAAACCCGTCCCAGGACACGTCGGCCTTGAGATAGGGGGTGAATCCCGATTGTTCGCGCGTGATGCGATAGCGCGAGATGCCCGACAGCGTGATCATGTAGCGCCCGTCCTCGGTTTCCGAGAAGGCGGTCACGCGGCCCGCGCAGCCGATGGAATGCAGCTTGCGTTCCTGGCTGCCCGGCACCTCGCGCGGCTGGACCATGCCGATCAGCCGGTGCGGGGTTTTCAGCGCATCGTCGAGCATCGCGAGGTAGCGCGGTTCGAAGATGTGCAGGGGCAGCCGGGCGCGCGGCAACAAGAGCGCGCCCGGAAGCGGGAAGACGGGAATGGTGTCGGGCAGGTCGGCCGATGAGAACATAAAGGGCAAGCTAGGCCGACCCATCGGTCAGGCAAATATCATCGACGACAGTTTTCGCCGGCCTTTCAGAACGATCGGGTCCTGCGGTTTCAGCGCGTCGAAAATGGTGAACAACTGGGCCTTGGCCGCGCCGTCGTTCCACTCGCGGTCGCGGCGGAACAGTTCCAGCAATTCGTCGACGGCCTCTTCGACCTGGCCGTTGGCATGAAGCGCCTTGGCAAGGTCGAACCGCGCCTGGTGATCGTCGGGGTCGTGGTCCACGGCGGCGCGCAGGTCGGCCACGGGGCCGGCATCGGCGGCCTGGCGCGAGAGTTCCAGCTGGGCGCGGGCGGCCTCGATTTCGGGGGCATTGGCGATCTCGGCGGGGACCGAGTCCAGAAGGCCCTCGGCCTGGTCGGTTTCGCCAAGGGCCAGGTGCGCGCGGACCAGCCCGCCATAGGCGCCCGCGTGTTTCGGGTCTTCGCCCAGGATCGCGGCGAAGGTCTGCGCGGCGTCGACCACCGCGCCCTCGGCCAGCATCTGTTCGGCGGCTTCCAGCGCCTCGCCGAGGCCGCCATCGCCAGCCGCGCCGGCCACGCGGTCGACGAAGGCCTTGATCTCGGATTGCGGCAGCGCGCCCTGGAACCCGTCCAGCGGCTGGCCCTGGAAGAAGGCATAGACCGTGGGGATCGACTGGATGCGCAGTTGCGCCGCGATCTGCTGGCTTTCGTCGACATTGACCTTGACCATGCGGACCTTGCCCTTGGCCTCGGTCACGGCCTGTTCCAGCATCGGGCCCAGCGTCTTGCACGGGCCGCACCAGGGCGCCCAGAAATCGACGATCACCGGCACCTCTTTCGAGGCCTCGATCACGTCCTGCATGAAGGTCGCTTCGGTGATGTCCTTGATCAGGTCGCCCTGCGGCTGGGCGCCGCCGGTGTTGCCGCCAAGTTCCAGCATGTCGTCGTCTCCGCGTTATCGGCGATTTCGCGCCTTATATGAGCTTTGCCGCGCAAAACCCAAGGGTGAATCCTAAAGATCGAAGCTGGCGAAGACCGGCGCGTGGTCCGAGGGCTGGTCCCAGCCGCGGGCGGCGCGCAGGATGCGGCTGGAATGCGCCGCGGCGGCGATGTCGGACGAGGCCCAGACATGGTCCAGCCGGCGGCCCTTGTCGGCGGCGTCCCAGTCGCGGGCGCGGTAGGACCACCAGGAATAAAGCTGCCCCTGGGGGATGTCGGCGCGGGTGACGTCGACCCAGTGGCCGGCCTGTTGCGCGTCGGCCAGGTGGTCG
>JBNGDM010000082.1:0-11502 GCA_049975105.1 Rhodovulum sp. | reverse complement strand
GCCACCTCCAAGCCGTTCGCGGAAGGCTGGATCGACGAGAACGGCGAATACCTGGGCCGTCCGGTCGACATCGCCGAATTGCGCGACGGGTCGATCCTGGTCTCGGACGACCTGGCGGGTGCGGTCTATCGCATCTGGTACGAGGGGACGCAATGAAAGGGCTGATCGCCCTGGTGCTCGGCGGGGGATTCCTCGCCGGGCCAGCGTCCGCCCAGGACCTCGAGGCCGGCCGCAAGGTGGCCGGCCTCTGCCGCGTGTGCCACGGGCTGCAGGGCGTGGCGCAGGTGCCGATCGCCCCGCATATCTCGGGCGAGCCGGTGAGTTACATCACCCGCCAGCTTGAGGCGTTCCGGTCCGGGGCGCGCGAACACGAGATGATGAGCGTGGTGGCCAAGGGTCTGACCGACCAGCAGATCGCCGACGTGGCGGCGTGGTATTCGGCGCACGGCGCCTCGGCCAGCCTGCCCGCGGGGGCGGACCCGGACGCGGCGCCGTCGCTTTGCGTCAATTGCCACGGGGCGAACGGAATCGCACTGAACGACGACGCGCCGAACCTGGCGAACGAGACCAATATCTATATCGCCACCCAGCTGAAGGCGTTTCGCAACGGCCAGCGCACGCACGAGATCATGTCGGAAATCGCCGCCGACCTGACCGACGAGGAGATCCGCGCCTATGCCGACTGGTATGCCGCGGTGACGCTGGAGGTGCAGGAGCCGGGCTGAGCCCGGTTTCGCCGCGCTGGCGCGCGGCGACCGGTGGGGGCGCTGCCCCCGTCGCCCTTTGGGCGACTCCCCCGGGGTATTTGGACCAAGAAGAAGGGCCTAGGGCGCGCGGATCACGTCGGTGACCCGCCCGTCACGGTATTGCGAGACGGCGCGGATCGGGCCGGCTGGGGCGGAACAGTATCTGTTTTCACCCCCGGCGGCGCGCATCAGGTCGGCGATGGGGGTCAGCGGCAGGCCCGCGTGGCGCAGCCGGTCGGAAAGATCGGGGCGGCGCGGGTTCACGGCGAGGCCGGCCTTGGTCACGACCACGTCGACGGTGTCTCCGGGGGTGGTGATGCAGCCCACGCGCGGGACGATCTTGGGGGTGTCGCGGGCGGTGAGCGCGGTGGTGATGACGGTCAGTTTCGCGCCCGCGGCGGTGTCGGCATGCCCGCCCGAGCCGCCGAGGATCACGCCGTCCGCCCCCAGCGTGACGTTCACGTTGAAGTCGAGATCGACCTCGGCCGCGCCGAGGATCACGGCGTCCAGCCGGTGGGCGACCGGGTCGGGGTGCCAGGGGTTGGCGTAGTGGCTGGCCGACATAGCGCGGTGGGCGGCATCCTCGCGGAACGAGGCGACGGCGGCGAGGTCGAAGCATTGCACGTCGAGGAGGTCGCGGAAGAGGCCGGCGCGGAAGAGATCGACCAGGGTGCCGGTGATGCCCCCCGACGCGAAGCTGCCGGTTATGTTGCGCTGGGCCATGATCTGGCCGAGGTCGCGCGCGGCGGCGAGCGAGATGCCGCCCGCCCCGGTCTGGAAGGAGACGCCGTCGGCCAGCAGGCCCGAGGCGGCGATGACGCGGGCGGCGAGGGCGGCGATGTGCAACGCCTGTGGTCTGTCGGTGGGGCGCGTGGTGCCCGAGACGATCTGGCCCGCGTCGCCCAGGCGGGGCACGGTGACGACCAGGTCGACCTGGTGGCCGGGGATCTCGGGTGCGGTCAGCGGGGCCGGGGACAGGCAATCGGTCACCGCGATGACGTGGCGGGCGCGGGCCGCGTCGACCATCGGGTAGCCCAGTGGGCCGCAGGCGGAGGGGCCGAGGGCGCCGGTCAGGTTGCCGGTGCGGTCGGCCATGGGGGCGGCGATGATGGCGAGGTCGATGGGAAGTTCCCCCGCCTCGATCGCGCGGGCGCGGCCGCCATGGGTTTGCAGCGTGGCGGGTTGGGCAAGCGCGTCGAGCGCGTGGGCCACGGGGCCCGAGATATAGGCGGTGGACAGCCGGGTGACCGTGCCGCGGCGGATGTGTTCGGCCAGCGGCGCATGGACCGGGAACAGCGAGGAGGGGGCGAGGTGCAGGTTGCCCAGGCCCAGCGCGGCAATCTCGTCGAGGGCCATGTTGAGGACCGCGTCGCCGTTGCGCAGGTGGTGGTGAAAGCTGATCGTCGCGCCGTCGCACAGGCCCGCGGCCCGAAGTGCGGCGGCGAGCGAGGGCGCGCGCTTGTCGGGCGCGGTGTTGGGGGCGCGTTCGGGGACGGGACGGCCCGGGGGCACCGGCCCGGCCGCGTAGGGGCGGACCGGGCCGTAACCGGGGATCTCGGCGGGCAGCGGAGGGCGCGGGCCTGTCATCGGGCGGGCGAAAAAGGCTCTGTTCCGGCCTGAAACGGCCGGAACCGGGTCAGGCCCGCACCAGTTTCTCGTAGCTGTCGACCATCTCGCGGGCGAGCGCGCCCACCTCGAAATTGTAGTCGCCGATCTGGCCCACGGGCGTGACCTCGGCGGCGGTGCCCGTGAGCCAGCATTGCTGGAAGCCCTCGAGTTCGCCCGGTTCGATATGGCGTTCCACCACCTTGATCTGGCGGTCTTCCAGCATGCCGATCACGGTCTGGCGGGTGATGCCGTTGAGGAAGCAGTCGGGTTTCGGCGTGTGCACCTCGCCGTCCTTCACGAAGAAGATGTTGGCTCCCGTCGCCTCGGCCACGTAGCCGCGATAGTCGAACATCATCGCGTCGGAACAGCCCTTGGCCTCGGCCGCATGCTTGGACATGGTGCAGATCATGTAGAGACCGGCGGCCTTGGCCTGGCTGGGCGCGGTTTCGGGGCTGGGGCGTTTCCACTTGGAAATGTCCAGCTTGGCGCCCTTCATCTTGGCGTCGCCGTAATAGGCGCCCCATTCCCAGACCGCGATGGCGGTGCGGACGGGGTTGCGGGCGCTGGCCACCCCCATGTCCTCGCCCGCGCCGCGCCAGGCGACGGGGCGGACATAGGCATCGGTCAGGCCGTTGGCCTTCATCACCTCGTATTTCGCGGCCTCGAGCTCATCGACGGAATAGGGGATTTCGAAGTCGATCAGGTTGGCCGATTTCTTCAGCCGCTCGGAATGTTCGCGCGACTTGAAGATGGTGCCGCCATAGGCGCGCTCGCCCTCGAATACCGACGAGGCATAGTGCATCGCATGGGTCAGGATGTGCACGTTGGCCTCGCGCCAGGGCACCAGTTTCCCGTCCATCCAGATGAAGCCGTCGCGGTCGTCATAGGCAGCCATCGCCCGTTCCCTTCGCTTGCCCCCGCCGGGGCGTTGAATTTCCGAATGTTGCGCGGATTAGGTCCGATGCGGACATAATCTTGCGTCAAATTCACGGATCGCTAACAGTTGAGTCTTGGAAAGTCAACAAGGCTGACATAAGATCGCGTAACAATTGGTCAGTGTTGAAACATTGGGGATGGGGTATGGCCCAAGTTGGACCTGCGGTGGCCCAGAAAAGCGGCGAAAGCCTGCTGTACCTGACCGACGAACAGCTACGCAAAGGGATCGAGGCGATGTTCTTCGCCTATCGCGGGTTCACCGCCGATCCCGACCGCATCCTGGAGGAGCACGGCTATGGCAGGGCGCATCACCGGGCGATCCATTTCATCCACCGCGCGCCGGGGACGACGGTGAACAACCTGCTGGCGATCCTGGGCGTGACCAAGCAATCGCTGAACCGGGTGCTGCGTGCGCTGGTCGAGGACGGGCTGGTCGAGGCGCGGGTGGGTCAACGCGACAAGCGCGAGCGCAACCTGTACCTGACCGAGGCGGGCGAGGCGCTGGAACAGAAGCTGTCGGATGCGCAGCGTGAACGCATGCGCGCGGCCTATCGCGCGGCGGGGCCGGCGGCGGTGGCCGGGTTCCGGCAGGTGCTGGAGGCGATGATGGACCCCGAGATGCGGCGCCATTTCAACCGGCTGACCGAACGATGAACGACGAGACGGAAATCCACCTGCTGATCGTCGATGACGACGCGCGCATCCGCGAGTTGCTGCGCAAGTTCCTGGTGCGGCAGGGTTTCTGGGTGAGTGCCGCGCGCGATGCGGCGCATGCGCGGAAACTGCTGGCGGGGCTGGAATTCGACATGATCGTGCTGGACGTGATGATGCCGGGCGAGGACGGGATCAGCCTGACCCGCGCCCTGCGCCAGGAGATCGCGACGCCGATCCTGTTGCTGACCGCGCGGGGCGAGACCTCGGACCGGATCGCGGGGTTGGAGGCGGGGGCGGACGATTACCTGGCCAAGCCGTTCGAGCCCAAGGAATTGCTGCTGCGGATCAACGCGATCCTGCGCCGGGTGCCGGCCAGCAAGGCCGAGGCGGAGCTGCCCAAGGTGCTGCATCTCGGGCCGGTGCGCTATGACGTGGGGCGGGGCGAGCTGTGGGCGGGCGAGGAACGGGTGCGCCTGACCGCGACCGAGGCGCAGCTGATGCGCATCTTTTCCGCCTGCCCGGGCGAGGCGGTCAGCCGGGCGCGGCTGGTCGAGGAACTGGGCCGCGACGACGGGCAGGCGCAGGAACGCGCGGTGGACGTGCAGATCACCCGGCTGCGGCGCAAGCTGGAATCAGACCCTAAACAGCCCCGATACCTGCAAACCGTGCGCGGCGCGGGATACATGCTGGCGCCCGATTGAGGCTTGCCCGGGGCGGCGGCGGCCCCTAGCCTTTGGCCCATGACCACCGCGCTGATTTCCCATCCCGACAGCCTGGGCCATGTGACCCCGCCCGGCCACCCGGAACGCGTCGCCCGGATCGAGGCGGTGAACGAGGCGTTGACCACGCCCGAATTCGCGCTGCTGGTGCGCGAGCCCGCGCCGCTGGCCGACGAGGCCGCGTTGCTGCGCGGGCATAGCGCGGGGTACCTGGACATGCTGAAGGCCGCGATCCCGGCCACGGGGATGGCGCAGCTGGACCCCGACACCTTCGTGTCGCCGGGGTCGATGAATGCCGCGCGGCGCGGGGTGGGCGCCACGCTGAAGGCGGTGGACATGGTGCTGGCGGGCGAGGTGGGCAATGCCTTTGCCGCGGTGCGCCCGCCC
Source organism: Rhodovulum sp. (assembly GCA_049975105.1). Taxonomy (GTDB): domain Bacteria; phylum Pseudomonadota; class Alphaproteobacteria; order Rhodobacterales; family Rhodobacteraceae; genus Rhodovulum. Next base: position 6,452 of record JBNGDM010000082.1, on the reverse strand, counting down.
GGCCACCACGCCGAGTCCAACCGCGCGATGGGGTTCTGCCTAGCCTCGACCGCGGCGATCGCGGCGAAACACGCGCTGGACCATCACGGGCTGGCGCGCGTCGCGGTGATGGATTTCGACGTGCATCACGGCAACGGCACGCAGGATATCCTGTGGGACGAGGCGCGCGCGCTGTATGTCTCGACCCACCAGATGCCGCTGTTCCCGTTCACCGGCGCGCCCGAGGAACGCGGCGCGCATGACAACGTGCTGAACGTGCCGTTGCCGCCGCACACGGACGGGGAACGGTTTCGGGCCGAGATAGAGAAGAAAGTGCTGCCCCGGCTGGCGGCGTTCGTGCCGGACTTGCTGATCCTGTCGGCGGGGTTCGACGCGCACCGGGCCGACCCGCTGGCGCAGCTGGACCTGGGGGTGGAGGATTTCGCCTGGGTCACGGAGCGGCTGTGCGACATCGCGGACGCGGCCTGCGGCGGGCGGGTGGTCTCGACACTGGAGGGCGGCTATGATCTGGATGCGCTGGCCGCCTGCGTGGCGGCCCATGTGCGGGTGCTGATGGAGCGTGGGGCATGACCGAAAAGCCGGTTTCCGAGATGAGTTTCGAAGAGGCGATGGCCGCGCTGGAGGCGGCGGTCACCGCGCTGGAACAGGGCGACGTGCCGCTGGAAGAGTCGATCGACCTTTCGGAAAAGGCCGCCATGCTGAAGAAGCATTGCGAGAAGAAGCTGAAGGAAGCCGAGGAAAAGGTCGCCCAGATCACGACCGACGCCGACGGCACCCCCACCGGGACCACGCCCGTCGAGGGGATGTAATGTTCCAGTCTCAGTTGCAGGACGCCGCCGGGCTGATCGAGGCGCGGCTGATGGAGGCTTTGGCCGGGGCGGCGGATCAGCCGGTGACGCATGCGATGCGCTATGCGGTGGCGGGGGGCAAGCGGCTGCGCGGGTTCCTGGTGATCGAGGGCGCGGCGCTGTATGGCGTGCCGGCCGATCATGCGGTGCACGCGGCCGCCGCGATCGAGGCGGTGCATGCCTATTCCCTGGTCCATGACGACATGCCCTGCATGGATGACGACGACCTGCGCCGGGGCCAGCCGACGGTGCATGTGAAATGGGATGACGGCACCGCGCTGTTGGTCGGGGACGCATTGCAGACGCTGGCCTTTGACCTGCTGGCCGACGAAAGCTGCCACCCCGACCCGGGCGTTCGGATCGACCTGGTTGCCTCGCTAGCGCGCGCCTCGGGGATCGACGGGATGGTTCTGGGCCAGGCGCAGGATATCGCGGCGGAAAGCGCCGGGCGGCCGCTGACGCTGGCGGAAATCACCGAGTTGCAGGCCAACAAGACCGGCGCGCTGATCCGCTGGTCGGCGGAGGCGGGCGCGCGGCTGGGCCGGGCCGATATCGCGCCGCTGTCGGCTTATGCGACCGCGCTGGGGCTGGCCTTCCAGATCGCGGACGACATCCTGGATGTCGAGGGCGACGCGGAAAAGACCGGCAAGCGCGTGCAGAAGGATGCGGATGCCGGCAAGGCGACCTTCGTCTCGCTGCTGGGTCTGGACGGCGCCAAGGCGCGGGCCAGCGCCCTGGTGGACGAGGCCTGCGAGGCGCTGGCCTCGTTCGGCGCCCGGGCCGATATCTTGCGGGAGACCGCCCGCTTCGTTATTGCCCGGGAAACCTGAAACGCGCACCGTCCCGGAAGGGAGACCCGTCTTGACCGATCAATCGACCACGCCGCTGCTTGACCGCGTGTCCAGCCCGACCGACCTCAAGGGGCTGTCGGATGCCGAACTGAAGCAGCTTGCGACCGAGTTGCGGTCCGAGACGGTGGCCGCCGTGTCGGAAACCGGCGGGCACCTGGGGGCCGGGCTGGGCGTGGTGGAACTGACCGTGGCGCTGCACGCGGTGTTCGACACGCCGCGCGACCGGCTGATCTGGGACGTGAGCCACCAGTGCTATCCGCACAAGATCCTGACGGGGCGGCGCGACCGCATCCGCACCCTGCGCCAGAAGGACGGGCTGTCGGGGTTCTGCAAGATGAAGGAAAGCGAATACGACGCCTTCGGGGCGGGGCATTCGTCGACCTCGATCTCGGCGGCGCTGGGCTATGCGGTGTCGCGCGACCTGGGATCGGCGCCCGAGGCGGGCGTGGGCGACGCCATCGCGGTGATCGGCGACGGGGCCCTTTCGGCGGGGATGGCCTATGAGGCGCTGAACCATGCGGGGCACCTGGGCACCCGGATGATCGTGATCCTGAACGACAACGAGATGTCGATCGCGCCGCCGGTGGGCGCCATGTCGAACTATCTCAACCGGCTGTATGCGGGCGCGCCGTTCCAGGAATTCAAGTCGATGGCCAAGGGCGCGGTGAATTTCCTGCCCGCGCCGTTCCAGGAGGGCGCCAGGCGCGCCAAGGACCTGGTCAAGCACATCACCGTGGGCGGCACGCTGTTCGAGGAGCTGGGATTTTCCTATGTCGGGCCGGTGGACGGGCACGACCTGGACCAGCTTTTGCCGATCCTGCGCACGGTCAAGGCGCGGGCCACGGGGCCGATGCTGATCCACGCGATCACGAAAAAGGGCAAGGGATACGCGCCCGCGGAGAATGCCCCCGATTGCGGGCACGGGGTGTCAAAATTCGACATCGCCACGGGCGAGCAGAAGAAGACGCCCGCCAATGCGCCCAGCTATACCAAGGTGTTCGCCAACGCCCTGATCGCCGAGGCGCGGGCGGATCGCAAGATCTGCGCGGTGACGGCGGCCATGCCGGACGGCACGGGCCTGAACCTGTTCGCCGAACGGTTCCCCGAGCGGTGTTTCGACGTGGGCATCGCCGAACAGCATGCGGTGACGTTTTCCGCGGGGCTGGCCGCGGGCGGGCAGAAACCGTTCTGCGCGATCTACTCGACGTTTTTGCAGCGGGGGTACGACCAGATCGTGCATGACGTGGCGATCCAGCGCCTGCCGGTGCGGTTCGCCATCGACCGGGCGGGGCTGGTGGGCGCGGACGGGCCGACGCATGCGGGGGCCTATGACACCGCGTTCCTGGCGAACCTGCCGGGATTCGTGGTGATGGCCGCCGCCGACGAGGCCGAGTTGATGCACATGGTGGCCACGGCGGTTGCCCATGACGAGGGGCCGATTTCCTTCCGCTTTCCGCGGGGCGAGGGCGTGGGGCTGGACCTGCCGGAAAAGGGCACGCCCCTGGAGATCGGCAAGGGCCGGATCGTCGCCGAGGGCGAGCGCGTGGCGCTGGTCAATTTCGGCACGCGGCTGAAAGAGGTGCGCGAGGCGGCGCAGGCGCTGGGCGCGGCGGGCATCCGGCCCACGATCGCGGATGCGCGGTTCGCCAAGCCGCTGGACGAGGAGATGATCCTGCGCCTTGCGCGCGAGCACGAGGCGGTGATCACCGTGGAAGAGGGCGCCATCGGCGGGTTCGCCAGCCATGTCGCACAGCTTTATGCCGAGAACGGGGTGTTCGATTCGGGGCTGAAATTCCGCTCGATGGTGCTGCCCGATATCTTTATCGACCAGGCCAGCCCCGCGGACATGTACGCCGTGGCCCGTCTGAACGCCCCCGATATCGAGGCCAAGGTGATCGAGGTGCTGGGCGTGGGGGCGGCCGCGAAACGGGCGTAACCCTCAGGGTTTCGGCCCGTTCCGCGCGCGCTGGATCACGTCGAAGACCAGGATCCCGCCCAGAAGCGCCACCAGCAGCCCCAGGAACAGCGGCGGCCAGGTCGCGCCCGCATCGCAGGTGCTGAGCAGCGCCAACGCCGCCAGCACCCCGCCGGTGCCGATCCAGACGGTTTTCCAGCGGAAGGCGATCTTTTCCACGAGCCCGCTGTAATAGGACCGCCAGGTCAGCAGCGCGACCACCGCGAAGGCCGCCATCGCCGACAGCGCCAGGTAGGACCGGTTCGGGCAGGCCCAGGAACAGACCGCCTGGGCGCGCGGTTCGAACACGGCCAGCGGCGCGGGCAGGATGCCGGTGACCCATTCCTCGGTGATGATCTGCATCAGCGCGGCGGTTTCGGGCGCGTCGGGCCGCGGCACGGGCCAGAAGCCGACGCCCGAATACGCATCCTCGAAATAGATGATATCGTCTCTGAACTGGCTGAACTTGCGGTTCGCGGGGTCGGGCGCCTCGCCCGCGCTGGGGCGGGAGAACACGAATTCATGCCCGCCCGGCGGCACCACGGGAATGATGCTGCGCAGCACCTCGGACCGTTCCAGCCCGCGAAACGCGCCGTAATCCATCCGCGAGCGCAGGCGCTTTTTCGTTTCGGTGGTGGGGCGCTGAAGGAAGACGAGGATCTTGTCCACGGTCTTTTCGCCATCCTCGCCGAGGATCAGCAATTCGCGCAGGTCGTCCATCAGCGGATCGCTTGCCGAGGCGTCGACCAGGTCGAAATCGAAGCCGACATTCACGCGCTGGCCGCGCGGGCCGATGGCGTTCTGGACCCGGCTGACCAGTTTCACCAGGTTGCCCACGTTGGGGTCGGTCGCCGGGTCGCCGCGGTAATCCTCGAAGATCAGCGTGACGCCGTCGGGCTGGGTGCTGTCGAACAGCGTGGGCAGCGCGGCGCGGATCGCCCCCCAGGAGGCATCGGCAAAACGCGGCAGGGGCGCGGAGGCGTTGGTGATGCGCTCGACCGCCATGGCGATCTCGGCCTCGGTCCATTGCGACCAGTCGCGCAGGTCGAAGGCGAGGTCGGCGCGGGCGCGGTGGCGATGCGCCGAGGTGATGAAATCGCGCCGCGCCGCCGTCCAGAAGCCGAGGTTGCGCAGCGCGAGGTTGCGCGCGTCGCTGGACCGTTCGGGGTGCTGGAACGCGAATTCCAGCCCGTAGAAGGCGACATCGCTGAACAGTTTGAAATCGACGGTCACCGGCTCGGCCGGGGCGGGGGGGGCGTCCTCGCCCTCGGCGGGCGGTTCGGCGGTTTCGTCGGTGCCGGGCGGCGGCGCGGGGGGCGCCAGCCAGAACGGGTAGAAGCCGTAGACATCGGTGGTGCCCGGATAGACCCGGTCGGCGACGCAACCGCAATCGCCGGCGATGGGCGCGCCGAGCCGCGGGCGGTCGGGGTCGGGCACGGTGCGGAAGGCGACCGCGGTGGCGCGCCGTTCCAGGTCGGGCGAGAGCGGCGCGGCGCTGTCGGGCTGGCCGGGGGCGGGCGGCACCTGCGCCAGCGCGGCCTCGAAAAGCTGGCGGGTGGGGTATTCGATGCCGACCAGCGATTTCAGCCGGTCCTCGAGGTCGGCCGCGGTCGGGTCGGCGGCGGGCGGGCCGGTCCGGGCGATCTGGGCGACCGCATCCTCCAGCGGCGGGGTCAGGGACCAGGTCTCGCGGATCGCGGCCGAAACGGCGGTCATCTGGGTGCCGACGATGCGGCGCACCTCGTCCTCGACCAGCGGGTTCAGGAGCGCGCGCACCTCGCCCTTTATCAGTTCGGCGTTGGACGCGCGGGTGGCCAGTTTCTCATACAGCGTATCCTTGAAGGCCTTGGTGGTGATCGTGTCCAGCACGGCCTGGGCGGTGGCGTCGGTGACGCCCAGTTGCGGCGGCTGGGGTTGTTCGGGGGGGGCGTCCTCGGCCGGTTCGACGCGGGGCTCGTCCAGCACGGGTTCGACGGGTTCCGCGGCGGCGGCGGCGGTGTCGGCGGCCAGCGCGACCTCGGCCTGAAGCTCGGTCCGCACCGGGTCGGCCAGCGTGGCGGCCAGCCCGCGCAACAGCTCGTCGCGGTTGCGGGCGCTAACGCCGATCAACGGCGCGACCACCTGGTCGAGCCCCGCCAGCGCCGGGTCGAGCTTGAAGGCCGCGACCGCCTCGGGATCGAGCGTGTAGCGCAGCCCAAGGCGGTTCGAGCCGAAGACCACCTGGCGCACCTGGCCCAGCGCGCAATCGTCGACCGCGCCCGCCAGCGCCTCGCGCAGCGCCGCCCAAAGCGCCTCGGCGCTGTCGAAACCCTGTTCGCGCAGCGGGTCCAGCAGGGCGGCCTCGGCGGCGCCGGTCAGCCGGGCGACGTCGTCCTGTTCGAAGGCGAAATAGGTGAGCGTGCGGTCCTTCCGCTCGATCTCGCAGGCGGCGATGGCGGGCGGGATGGGGGCCGGCGCCGGGGTCGCGGGCGGCGGTGCGGGGGCGGGGCGTGCGGCGCGGTAGGCGTCGATCAGGTACAGCACCGTGTCGCGCGTGCCCGCGAGGCCCAGCAGGCGGGGGTCGGGCGTTTCGGCCACCCAGTCGGCGAAGCGCGGATCCATCAGGTCGGCCAGCGCGCCGGGGCGCACCGCCTCGATCGCGCCCAGCGCATCGAGGCCCCGGGCGAAGGCATCCAGGTCGCCCTCGACCGGCAGGGCGAGGCAGAGCGCGGGCAGGGTGGTGGCCCAGGTGGCGCGGCCGATGATCCGGGCCGCCCGGGTGGCGTCGGGGTCGAAGATCAGCGCGCCCGCCGCGCCGCA
>JBNGDM010000081.1:0-11553 GCA_049975105.1 Rhodovulum sp. | reverse complement strand
CACCTGACCCGCTCCGTCGACCACCATGATGTCGATCCCGGGCTCGAGAAGGCTCGCGACCCCGCTCACACCCTCGGGGTTGGAGATGTGGCCCCGGTCCGCGCATCACCATCCCGGCCAGCGGCGCCATGTCAGCCGCATTGAACAGGCCTGACAAAAGAACGGTAAGCGGTGCCTGCGGCTCACGGGAGTTCAGCTTGACGGCTTGAAGTTCCAGGGGAGCAGATCGTCGATCCGGTTCTGGGGGTGGCCGTTCGCGATCGCCTCGAGGGTTGCCTTGAGATAGGCGAAGGGGTCGACGCCGTTGATTTTCGAAGTCTCGACAAGGGACGCGATGCGTCCCCACGCCTTGCCGCCTTCGTCATGCCCGGCGAACAATGCGTTTTTTCTGTTCAGTGCAATCGGTCGCACGAGATTTTCGACCGGGTTGGAGTCGATCTCGATGCGGCCATCAAGAAGGAAGGTTTGCAGCCCATCCCAGTGGCGATGGATATAGGCCAGCTTTTCGCCGAGGCGCGACTTGGCCGAGACGCGCAGACGCTGCTGCTGCAGCCAGTCGCCGAAGGCGGCGACGAGGGGTGCGGTGCGCGCCTTTCGTGCTGACAGGCGCTGGCCCGGTGTGATTCCGCGGATGTCGGTCTCCACGGCGTAGAATTCGGCGATGCGGCGCAGGCCCTCGGCGGCGATCTCGGAACCATCGCGGTCGAACACCTCTTTCAGCTTGCGCCGGGCATGCGCCCAGCAATGCGCCACGCGGATCGGTGCGCCGCCCTCGCGGGTGGCGCGCGTCAGACGGTTGTAGCCCTGGTAGCCGTCGAGCTGCAGGGTCCCGTCGAAGCCGCGCAGGAACGTCTCGGCGTTCTGCCCGCCCCGGTCGGGGGCATAGAAGAAGACCACCCCTGGCGGGTCGGCCCCGCCCCAGCCCCGATCGTCACGGGCCAGCGCCCAGAGGTAGCCGGTCTTGGTCCGGCCGCGCCCGGGATCGAGGATCGGCGCCGTGGTCTCGTCCATGAACAGCTTCGTGGACGCCTTCAGGTGCTCGGCCAGCCGGTCGACGACCGGTCGCAGGTGGAAGGCGGCGACACCCACCCAGTCGGCCAGGGTGCTGCGATGGATGTCGACGCCCGACCGGGCCAGGATCTGGCTCTGGCGATATAACGGCAGGTGATCGGCATACTTGCTCACCAGCACATGGGCGATGGTGCCTTCTGTGGGCAGGCCGCCCTCGATCAGATGGGCGGGCGTCGGGGCTTGGGTCACGCCGTCGGTGCAGGCGCGGCAGGCATATTTGGGACGCACGGTCGCGATGACGCGCAGTTGCGCGGGCACGATGTCCAGCCGCTCGGTGCGATCCTCGCCGATCCGGTGCATCTGACCGCAGCCGCACGGACACATCAGGCTATCGGGCTCGACGACCTGCTCAATGCGCGGCAGACCTGCGGGGAGGTTGCCGCGATTGCGCTTGGCCGGAGACGTTTTCCGGCGCGGCGTTTTATCCGCAGGAGCCTGCGCGTCTTTCTGCGCCTCGACTTCGGCGACGGCAGTTTCGAGGTCCTCGAAGGCCAGTTGCCGGTCGTCCTCGCCGAGCTTTTCGGACTTCCTGCCATGAACCACATGGTTCAGCTCGGCCACCAGGTGCTCGAGGCGCTTGACGATTTCCTTGAGGCTGGCCGTCTCGCCGTTGAGGTCGCCGTTCTCGCGCAGCAGCGCAGCGACAGCGTCGCGCTGGTCACCGGGAATGGCTGAAAGGTCGATCCGGGCGGCGGCAGGCATGAGGCCATGATACCCCGAACCGGCTGGAACTGCACGCCAATCTGGCTGCCCGATTCACTCTGCCGCAGCCGGCGGGCGCGCTTCCAGCGCCCGGACCTTGCGCCAGTCCAGCCCGGAAAACAGGGCCTCGAACTGCGCCCGGTTCAGCGTCATCACGCCATCCCGGATCGCCGGCCAGACGAAGGTGGTCTCCTCCAGCCGCTTGTAGGCCATCACCAGCCCGGTCCCGTCCCAAAACAGGATCTTCAATCTGTCGCGCCGCTTGGCCCGGAACACGAACACCGCGCCAGTGAACGGGTCCTCCGTCAGCACCGACTGCACCAGGGCCGCCAGCCCGTCATGCCCTTTGCGGAAATCCACGGGCTGCGTCGCGACCAGGATGCGCACCTTGTGCGACGGCAGCATCACGAGCGCGCCCCGAGCGCGCGCACGATCTCGGCGATGCGGACCGCCGGCGTGTCGGCGTCGAGATGGATCGCCACGTCGCCGACAGCGATCCGGACATCGCGATCGGCTGCGCCGCGCTCCGGCCCGGGCGCCGCAGCCTCCGCGTCACACACCACGAGCGGTGCGAAAACGGCCACATCACCGGTGCACGCGGCAGCGGGCAGAACGAGTTCGCCGTCCTTCGCCATGCGCCGCCAGGACGACAGTTGGTTCGGGCGGACGTCGAACCGCGCCGCAACGCCGTTGACCGTCGCCCCCGGAAGCAGGGTCTCGGCGACAACCTGCGCCTTCACCTCATCCGGCCAGCGCCGATGCCCAGACGCGTGGATCTCCACCCCCAGCGATCTGAGAAACGCAGTCGTAGCACACATTGCGAAACGCACTCCCTGTCTTGCGATAGGGGTGCAGTCGCACTGCGAACAACGGGTGAGAAGGTGGGGCTCAGGCGGCGCTTACAAAGAACGCACTCGATCACATGTCCCGACGATCAAAAATTCCTTGCAAACCGAGCGGCATCCACAAAAGAACGTTCGCTGCCAGTCCCACCCCCTCCGCCACCACCCTCTGAAAGTTCTTCATAAATTCGGAATTCGCCGAACTTACCCCACATAAGACCCCACAAAGATAAAATGCTTACGTTAGTCATGCTCCGCAAGGGGTGGCAACGCGTTCACGAGCCTGACCGTTTCCACGCTCACGCGGGTCACGCGCTTGATCAGGTCGACGATGTAGTGGGGATCGTCGGACCAGTCGTTCGGGTCATTCTTGATCTGGCTGGCCTTGTGGATGCTGACGGCATACCGCTCCATCACCCATTCCAGCGCGGATTTGCCGTTCACCACATAGTCGTAGGCGTCCAGCGGGATGCCCTTCAGGGTCAGGTGCGGGTTGTAGACGATCACGGATTTGTCCTTGCCGCCGCTGCCCTTGCCGAAGACCATCTTGTGAACGCGGTAGTCGGCATCTTCCATCACCAGACGCTTGGTTTCCTCTTCCAGCGGGTAAGGCTCCACGGTTTCATAGTTCAGATGCCACTGGCCCAACTCGCGGCCCGCGTTGCTGAAGGCGCGGAAATCGGCGGCGAAGGGGATGCGGGGGACCATCTTTTTCAGGTCAGCGGCAAAGCGATCCTTGTATTCGGGCGAATGCAGGATGCCGTAGACATACCAGAAGATGTCTTCCTTGGTGATGCTGTCGTCTTCGTAGCGGCTGCGATATGCGCCCAGCGCCCAATCGGAAATCGCATCGCGGCGGATGTAGCCGTCTGTATCGGGCGTGGGGCGATCTGCAAACATTTCGCCCTGTGGCCGATCCTCGTTTTCGTCGACGCGTTCATACCAGTAGAGCGGGAAGCCTTGGCCCTTCGATACAAGTTCATAGTCGGGCACATTCGCCGTGACGAAAGTTGAGAATGCTTTGTTCGCCCCGCTGCCTGCGGCGCAGATCACAAGGTTTTCGTGTCGTGGTGTCGGGAACAGGCGATACTGTTGATAGACCATTTCGTTGAAACGGCGGTCGAAATAGAGCCATTGCCGGTGGAAGGGGCGATATGCGCCTTGGACGATTGCTTCAGAATTGAAGCTGTAGGCTTTATTCCTTGATGCGTCAGCTTTCAGCGCGCGCGACCAACTGATTTTCTTGGCGTCGGTTTCGACGATTTCTTCCAGATCGGGCCAATCGCCCTTTTGCAGCCCAGTGCAGGCGCGGGCGTAGCGTTGGCGCTCGGTCTCGTAGGTTTCGATCATCCGGCGCATGTTGCCTGCCAGCGCGTCGCGGCCCGAATTGTAGGCCCAGGCATCGCGCGAGGTCAGGATGCCTTGCGAATACATGTCGAAGATCGCGTTCGCCTCGGTATTGTCCTTATCGCCCAATGGCACAAAGGCGTCGAATGCAGGATCGCGCATGTTGATCCAGTCGCCTTCGGCATTCGGGCGCAGGGGTCGCCACGGCACGGTTTCGAGGCTGGCGAAGTTTTCAATGATGGCAAGCTTCTCTTCGCGGCTGAGATAGTCGCCAATGTCGTGATAGTGTAATTGACACGGGCCTTCGTGGCCCGGGTCTTTCACCATGATCGTGATTGCAACGGGCGTGCGAGAGCCTGAGCCGAAAATCTTGCCGCCCTCGCGCCGCGACTCTTCGCCAGACGTGCGCTGATTGCCGCGCAGGTTGAAGATGTAAAGGTGGCTGAATTCATCGGCCAGGCTCAGACGCAGCCCGTCCATATTGTTCGCGTCGAGGAACGATCCATTCGTCACATAGGCGACGATGCCGCGATCCGCGATCCGGTCAGAGGCCCAGCGGATCGCCCGTATGTAGCTGTCATAGAGGTTCTTGAGCAGCTTGGCGTTCGATTTGGCGGCGTAGGTTGTCCTGATCTTGTCGTCCAGCGTCGGGTAGGCGAGGTTCTTGTTATTGTCGTTCTCGCTGTCTTGTTGCGCGGAATAGGGCGGGTTGCCCACGATCACCTGAATGGGCTGGGCCAACTGCCGTTCGGCGCGTTCGTTGTTTTCCGGCAGCACGACCTTGTCGACCATGTCGCCGTCTTCGGTCATCTGGAAGGTGTCGATCAGGATCATGCCGTCAAACGGACGGTAGGTGCCGGTGATGCCGTGATATGCCGTCTCGATATTCACCGTGGCGATGTAATAGGCGAGCAGGACCAGTTCGTTCGCGTGCAACTCACCCGCGTATTTGCGTTCCAGCGCGTCGGGCGGGATCAGCCCCGACTGGATCAACCGCACAAGGAAAGTGCCGGTGCCGGTGAAGGGGTCGAGGATTTGCACGCCCTCGCTGGACAGCGACTGCCCGAAGTGACGGCGCAGCGCGGCATCTGCGGATCGCAGGATGAAGTCGACCACCTGCACGGGCGTATAGACGATGCCCAGCCGTTCGGCCATGCGCGGGAAGGCATTGTTGAAGAACGTGTCGTAGAGGTTGCGGATGATGTCCTGTTTCGACTTGTCGCTTTTCGCCAGGCTGATGCGTTCGCGCACGTTGTCGTAGAAGCGTTCGAGGCTTTCGGTTTCGCTGTCGACCGATCCTGCATCCAGTTTCTGCACGATGGCGTCCAGCGCCTTGCCCACGGCGTTATGCGCCGGGAAATCGGTGCCCTCGAACAGTGCCTGAAAGACCGGCATCGTCAGAATGTGCTGGGCCAGCATTTCGATGGCTTCATCCTGCGAGACGGCGGGATTGAGCGTGTCTTGCAGCCCCTTCAGGAAGCGGGCGAATTCTTCGGCCACGTCCGGGTTGCCGTCGATCATCGCCTTGATGCGGGCGATCACCCGTTCGGCCACGGGACCGATGGATTTGGCCCATTCGCTCCAATATTCGCGGTCGCCCAGTTTCTTGGGGATCGCGGCGTAGACCGCTTCGCTGATGGCGTCGATTGGCAGGGCCGGGAAATCGAGCGGCAGGGTATCGCCGCCGTCGCCGCCGCCTTCACCCTCGCCGGATTTGTCGTCGCCGGAGACGACTTTGACCTTTCGGCGGAATTCGGCTTCGTCGACGAGGGACTCGTCATGGGCGCGAAGGGCCTTGATCACCTTCCAGATGCTGCGGAACTGCGGATCGCTTTCGATGTAGCTGTTGTAATCGGCCACGTTCTTGGACGGCATACAGACCGGCAGGATGATGTAGCCGTATTTCTTGCCTTCCGCCTTGCGCATGACGCGTCCGACCGATTGCACGATGTCGACGATGGACTCGCGGGTATCGAAGAACACGACAGAGTCGAGCGCGGGAACGTCGATCCCTTCGGAGAGGCAACGGGCGTTGGACAGGATGCGGCAGTTGCCGGAACCGGGGTTGTCCTTGAGCCATTCGAGCGCAGACGACCGTTGCAGGGCGTTCATCGTGCCGTCGACGTGGTCAAGCTGGCAGTCGATCATGCCGGGCGCATCATCGGGCTGATAGGTCTCGGCATAGAGTTCGGCCAAGCGCCCGAAGGTTTCCGTCATCGCCTTGGACGACTTGATGGAGCGCGAGAAGGCGACGGCGCGGCGCATCGGTTCGGTGTCTTCGGTCAGGTCTTCCTGTTCGCCGTCCTCATCCACCAGGACCAGCCCTTTCTTGGACAGGCCCTTCCAGCTTCCCACGATCTTGGTGGCGAAGTTGATGTCGATAGCTTTCTTTTCGTCGAGTTTGTAGGCGTGGTTATAGCTGTTCGCCACGGCGCTCATCTTGTCCTGTTCGACGGCGACGATCAGCACCTTGTATTCGGACAGAAGATCGCGTTCGACGGCCTTGCCGAAGCCCAGCCGGTAGAATTCCGGGCCGAAGGTATCGAGTTCGTCCATCGAATAAAGGACGGCATCGTTCTGATCTGCCTTGGCCTTGGACGCATCCGCATAGATGCGCGGCGTGGCGGTCATGTAGAGGCGTTTCTTGCCCTTCACGATGCTGTCGTCATGCACCTTTACGAAATCGGACGGGTCTTCGCCCGGCAGGGTCAAGCCGGTTGTCTCTCATCGTTCAGGACACGATAGTCCCGTATCGGCCAAGCACGTCAGCTGGGGCCGGGCCGGTCCACAACGAGATGAAATTTTTCCAACTGCCTTGGCCCAGAGAGGAACTCCGGCGGCTTGGAGCAACGGAAGTCACCCTTCGCGTGGCACTTAGCACCTTTGTCGAGCCAAATCCTTCAGAGGCCGCTCGTGGCGACAAATACCGCTACGCCTCTCATAATCTTCGGTTCAAGCTGAACAAGGCCGATGAAAGCGAGGTGCAGTTCCGCGCACGCATCAACCGGCTCGCAGATGATCCCGATGCGGTTCAAGTCGACGGGAACGATGGATGGACCTTCGGTGTGAATCGGCGTGACGTTGGCTCTTTGCACATCGATGAGATTCGTTGTTCTGCTTCCGATCTCGCTCGCCGAAATTTGCTCGCAGTCCACCCTATTAGGGGATGGTGGAAATCCAAGTCGGTCCAGGACGTCGACCAGAAGGCCGCGCGCTTTGCACTTGTCGTTGAATTGGATGCCGGGGACGTGGAGGCAGACCTCTACACCGAAGTAGAAACTGCGATCGCGAACCTGAATGTTGCCCAGATTGGCGTCTGACCTCATCTTAGCGTCGGGCACCATAAGCTGCGCATGAGCACGCAGGCATACGACAACCCCTTGTTTTGAATTGAATACCTTTGCCGCTCGCGGCGAACACGGAGCAAACCGCCTCAGGAGGTTCGCTCCCCATGCCAGACGACATCACTTTCGCGCCGCCCGCCGACACGCTCACCACCGATGAGCGGCTGACGAAGCTGGTCCGCGAGTGGGGCGGCGAGGAGCACATGGTCACCGTTCTGGCGGACGGATTCGAATGGCAAGGCCGGCGCTTCAAGTCGCTGTCGGCCGCGGTTCGCGCGATCACCGGGGCGCACTGGAATGGCTGGCGCTTCTTCGGCCTCGACCAGACCGGAGGCACCCGATGACCAGAAAGACCCAGACCGAACCGGCGCGCCGCCTGCGCTGCGCCATCTACACCCGCAAGTCGAGCGAGGAAGGGCTCGACATGGAGTTCAACAGCCTCGACGCGCAGCGGGAGGCTTGCGAGGCCTATATCGCCAGCCAGCGCGCAGAGGGGTGGGCGGCTAACTGCGTACCGTGCCCACGGGTGTCACCTAGCCCCCAAACGGGCTCCGCTGCGTGACGGTCGCCCGGGTCAAGGAAAGGCCGAACCAATGGATGATTCAAACCGATGCCGCTATCGAGGAGCGTGATGTATCGCGGATCCGCTGCGTCCGGCGGCTGCAACAGGCCCTCCATCGCTTGCGCCCACTCGGCCTGTTCCTCAGGCGGCATGCCCTCGAAAAAGTCGGACAGGACCGTTGGGGCAGCGAGCGCCTTCACAGTTCCCAAATGGAGAACGGCGGCAGCGATTTGGTCGTGCGTTCCATGACCGACAACGACAATGTCTTCGGGAAACTCAAGACGGCCGCCTTCCCAGCGAATCCCGAAACGCTCTGCCCCGTGGAGAAAAGATTCGGCTTCCGCCCGATTGAGCCAGATTTCCCACGGATGTTCTGGACCTTGGGCAGGAAACCTTTCAGGCGGCCTGCGCCAAAGAGCGCGCAAGCCAGCTTCCATGATGGCTGAAATGCTCTGAACCAAGTCTACGTTCTTCGGGCGATCTCCCTGTGTTCTTTGTTCTGGGAACGCTTCGAACGCCTCCACCTTCCTCCTGAGTTTGCTCACACCCGTGGAAGTAGCAAAAACAGTAGCACGTGCCGGAGCTGCGTCATTCTCAGGGTCTGTGACGCTGAGAAGGCGGAGGCCACTGGCATCCAGGCTCTTCGTCACGAATGGCTCGTTCGGCCTGCCTTGAAACTCGAGATAGACGCCCGGACGATTGTCTGCGGCTGGATCTCCGAGGTCATCGATCGCGCGAAGCAAGCTCTGAGCGTGTGCTAGGCGATCTGGAAATCACTTGGTTTTCTTGTTCTCGGACTGCTTTTTGCTCGAAACGCGACTGCCCGACCGAGGCCGTTCACGATCAGATGGGGGCGATTTCGTTCCATTCAGCGATGTTCCAAGTCCTTGCAACGAACGCCTGCGCTCCATCGAAGCGATCAGCGTCTCCGTCAGAATTCGGTCTGTGGACGACAAGACGGCGCGTCTTCCTGCGTCTTCGCCCGCAGCAACAACATCTACCGTCGAAAGGCCCTCTGCAACCCTAGATACAGCGTCCCAATCCACATCATCTACGTTGAAGCCGATCAATCGCCGCCGCATCGCTTTTTGCACCGCTTCTCGTGAAGGCAACTCATAGGGCAGTACCAGCTCGAAACGCCGAAGGATTGCGCTGTCGAGAATTTCAGGAATATTGGTGGTGGCGACAACAATCGAAGGTCCAGTATCTTCATCGAGGAACTGCAGAAACGAGTTCAGAATTCGCCTAGCTTCGCCAACGTCATTCTCGTTCCCGCGAGATGCAGCCAGCGCATCGATTTCGTCGAACAGATAGACACCGCGGGTCGTGCGGATCGCATCAAATATCAGGCGCAGTTTCTGTGCAGTCTCGCCCATGAATTTGGTGATCAGTCCATGCAGCAGCACCGTGAATAACGGGAACTTCAGCTCTCCGGCCAATGCCTCCGCGCTCAGGGTTTTTCCAGTTCCAGGGGGACCTGAAAAAAGAAGGCGTCGGCGCGGTTGCAGACCCTTTTCCTCTAGAAGGTCACGTTTCCGAGTCTCGACAACAATCTGGTGTAACTCGTCGGAGAGGTGGTCCGGCAAGATTAGATCATTGAGAGTGGTTGTCGGATAGCGTGCACCCAAGATGCCGGCGAGATCGCCGCGCGGCGCGGCCAGCGGTGTCAGCTTGGCTGTTGCACTGTTCTTGGGGTTGCGTGATGCCTCTGCCCATTGGCGTAGCTGTTCCGCCAATCGGGTGTGGCCACGCTGCTCTTCCGCGGCGGCAAGCTGCATCGCGAGATCGAAGAAACGCTCTTAGTCCCCCTCTGCATGGCTCTTCACGAGCCCGATAAGTTGCTGTGCCGACGCCATTTTCGAGCCTTTACGACTTTCTCGGCGCAGCTTAAACTCGCGCGCCTTTCTCCATTGTTTAGCAATGTAGCTGGCTGATGCGCCAGCGAAACCGGTCCTGCAGCCTGAGTTTTTCGGTCACGTTGCCGAGGAGACTCAGCGCCGCATCGTGGGATCAATGCCGCATCGCCCCACGAGCTACCCCATCTTTCTCCAACTGCAGCGTCGCCCGCCACCTGCAACCCGCTGCGATGCACGGCGACCACACGCACCGGGGGCGTCGCGGTCAGCGCATCGGCATCGATCTGCCGCGCGAAGGCCGGGCCCCAGCCGAGGCGCTCGAGCGCCGTGGGCTCTCGTCGTTGTGGAGTGCCACCGGGCAGGAAGGCGGAGTAGTCGCGGACCATGGGCCTACCAGAGCGCAGGGTCGTCGAAGGCGGCGACGCAGCGCGCCGGCCCGTTGAGCGGCGTCAGCGGCGCCTCGGTCAGGGACTGGGCGATCCAGCCCTGCGGCTGGTTCAGCGGCTGCGGCGCGGGCAGGTCGGCCTCGGACACGGGCTTGAACCCCACACGCCCGTAGAAGGCCGGATCGCCATAGGTGACCGCGATGTCCACGCCCTCTTGCCGGAGCGCGTCGAGGCCGTGGGCGATCAGCTGCTGCCCGATGCCCTTGCCCTGATGCGCCGTTGCCACGGCCACGGGCGCCATCAGGAAGACCGTGCGCGGATCGCCCGCGTAGGTGAGGCGCGTGAAGAAGATCCCGCCGAGGAGCGCGCCGTCCTCCCAGGCGGTGAACACGCGCAGATCCTCGGCCGGTGTTTCGGCGATCAGCCGGCGCGCGAGGGCGCCGATCAGCGCGCCTTCCTCTGCGCCCTCCGAGGCCGTGAAGGTCGCCGCGAAGAGCTCCGCAATCGCCTTAGCGTGGGTTGTGTAGTCCGATGAATAGTCCATGCCTCGATCCTCTCTGGTGCCAGGCGGGGTCAGACCCGCTCCAGCACGAACATCTCGTAGCCGAACTGCCCGCGCCCGGCCTCATGCACGGCGATCTCGCGGCGCAGATCGTCAAGGACAAGGCTCCCCGCGAGACGCGGCGCGAGGGCGTCGAGCCGCGAGGCGAGCGGGCGGTAGTAGCTGTCCATCGCCTCCGGAACGATGTTGAAATGGCCAAGGACGCGGTAGCCCGCGCGCTTCGCCTGATCGCGGTGACGGTTTCCGCCCGCGTGCCGCCCAGCAGGCAGTCCACTCCATGTCCACCGCGGCCCGCGCCGAGGCCAGCTCGCTGCCGGCGTCCAGGCTGACCACCTCCAGGTAGGACCACCCGCCCGCGGCGCGGATCGCCTGCGCTAGGTCGCGCAACTGGTCGAAGGGCAGGCCCACATCCTTGAACCCGATATGACGCGCGCCGCCTTCCAGGGCCTCGTCCAGGCGGGCGCGGGCGTCGGGGATCGTGCGATCCTCCGCCGTCAGCATCAGGATGAAATCGAACGCCATGCTCAGCCCTCCGTGGCCCCGTCCACGCGATCGGCCGCGACCGGCCGCGCACGGGTCCACTCTGTCGCGGCCTCGGCGATTTGCAAATGGTCCCGGCCCAGGCTCGCCTCGATCAGCGCCGCCAGATGGCCCAGCGCCGCGCCGGGCGCCAGACCCGCGGCCACCAGCCCCGCAAAGACGTCGCCCACCCCGTGCGGCACGCCCGACCGGCGCGGGGTCCGCCACAGCCGCGCGCCGCGCGCATCCACGCCCAGAACGCCCGTTTCACCCGCCGAGACCGGCGCCGAGGTCACCAGCACCCGCGCCCCCGAGCCCGCCCGCAGCGCCCGCGCGGCGGTCAACGCGCCCGCCGGGTCAAC
>JBNGDM010000080.1:0-11582 GCA_049975105.1 Rhodovulum sp. | reverse complement strand
GCCCAGCGTCGAGGCCCAGTCGGGCAGCGCTGTATAGTGCAGGTGGTGCGGACCGGCCCAGATATACAAAAAGATCAGCGCCCAGAAATGGATGATCGACAGTTTGTAGCTGTAGACTGGCCGTTCGGCCTGCTTGGGCACGAAATAGTACATCATCCCCAGGAAACCTGCGGTCAGAAAGAAGCCAACCGCGTTGTGGCCGTACCACCATTGCGTCATCGCATCTTGTACGCCGGCAAACACCTGCACCGATTTCGAACCGAACAGAGAGACCGGGATCGACAGGTTGTTGACGATGTGCAGCATCGCGACGGTCACGATGAACGACAGGTAGAACCAGTTCGCGACGTAGATGTGAGGCTCTTTCCGGCGGAAGATCGTGCCCATGAAGATCATCAGGTAGACCACCCAGATGATCGTCAACCACCAGTCGACGTACCATTCGGGTTCGGCATATTCCTTGGACTGCGTCGCGCCGAGCACATAGCCGGTCGCCGCCAGCACGATGAACAACTGATAGCCCCAGAACACGAACCACGCCGCGTTACCGCCCCAAAGACGCGCGGCCGAGGTGCGCTGAACCACGTAGAACGATGTCGCGATCAAGGCGTTGCCGCCGAAGGCGAAAATCACCGCCGAAGTATGCAGCGGCCGCAACCGGCCGAAATTCAGATAGCCCTGCGCCCAGTCGAAATTCAGCCAGGGAAACGCCAGCTGGCTGGCGATGAAGGTGCCGGCGGCAAAGCCGACCACCCCCCAGAAACAGGTCGCGATGACGCCCGCACGGACGACATCGTCCATATAGCCGGTCTCCGGCGCCGGCTTCGGATCACCGGTGCGCCGGACCGTCATCAGGAACATCGCGGCCGCGACCAGCATCACGATGACTGCATGCACCTGATAGGGGAAGTCGCGCGCATAGCTGGCCGCGATCGCAGCGCACACCGCGACCACGCCGTAAAGCGCGATCTTAACGTAGTCCCACATTGGAAGTCCCTTCGTCTCTTCCGGCCGATTCCCGTCGACCGACTCCCTCACGATACCGTGACGTATCCCGTCGTATGCAAAGATATGCATTGATCCATGTCAAGGCATCTTTGAAGAGTTCCAAAGTCTCATTGATCCTAGTCAAAGCCGGGCCGGCGACGCCGGCCCTAAACTCGGGCGTAACGTCACGTTCGACGCGAAGGAGCAGTACAGGTGGCCTACAAGACCATTCTCACGATTATCACGGACACCGATATTTCCGACTCGGCGCTGGAACCCGCCATCACGCTGGCCTCGCGCGAGGACGCCCATCTCGACATTCTCTGCCTTGGCGTCGACCGCACCCAGACCGGGTATTACTATGCCGGCACCAACGCCTTCATCCAGCAAGAGACGTTGCACAAGGCCCAAGAGGATGCCACTGTGATCGAGGAGGCGGTCAAGGCCCGGCTGGGTCGCGAAGGCATTGCCTGGGCCAGCGAAGCGGCAGTTGCGCAGATCGCCGGGCTCAGCCACCTTGTGGCGCAACGCGCACGCTTTTCGGATCTGGTGGTGATGCCGCGGCCCTATGGCGAGGGGCGCGGAATCGAAGATGAAGCGGCAACCGAAGCCGTGCTGTTCGACGGCCATGCCCCGCTTCTCATCGTCCCCGAAGGCGCGGACACCGCCGTGATCGGCCAGAAAATCGTCGTTGCTTGGAACCAAAGCCACGAGGCCATGGCCGCGATCAAGCAGGCGCTGCCTCTGATGCAGCACGCGGAACTGGTGAACATTGCCATCGTAGATCCGCCCAAGCACGGCTCGGATCGGTCGGATCCCGGTGGCGCCCTATCGCAGATGCTGTCGCGTCACGGTGTGAAGTCGGAGATCTCAGTCTTGGCTAAGACGATGCCGCGCATATCGGACGTGCTGCAACGCCATGCCCAGGACATCGAGGCCGACATGATGATCATGGGCGCTTATGGGCATTCCCGCTTCCGCGAAGCGATCCTCGGCGGCGCCACCCGCGACATGCTTGAAAAGACCGAGGTCCCGATCCTGATGGCCCACTAAGCCAGCACTGCGGGGTCGCAAGGCCCCGCGGAAACTGCTCTAGGACAGCATGCCACCGTCATTGTCGTCGCCCGTCTCACTGAGCAGACGGTCGAAATCGGGAACAGTTACATGGCGCTTGCCTTCCAGAACGATAACACCGTCGCGCTTCAGCGCCGACATCTGGCGGCTGACCGTCTCCAGTGTGAGGCCAAGGTAATCTGCCATCGCCTCGCGCGTGAGCGGCAGGTCGAAAACGATGCGCCCCTGCATCGGCGCGAATTTCAGCGAGGCGTCGCGGCGAGCGATAATCGCCAGAAGGCTCGCGATCTTCTCGCGCGCCGTCTTGCGACCGAGAAGCAGCATCCATTCCCGCGCAGCGTCCAGTTCGTCGAGCGTCATTTCCAGCAAGCGCTGCCCGATATGAGGCGTGCGCATCATCATCTCTTCGAACGGCTTCTTGCGGAAACAGCACATCGTCAGCGTGGTCGTAGCCGTCACGTCATACGCCGCCGTTTCACGCCCCGGGCGACCGACGAAATCGGACGGCAGCAGCAACCCGACCATCTGGGTGCGACCGTCCTCCATCGTCTGGCTGAGCGTCGCGATTCCCTCGACCACGGACGCCACGAAATCCATCCGGTCCCCGGACCAGATCACCGTCTGCCCGGCCTCGTAAGTCCGGTAGTACTTGATCGCCTCGAGTCGCGACAATTCGTCGGATTCGCAGCGGGCGCAGACCGCACGATGCCGTATCGGGCAATCGGCACAATCCGTCTGTGTGAGAGACTGGTCGGTAACGGCCATTCCGTTTCCAATTTTGACTTCGATCAAGGAGCAAACCCTTGGGTGAAAATAACGCTAGTGCAATGAGCACCGAATCGCAACTCACCCGTCTCGGTCTGTTCGACGCCAAGGTCCCGCGGTACACGAGCTATCCCACGGCACCGCATTTCAACGCGTCGGTGGACGATGGAGACTTCGCCGGCTGGATCGACCAGATCGAGCCCGGTTCGCAGATATCCCTGTATATCCACGTCCCGTTTTGCCGGCGGCTGTGCTGGTTCTGCGCCTGCCGGACGCAGGGCACACGTTCGGATTCGCCTGTGCGGGCCTATCTCGACACACTTAAGACCGAAGTCGAGATGCTGGGCCGGCGGCTGCCCTCGGGCGTGACGCTGTCGCGGCTGCACTGGGGCGGCGGCACGCCGACGCTTTTGGCGCCGGACATGATGAAGGAATTGACCGAAACGATCTTCGAAGCGGCGCCCCTTAACGAAAAGGGCGAATTCTCGGTCGAAATCGATCCCAACGAGATCGACGAGGCGCGTCTGGATGTCCTCGCCGCGGCCGGGATGAACCGCGCGTCGATCGGGATCCAGGATTTCGACCCGCAGATCCAGTCGGTGATCGGCCGGATCCAGAGCTATGATGTGACCCGCGACGCCGTCGACATGATCCGATCCCGCGGCATTCCCAGCCTGAACGCCGATATCCTCTACGGCCTGCCGCACCAGTCGAACGAGCGGATCGCGGAGTCGGTGCAGAAGCTGATGTCGCTCTCGCCCGATCGTGTCGCGCTTTACGGGTATGCGCATGTGCCGTGGATGGCGCGGCGCCAGTCGATGATCCCGGCCGAGGCCCTGCCCACTCCCGAGGCGCGGCTCAAGCTCTATGAAACCGCGAAGGAACTGTTCCTTTGGGATGGCTACCGCGAGATCGGGATCGACCACTTTGCTCGGCCCGAAGATGGGCTGGCGCGCGCACTGGATGTCGGCATGCTGCGCCGCAACTTCCAGGGCTATACCGACGACACTGCGCCGGCGCTGATCGGTCTCGGCGCGTCGTCGATTTCGAAGTTCCCGCAAGGTTACGCGCAAAACCTGTCCGGCACATCGGACTATACGGCGCGCATCCGCGACGGGCGCTTTGCGACGGGCCGCGGGCATGTATTCACGCCCGACGACAACATGCGGTCGCGCATGATTGAGCAACTGATGTGCGAGTTCCGCATCTCGACCGCCGAGATCACCGAAACCTTCGGCATCTCCAAATCCGACCTGAACCGGATGTTCCAGGACGTGGCCGACCATTTCGCCGGCTTCGTCGACCTGACCAATGACGGACTCGTTATCCCCGAGCACGGCAAGCCACTCACGCGGATGATCGCGCGCGACTTCGACGCTTACGACCTGTCGAAAGCCGGCCACAGTTCCGCGATCTGATCACTTTGGCCGGGCCGCCTTAACGGCCCGGCCGCGATCATGGGGATATTTCCGTCCCACGACCTGCCCGTCGTTTCCCGTGGCGGGCAGTTTCCTTTAGGAGAGAGCCTTCCGGTCTAAAGCCTCGCGACACCGGCACGGGCCGATGTACCAGGAGCGCCGAACGCTGCCCGCATGAGGGTTCGCGTGTAATCGGTGCGAGGTTCGTCGAAGATGTCCTGCACCGCACCCGACTCGACGATATCGCCCTGCTTCATCACCACCACCTTGTGGGACAATGCACGCACCACGCGCAGATCGTGGCTTATGAATAGGTAGGCTAGATCGTATTTCTGTTGGAGGTCGCGCAGCAGGTCAACGATCTGCACCTGCACCGTCATGTCAAGCGCCGAGGTCGGCTCGTCCAGCACCAACAGGCGCGGGCGCAGGATCATGGCCCGCGCGATCGCGATGCGCTGGCGTTGTCCGCCCGAGAACTCGTGCGGATAGCGGTGCATCATCGTGGGGTCGAGCCCGACCTCTGACAGCATCTGCGCTACTTCCTCACGCTTCGTCTTGCCCGGCTGGACGCCATGCACGCCCAACCCCTCGGCCACGATCTGTTCGACCGTCATTCGTGGGCTGAGGCTGCCATAGGGGTCCTGGAACACGATCTGCATGTCGCGGCGCAGGGGGCGCATCTGGCCTGATTTCAGCCCGTCGATGTTGCGGCCCTGAAAAATGATCCGCCCCTCGGATGAAATCAGTCGCATGATGGCGAGCGCCAGCGTCGTCTTGCCCGACCCGGACTCGCCCACGATGCCGAGGGTTTCACCCGCTCGCACGGAAATGTCGGCCGCGTTCACCGCCTTGATGTGGCCGACCGTCCGCCGCATGAAGCCCCGCTGGATAGGGAACCAGACCTTGAGCGCGTCGGTCCTGACGATCTCGGGCGCGTCCGGCTTCACCGGGTCCGGGCTGCCCACCGCCGCCGCGGCCAGAAGCTTTTGCGTGTACGGGTGCCGGGGCGCCCGGAAGATCTCGTCGGTCCGGCCGGTCTCGACGATCTCGCCATCCTTCATAACACAGACCCGGTCGGCGATCCGGCGCACCACGCCCAGATCGTGGGTTATGAACAGAAGGCTCATCTCCTCGTCGCGTTTCAGTTCGGCCAGCAACTCCAGGATTTGCGCCTCGATGGTCACATCGAGCGCAGTGGTTGGCTCGTCGGCAATCAACAGGTCCGGCCCGTTGGCCAGCGCCATGGCGATCATGACTCGCTGACGCTGCCCTCCCGAAAGCTGGTGCGGGTAATCCTTGAGCCGGCTTTCGGGATCGCGGATGCCCACGCGGTTCAACAATTCGAGAATGCGCCGGCGTGCCGGTTCTCCCGTGAGACCTTGGTGCAAGGCAAGACTCTCGGACAGCTGTTTTTCCAAAGTGTGAAGCGGGTTCAGCGAGGTCATCGGCTCTTGGAAGATGAAGCTAATGTCGTTGCCTCGCACGTCCCGCAAGCGGTCCTCGGAGGCCCCGACCATCTCTTCACCCTCGTAGGTTACGGTGCCTGAAACCGTGGCCGAGGGCGGCAACAGTGCCACCGTCGACAACGCCGTCACCGACTTGCCCGAACCGGACTCACCGACCAACGCCACTGTCTCACCCCGCCCGATCTCGAAGCTGACGCCGCGCACCGCAGGCACTTCACGCCCGTCCTGGGCGAAGCTGATGGACAGGTTTTCGACCTTAAGAACCGCGCTCATCGGAAGGTCTTTCGTGGGTCGAAGGCATCGCGCACACCCTCGAAGATGAAGACAAGAAGCGAGAGCATGATCGCGAATGTAAAAAAGGCAGTGAAAGCCAGCCAAGGCGCCTGAAGGTTCTGCTTTGCCTGAAGCGTCAGTTCCCCCAGCGACGGCGCCGAGGACGGCAGGCCGAATCCCAGAAAGTCGAGCGAGGCAAGCGTGCCGATGGTGCCGGTGATGATGAAGGGCAGCATGGTCAGCGTCGCCACCATCGCGTTCGGCAGCATGTGACGGAACATGATCGTCCAGTTCGACACACCCAAGGCGCGCGCCGCGCGGACATATTCGAAATTCCTAGCCCGCAGAAACTCTGCCCGCACCACACCAACCAACGCGGGCCATCCAAACAGCGCGGTCAAAAAGACCAACAGCCAGAAACTTCGGCCCAGCACCGCAAACAGGATGATGATGATGTAAAGCTGCGGGGTGGAGGTCCAGATCTCGATCACCCGCTGAAAGATCAGGTCGGTGATGCCGCCGAAAAAGCCCTGCACCGCGCCCGCGACGATCCCGATCACCGATGCGATGCCGGTCACGATCAGGGTGAATAAGATCGAGAGGCGGAACCCGTAGATCACGCGGGCCAACACATCGCGGGCGGTATCATCGGTCCCAAGAAGGTGGTGCGCGTCCGGGGCCGAGGGCGCCGTGCCGGCAATGTTAGAAATCGTGTTGTAGCTGTAGGGGATCAGCGGCCAGATCACCGTGCCCCTGTCGATCTCACGCCCATCGATCAGCCCGTCCTCTGCATCCTCGATCAACTCCTCGGGATAGTCCCAACAATCTAGGAAACCACCGGTGATGATCAGGCATTCCACCTCGATATCGCGATAGACGGCCTCCGTGCGGAGATCTCCACCAAATGCCGTCTCGGGGTAGAAACGGTAGATCGGGAAGAAGCTTTCGCCCTGGTAGCGGACGTAGATCGGCTTGTCGTTTGCGATGACCTCGGCAAAGAGCGACAAGCCGAAGAGAACAGAGAAGATGATCAGCGACCAGTAGGCGCGGCGGTTGCGCTTGAAGTTGCGCCAGCGACGCTGATTGAGAGGGGAGAGCGTGAACATCGCTTACGTCTCACGGCTTTCGAAATCGATCCGGGGGTCGACCAGCACGTAGGTCAGGTCCGATAACAGTCCCACCAGCAGACCGATCAGCCCGAAGACGTAAAGCGTGGCGAAGATCACGGGATAGTCGCGCGCGACGGCCGCCTCGAAGCCCAGCCGGCCCAGCCCGTCCAGCGAAAAGATCGTCTCGATGATGATCGACGAACCGAAGAAGACGCCGATGAACATGCCCGGAAAGCCTGCGATTACGATCAGCATCGCGTTGCGGAAAACGTGGCCGTAAAGCACGCGGGATTCCGTCAGACCCTTGGCCTTGGCGGTGATCACGTATTGTTTCTTGATCTCGTCGAGGAAGGAGTTCTTGGTCAGCAGCGTCAGCGTGGCAAAACTGGAAATCGTCGATGCCAGCACGGGCAGGGTGATATGCCAGAAATAGTCGCCGATCTTGCCCAGCAGGCTGAGTTCGTCGAAATTGTCCGAGGTCAAGCCGCGCAGCGGGAACCACTGGAAATACGACCCGCCCGCGAAGACCACCAGCAGAAGCACCGCGAACAAGAACCCGGGAATCGCATAGGCCACGATGATCATGCCCGAGGTCCAGGTATCGAAAGATGAGCCGTCCCTGACCGCCTTGCGAATGCCCAGAGGGATCGATACCAGATACGCGATGAGCGTGGACCAAAGCCCCAGCGTGATGGAAACCGGCATCTTTTCCAGGACGAGGTCGATCACGCTGACCGACCGGAAGTAGCTTTCGCCGAAATCGAAGCGGAGATAGTTCCACATCATCTCGCCGAAGCGTTGCAGGGGCGGCTTGTCAAAGCCAAATTCGCGCTCCAGTTCTTCAATGAACTCGGGTGGCAAGCCCCGCGCGCCGACATAGCCCTCTTCGCCCGAGGTCTGCATACCCTCCCCTACATCGCCGCCACCCGCTATGCCCTGAAAGACGTCGCCCTGCCCCTCCATCTGGGCGATGATCTGTTCGATAGGGCCTCCGGGCACGAACTGGGTCAAGGTGAAATTGATCACCATGATCCCGAGCAGCGTCGGGACGATCAACATCAATCGCCGAAGAATGTAGGCGCCCATGGGCTGCTCTGCCTCGTTACCTTATGGCCCCGGCGGCGCGGAGCTTCTCGGCCTTTTCTGCGTTGTACCACCAGAAGTCGAGATTGCCCAAACTGTAGGGTGGCAGCGGCTCGGGATGCTCGTACATGTCGTAATAGGCGACCGTATGGGTGTCCTTGAACCACTGCGGCACCCAGAACCGCAGGCTGCGCAGCACACGGTCCAGCGCCTTGACCCGGGCGGTCAACTCCTCCTCGGACTCGGCCGCAAGCACCTTCTCGATCAGCCGGTCAACCGCCTCGTTCTTCAGTCCCATGCTGTTGAATACCGAGCTGTCTGCGGTTTCCGAGCCGAAATACTGACGAAGGCCAAACCCGGGGATGTAATCCATAGGGAACTGTGCCGTGATAACGTCGAAATCGTAGCTGCGTTCGCGGTTGGTCGCCTGCGCGTTGTCCACTCGGGTGTGGACCGCTTCGATACCGAGGCGTTGCAGGTTTTCGACGAACGGGTTGATGACCCGGTCGAAGGTCTGGCTGTCGTTGAGGAACTCCACACGCAGGGTCTGGCCGTCCTTCCGGCGGATACCGTCATCGCCCACGATCCAGCCCGCTTCGTCCAGCAGTGCCGAGGCCGCGCGCAGGTTGCGTCGGTCAAGCTGACGGTTACCAGAACTGGGCGCCATCACCGCCGGCTCGGTGAGAATTGCCTCGGGCAAGAGGCCATCCGCCACGAGCGGTTCGAGGAGCGCCAATTCACCGTCGGTGGGCGTACCTTTGGCGGCGAGATAGCTGTTTTCCCAGAACGAGTTGATCCGCGCGTAGAGACCGTAAAACAGCGTTTCGTTCGACCATTCGAAGTTGAACATCAACCCGATCGCCTCGCGCACACGCGGGTCCTGGAACTGTTCGCGCCGCAGGTTGAAGACAAAGCTTTGACCCGTCGCCAGTGTGCCGTCTGGCAATTCCTGTCGCACGACCCAACCGTCCCGAACCGCCGGAAAGTCATAGCCGGTTGCCCAGCTCTTGGACGACGCCTCGTTCCGGAAGGTGTAAGTGCCGCCCTTGAAGCCTTCGAAGGCGGCATTGTAGTCGGCGTAGTATTCGATTCGGATACGGTCGAAATTGTAGCGCCCGACATTGATCGGCAGCGCGGCGCCCCAGTAGTCGGGGTCGCGCTCATAGACAAGCGTCTGACCGACATCGAGTTCCTTCAAAACATAGGGCCCAGAGCCAAGCAACGGCTCGAGGCTCGATTCTTCGAAATCGCGGCCGTTGCCCTCGTAATGCGCCTTGGAAAAGATCGGCAGCCCCCCCACGAGCTGCGGCAGGTCACGTTTAGGCACACCCTCCTTGAATGTGAACTTCACTCGCCCGTCTTCCATCACCTCGGCGCTGTCGACCTGGCGGCTCAATTGAACGCGAAAGCTTGGCAAACCCTTCTCGCGGAAGAGTTCGTAGGAAAAAACGACATCTTCGGGCGTGACCGGGCTGCCATCCGAAAACCGCGTCTCGGGGCGCAGCTTGAAGATCGCCCAAGACCGGTCCCTCGGGTATTCGATACTTTCGGCCAGCAAGCCGTAAGCCGCCCCCGTCTCGTCGGCAGTGCCGGTCAGAAGCGACTCGAAGAAGATCGTCGAGAGCGCCCCAGCGCGGCCCTTGGTCGTGTAGGGATGCATGGAGTCGAAGGATCCGAACGCCCAGATCGAGATTTCGCCGCCCTTGGGCGCGTTAGGGTTGACGTAGTCGAGATGGGCGAAGTCATCGGGGTATTTCAGGTCTCCGAAGGTCGATATGCCATGCGATAGGGTCACATTCTCATCCGCCGCCGCCTGGCACGTCCAAAGCGCGAGTACGAGGGCCGCCGCCCACGCGTTGAGCCAAAGGCGCAATGGCAGGGCGACGGCAACGTCGCGGGCCTGGCGGGGGTGAGGCATCTCGGCGAACTCCCTGTTTGACACGTCGATCTAGCGCGGCGTCGCGACAAAGCTAAGGTCCCGCTCGGCGCAAGTTCAAGTTGAGATTGCGTGAAACCAGCGCGAGCCGGACCTCAGAAGCCCTTGCGCGCCTTCAGCGCGGCGCTGATGGTGCCGTCGTCCAAGTAGTCAAGCTCACCCCCGATGGGAACGCCTTGGGCGAGTGAGGTGAGCGCCGCGCCCGTCCCCTCAAGTTCATCGGCAATGTAATGGGCCGTCGTCTGGCCATCGACCGTCGCGTTCAGCGCGAGGATCACCTCGGAAATCCCCTCGGCGCGAACGCGAGCGACCAGATCGGGAATGCGCAACTCGTCTGGACCGATGGAGTCGAGCGCCGACAGCGTCCCGCCCAGGACGTGGTAACGCCCCTTGAACGCCCCGCCCCGCTCCATCGCCCAAAGATCCGCAACGTCCTCGACAACACAAAGCTCGCCATTGGCACGCTTGTCGTCGATGCAGATTTCGCAGATTTCGCTCGTGGCAATGTTGCCGCAGCGGGTGCATTCGTGAACGTTTTCGCCGACCCGGCGCAGCGCGTCGGCCAATGGGATCAGGAGAAGAGCACGCTTCTTCACCAAGTGCAGCACGGCACGGCGGGCCGACCGAGGCCCCAACCCCGGCAGCCGCGCCATCATCTCGATCAGCGTCTCGATTTCGCGCGGGCGGTCGCCCATGCGTCAGACCGGCAGGTCCATCCCGGCTGGCAGACCCATTTCCTCGGTCAGCTTGCGGGTTTCTTCCTTGGTCTTTTCCATTGCTTTTTCCTGCGCATCCTTGATCGCCGCCAAGATCAGGTCCTCGACGACCTCCTTTTCCTCGGCATTGAAGATCGAGGGGTCGATGTCCAGCGCGGTCAGCGTGCCCTTGGCGGTCGCCGTGGCCTTGACCAGGCCCGCACCGCTTTCGCCAGTGACCAAAGTCGAGGCCAGGTCTTCCTGCAACTTGGCCATCTTGCCCTGCATTTCCTGAGCCGCCTTCATCATCTTGGCCATGTCACCAAGACCACCCAAACCCTTAAACATTCGCGTGTCTCCTTTGTTCAGTCGTCCTCGAAGGGATCCCACTCGTCCTCGACCTCGGGCAGCGCCTCCAGCGCAGCATCCTCGGCCGGCGTTTCCGGGGCCCTTATGTCGATGATCTCCGCCCCAGGAAAGGCGGCAAAAACGGCCCGGACCAGCGGGTGTTCCCGCGCCGCGGCCTTTAAACTGTCCTCTTCGGCCGCGCGGGTCTCGGCGAGAGTCGGCCCGCCGCCCGACCCCACGACCGACACCCCCCAGCGCGCACCCGTCCAGGCCTGAAGCCGCTGGCCCAACCGTGCGGCAAGGTCGGGGGGCGCATCCGGGGTGGGCTCGAACTCGATCCGGCCCGGTGCATAGCTGACAAGGCGAAAGCAGGTTTCCACCTCGAACAACAGCTTCATGTCGCGTTGGGCCCGGATCAGGTCCACTAC
>JBNGDM010000079.1:0-11649 GCA_049975105.1 Rhodovulum sp. | reverse complement strand
CATAGGACCCGCCCGCATTCTCGCAGAACACCTTGTCGCGCAGATCCTTTTGCCGGAAGGCCGGGAACTGATTGCGGACAAAGTCATTATCTAGCGCAACCATCGAGGCTCCGGCGGCGGCGGGGTGAGTGGCCCCGCATGTCTAAACGGGGCGCGCAGCGATTGCAAAGCCTTGAAACGGCTTGCAATCGCGCTAGCGCGCCCCGGTGCTGCGCCGACCTCAGCGCTTCTCGCTGAGCAGGCCCTTGAAGATCGCCCAGCACATCAGGAGCAGAACGATCGTGAACGGCAGACCGGTGGAGATCACCATCGCCTGAAGCGCGCCCAGGCCCCCGCCGATCAACAGAACGATGGCCACGGCGCCTTCGAAGGTGCACCAGAACACCCGCTGCGGAACCGGCGCGTCGATCTTGCCGCCCGCGGTGATCGTGTCGATCACCAGCGACCCGGAATCCGATGAGGTCACGAAGAACACGATCACCAGGATGATCCCGATGACCGAGGTGATCGCGGCCAACGGCAGACCCTCCAGCATCGCGAAAAGCGACATCGGTGGGTTATAGGCGTCGATTACCTGCGCCTTGACCGCGCTGTTGGCCGGATCGGTCAGCACCTGGTCGATCGCGGTGCCGCCGAAGACGGCCATCCACAGCACGCAGACGAGGCTGGGGATCAACAGCACGCAGATCACGAATTCACGCACCGTGCGGCCGCGGCTTACACGGGCGATGAACATGCCGACGAAGGGTGACCAGGAAATCCACCAGGCCCAATAGAAGGCGGTCCAGCCCTGCATGTAGCCGGTGTCCTCTCGCCCGACCGGGTTCGATAGCGCGGGCAGGTCCTTCCCGTAGGCCACCAGACCCGACACGAAGTCCGACAGAATCGTCAGCGTCGGGCCGGCCAGAAGAACGAACACAAGCAAAAGCGCGGCGACGGCCATGTTGATCTCGGACAGCACCTTGACCCCGCCATCCAGGCCCCGCAACACCGAAACCAGCGCCACCGCAGTGATCGCAGTGATAAGGATGACCTGAACGGTCACGTTGTCGGGTATGCCGAAGACGTGGTTGAGCCCGGCATTGGCCTGCTGCGCGCCGAAGCCCAGCGATGTCGCCAAGCCGAACAGCGTTGCAAAGACCGCGAGCGTGTCGATCACATGGCCCCACCAGCTCCAGACGCGTTCCCCCAAAAGCGGGTAAAACGCAGAACGGATCGTCAGCGGCAAGCCCTTGTTATAGGTGAAGAGCGCCAGCGCTAGCGCCACCACCGCGTAGATCGCCCAAGGGTGCAGCCCCCAGTGATAGATCGTGGCGGCCAACCCCATCGTGCGCGCCGCGTCCACGTTTTCCGGGATCAGCGAGCCATCCTCGGCAAAGGGCGACGGCACGCCGAGGGGCGCGGAAATCGCCATGTGATAGACCGGCTCCAGGACGCCGAAGAACATCAGGCCGATGCCCATGCCGGCCGCGAAAAGCATCGCGAACCAACCGACATAGCTGTAATCGGGCACAGCCTCGCGGCCGCCCAGCCGCACACCGCCGACCGGCAGCACGATGAGGGCCAGGCAGAACACCACGAAGACGTTCGCCGCGCTCAGGAAGAACCAGTCGAAGGTCGAGGTCAGGAAGGGCCTCAGCCAGCCGAAAATCGCGCTGGCCTGGTCTGGCAGCGCGAGAGCGTAGAACACGAAGGCAATGATCGACAGGCCCGATATCATGAAAACCGGGTTATGGATGTCAAAGCCGAAGGGGCCGACGCTCCCCTCGATGTTGTCTTGGCCTATCGTGTAATCCGTTTCAATCAGCTCGGTCGGCCCATCGGGTTCGGGGATTCCCGGCTGTGTCGTTTCATCGGTCATCGGAAATGTCCTCTGCTTGCGCGCCCTCCGGCGCATGGGCGGGGATCAGTCCTCGTGCTCGCGGACGAGCATGATCGAGGCATGCGCATGAAGTGCCAGCTTGCCGCCATGCGACGGCCAGACGTAATCGCCGAGATTTGGCATGTGCGAGCCCATCACCACCAGGTCGGCATTCAGCTCCTGTCGGGCCTCACGAATAGCGTGGTCGAGATCGACCGCCGGATCATGGCTGACGACGGTCTTGGCGTCGGCCCGGTGCCCGTGTTTCGCCGCCTGCTCTTCGGCGAAGGCCTTGAGCTTGACCGCGAACTCCTCCGGACTGTGGGCCACCGGTCCGGGCTGCGGCGTGGTGACCGCGACATAGGTGACCCCGATATCGTAATGGCGCGCGAGGTCCGCCGTGACCTCGAGCGCCCGTGTAAGCCGGTCGACATGGGAAAGATCGACCGGGGCAAGGATGTGATTGAACACGTCGCTCTCCCCTTGTTGTTGGGACGCCCGCTAACGCGCTGCGGCATCGCCACCGGCAGCGGACGCGCGTGTCGGATTTTTCGGGGAACCCCTCGTATTCGCGCCTGTTTCCCCGAGGGCCGACCCTAGCGTGGAAATCCACAGCCGCCAACCGGGATGCCGAAAAAAGCGGCGCCCACCGTGTGCAGGCAGGGAAAGAAATGAGGAAATCGCCCCGCAAGCCTTTGCAATTCATGATCATTATAGGTTTTTCGAATGCCACCCGGGCCTACCCGGCCGGGGTGGCACCCGGCAGCAGCAGCGTCAGTTCAGACGTTCAGGTCAACCAAGACGCGGCCCTTGACCTTGCCTTTCAGGATGTCCGCCCCGAGCCCCGGAAGCTCCGCCAGCGTCGCGGGCTGGACCATCGCCTCGAGTTTGTCGAGCGGCAGGTCGGTCGCGATCCGGCCCCAGGCGCGCACGCGATCCTCGTAAGGGCGCAGCACGCTGTCGATGCCCAAAAGGTTCACGCCGCGCAGGATGAACGGCGTGATCAGCGCGCCCTCTATCGCCGCGCCCCCCGCAAGCCCCACGGCCGCGACCGAACTACGGTATTTCATCTGTTTCAGGACGCGCCCCAGCATCGCCCCAGCAACCGAGTCGACACAGCCCGCCCAAGTCTCGCTTTCCAGTGGCTTCCGCGTGACTTCGGTCAACTCCTCGCGCGGCACGATCCGGGTCGCGCCAAGGTCGCGCAGGTACTCGGCTGTCTCGGGCCGCCCCGTAACCGCCGCGACCTCGTGGCCGAGCTTTGCCAGGATGGCCGTGGCGACCGATCCCACACCGCCCGCGGCCCCGGTCACCAACACCGGCCCGTCGCCCGGCTTAAGCCCCTGATCCTCCAGCGCCATCACCGCCAGCATCGCGGTGAAACCCGCGGTCCCCACCGCCATCGCCTGCCGCGTGCTCAGCCCCTCGGGCAACGGCACCAGCCAGTCCGCCTTGACCCGCGCCTTTTGCGCATATCCGCCCCAATGGGCCTCGCCCACCCGCCAGCCGGTCAGCACCACCTTGTCGCCCGGCTTGTAGCGGTCATCGCTGCTGGCCTCGACAGTACCCGCAAAGTCGATCCCCGGCACGTGGGGATAGTTCCGAACCAGCCCGCCGCCCGGTCCGATACACAACCCGTCCTTGTAATTCAGCGTGGAATACTCGACGGCCACAGTGACCTCCGCCTCGGGCAGACGGGCCTCGTCCAACTCCCGCACGCCCGCGTGTGTCTTGCCGTCTTAGTCCTTCTCGACGACCAGCGCCTTGAACATTCTCTCGCTCCCTTCCTTGGTATCACCCGACGAGGTCGGGCATCAGAAACAGATCGGTCGGGCCGGGATCCGCCCCGGCCGCCGTCAGCATCGCGTGGACCTGCCCGCGATGGTGTGTCTGGTGGTTGAACATATGCACAACGCACAGCGCCCGCGGCATCGTCACCTCGCGCCCCGCCGCTGTCGAGTACCAGGTTATTTCCCCCGCCAGCGCCTCATCGCTCAGCGACTGTGTCCAACGGCTGATCCGTGCGTCGGTGATCTGCCGTTTGGAACGCAGTTCGGCCCAGTCGCCCCCGAACCGCGCGCTGTCGGCCAGCACCACGCCCGGCGCCTCCCAGCCATCCAGCCGCGCCATGCAGGCGTGATCGGCCCATAGCAGATGGGCCAGCGTCCCCCGGATCGAGCCCCAGAAGGCCCCCTGCCGGGCCTCGCGGGCCTCGGGCGGCAGCATGCCCGCCGCCTCGACTGCGGCACGGTTCTGCCAGCGGTTGTAGCGTGCCATCACCCGGCACCAGTCGGCGGTGACCAGCGTTGCCCCCATCGGACCCTCCTTGCGCGCCCCCTTTTGACAGAGCCGCGGGCGGGTTGCGAGTCCCCCCTATTTCGCTTGAGCGAGGGATGGTGCACCGTTAGCGTGGTCTTGCATTACTCACCCCAACACAGGGACATCGAATGACGATGCGCACCTTCCTCGCCGGTTCCGCGGCCATGCTGATCGGCACCGCCGCCTGGGCCGCCGACCCCGATGTGCTGGTCTTCGACTACTCGGGCTTCGAGGACCCAGCCTTTCATTCCAAATATGCCGAGCAGCACGGCGAACCGCCGAGCTTCACCTTCTTCGGCGACGAGGAAGAAGCGTTCCAGAAGCTGCGTTCGGGCTTCAAGGCCGATGTCAGCCATGTCTGCGCGGGCTCAGTGACGAAATGGGTCGAGTCGGGCATCCTGACCCCCTGGGACACCGCCCGCATTACCGCCTGGAACGATCTGAACGCCGACCTCAAGGGCACCGACGTCGCCGCGACCGGCGCCGATGTCTACTTCGTCCCCTCGGATTTCGGTTCGACCGCCATCGCCTACAACACCGAAGAGGTCCCGGCCGAGGACGTCGCCTCGCTGAACGTCTTCAAGGATCCGAAATACGAGGGCCGCGTCACGCTGCCCGACAATGTCGACGACGCCTATGCGCTGGCCTACCTTGCGACCGGCACGACGAGCTGGGCCAATGTCACCGACGAACAGTTCCAGGCCGCCTCGAACTGGTTGCGCGAGGTGCATCCGAACCTGCGCACCTACTGGGTGGACCCGGCCGAACTCGCGCAGCTTCTGGCCACCGGCGAGGTGCTGATCGCCTGGGCCTGGAACGAAACCCTGCCGACCATGGCCGAGGAAGGCTTCCCCATTGGTTTCCAGCGCGAACCGCAGGAGGGCTCTTCGCTCTGGCTGTGCGGCTACGTCAACCTCAAGGACGGCGAAGGCTCCGAGGACAAGGCCTACGACTTCATCAACGCGCTGCTAGACCCGTCCTCGACCCAGGCCCTGCTGGATGCGGGCTATGGCCAGTCGAACGCCAAGGCGATGGCGGCGGTGGGCGAAGAGGCGCTCACGGCGGTCGGCCTCGGCCCGATCGACGTGCCGGTGCTGGCCCAGCTGCCCATGCCGGGCGAACTGCGCGAGCGGCAATCGGCCGAGTTCGAAAAGATCAAGGCCGGTTTCTGAGCGTTCACCGTGGCGGCGCCGCCCCCTCGATGGGGCGGCGTGCATCTTTCCCGGCGGCCACCGAGAGCTGCGGACTTCCAAGGAAGGACGGTTCTTTTTTTTGGCGACGGTGCCGACAACCGGTTCCCCGCGCGCCGCCGAACCGGCGAAAATCCGTCCGAAGGCGCAACCGCTCAAAGAACGGACGATTTTTTCCCGGTTTCGCGCTAGGGTGAGTCGCGGTATGCGGTATTGCGCCGCGCGGTAACCCGCCACAGGTTCGGCCCATCAACCAGAGGTGACCGACATGACGAAACATCTTAGCCCCTTCGCTTTCGCGCTTGCCCTGCTGGCCCAGACGGCGCTTGCCCAACAGACCGATGTCGGCCCGCTGATCGACGCCCAAACCCTTGCGGAGACCCGCGAAACCGTCGATCCCCTGATCCTCGACATCCGTCCCGGCAAGGTCGAGGACAGCGAAAAGACCCATTTCGAGGTCGGCCACATCCCCGGCGCGGTGCACGCGCCCTACAACCTGTTCCGGGGGCCCAAGGAGAATCCCGGCGCGCTGATCCCCGAAGACAAGCTGACCGAGGTACTGCGGTCTGTCGGCGTCACGCTCGACCGGCCAACGGTGATCGTCCACCAGGGGCGCGACCAAACCGATTTCGGCTCGGCGGCGCGGGTCTACTGGACGCTGAAATCCAGCGGCGTCAGCCCGCTGGCGATCCTGAACGGCGGCATGAACGCCTGGGAAGAGGCCAAGCTGCCGGTCGAGACGGGCCCCGTGACCCCCACCCCCAGCGACGTGACGATCAGCTTCTCGCACGAATGGCTCGCCACCACCGAGGATGTCGAACAGATCGTCGCGGGCGACCAGCCCGGCGAACTGATCGACGCCCGGCCCCAGGCCTTTTGGGAAGGTAACGCTAAGCATGCCGCGGCGGCGCGCCCCGGCACCCTGCCCCAGTCGCGCTATTTCACGCATTCGGGCTGGTTCGGTTCGGACAAGCCCGCACTGATCGAACCCGGCATCGTCGAGCGCTTGGTAGCCGAGAACGGCTTCGAGCAGGGCGACAGCCTGGTTTCGTTTTGCAACACCGGCCACTGGGCGGCAACGAACTGGTTCGCGCTAAGCGAATTGGCCGGCATCGAGGGGGTCCGTCTTTATCCCGAGTCCATGGTCGGCTGGTCCAGTTCGGGGCACGAGATGGCCAATGTTCCGGGGCCGATCCGCAATCTCTGGAACCGGGTGACAGGCAAGTATTGAGGCAACGATGACCGATACCTCCCTCGAGGCGCGCATCGCGCCGCGGCTCAGAGGCCGCGCCCTGGCGATCCTTGTGGCCCTGGCCGCAGCGCTTGCGGTCGCGGCGCTCGCGGGGCCACGCTATGGCGCCCTGCTGCTCATCGGGCTGGGCTTCGGTATCGCGATGGAGGGGCTGCGCTTTGGTTTCACCGGGCCGTGGCGTCGGCTGATCCTGTTCCGCGATGCGACCGGCATGGTGGCGCAGATGATCTGCATCGGCCTCGTGGCGGTCGCCGCCTTTCCGCTACTCGCGCAGAACCCGACGGAACTGTCCGGTGCGCATGCGCCGGTTGGCTATGCGATGGTCGGCGGCGCGTTCGTGTTCGGGATGTGCATGCAAATCGTGCTGGGCTGCGGCTCGGGCACGCTGGTCAACGCCGGCTCTGGAAACATCGTCAGCGCCGTGGCTTTGCCCTTTTTCGCGTTGGGCAGTTTCGCGGGCGCCTATCACCTGACTTGGTGGACAGGCCTTGGAAGCCTTCCGGTGGCGGCCCTGTCGGGGCCGTTCGGCCTTGCGCTCACACTGCTGGCGCTGGCTTCGGTGGCAGGCATCGCGCTGGCCGTCGCCGAACCGGGCAAGCGCAGGCTGCCCGGCCGGCTTTGGGCGGCCGCGTTGATCGTGGCAGCGCTGGCGATCCTGCACCTTGCCATCGCGGGCCAACCCTGGGGCGTGGTCTACGGGCTGGGACTGTGGGTGGCCAAGGGCGCCACCGCACTGGGCGCCGACCTGTCCGGATCGCCCTTCTGGTCCGCGCCCGGCAATGTCGAGCGGGTCGAGCAAAGCCTGCTGACCGACATCACCTCGCTCACCGATATCGGCCTGATCGCCGGGGCAGCGCTGGCCGCCTGGTGGCGTGACGGGCTGACCGCCCGGGTCAAGGGCCACCCGGTGCATGCATGGGTCGCGGTCATCGTCGCGGGCTTCCTGCTGGGATATTCTTCGCGTCTGGCCTTCGGTTGCAACATCGGAGCGCTGTTCAGCGGTGTCTCGACCGGCAGCCTTCACGGCTGGGCCTGGTTTGCCGCCGCCTTCACCGGGTCGTGGTACGGAATAAAGCTGCGCCCCTATCTCGGGCTGGAGCCGAGGCGATGACCCGCTTGCCCGTCGTGATCGCCCTGCTGGGCCTCGTCGCAGCACTTCTCGTGCTGGACCTCGCCACGTCGGCACCCCTCGACCCGTTCGCGGCGCCGCCGCTGCTTGCGCTGGGCTCGGGCCAGGCGTCAGGCGGGGCGCATTGCGCCTCTCTGCCCGGGAACTGAGCCTGCCACGCCCCCTTGCATGACTCGGGCGCCAAGCCTACATTCTACACGTCCTGCATGGGACTATGGCGATAAACGCGCCCGTAATAAGCGGATCGGACCCGGGGGCGGTACCCGGCGGCTCCACCAAAAGTCCCACATTGGCGGGATCATGGGGCCGAAACAGGATCGACGGACGTCTAAAGGGGTTAGCTTTCGCCCGGTGAGCTACCACCGTTATCGGTGCAAGCATGATAGTTGCCAATGACAACCGTGCTCCGGTCGCCGTTGCCGCTTAAGCGGTAACCAGACCGAAAACTTAAGCCCAGTTCCTCTAGCAAGGGCTGGCGGGGTTCGCAGGCACCTGGCAACAGAAGCCTGCACTTCACCTCATCTTGTATACGTTCCTGCGGGGGTCCGCGGTCTGGGTTCGGCACGCGCGGCTTTTCTTGCCCGACGGCGTTTCTGCGCGCCGAGTGATCATTTTCAATAAGGATAGGGCGGGTCTCATGACCTGGACCGCCCTTGACCGCGCCCGCCATGGTCTGGCCGGCGCAACCATGGCTGGGCTGCAGCTTTTCCTTCGAGAACGGTCGAGCAGTCGGCGAGATCATGATGGTCGGCTGTACATTCTGCCTGCGCGACTGGGCCGAGGCCCGCGAAGCGGGGCGGTCAGGCAATCAACATGACGCCGTTCCAGATGGTCCGCCATTGCGTCGCGTTTCAGGGCATCTTTTCCTCGCGCAACTGAGCGAAGGACCGCCCCCGACGCACGCGCGGTCCGCCCTGACCCAGCGTCAACCACGCGCGTTCAGAGTTTCCTAACCAATTGGCGCGACAAAAAACCGTAACGCGGTCACGGGAAACGGCAGATGGATAGGGTCGCACGGCTGGAAGATTGGTATCGCCGGGTCTATATCGAGGGCGATTTCGATGCGGTGAGGACGCTTTTCACCGACGAAACACGCGCCGAGGGGCTGATGGACGGCATGCAGGTCGGCCCCGAGGATATCGCCGTATTCGCGATGGCCCTCGTGCACTTGGTGGAAAACCCGCGCTTCCGGATCGTCAAGGCGGTCGAGAACGGCGACTGGCTGGCCGCCCTGATCGAGTGCGAGGCCGAGCGCCCGGGCGACGGCACGCCGCTCCGCGCGATGGGCCAATTGATGGCCCGGTTCGAGGACGATAGGATCGCCGAGGCCTATAACTGCTTCGATTTCGTCTCGTTCTTCGAGCAGATGGGCCTTCTGCCCGACCACACTGTCGCCATCGGGATGAGCGGGCAGAAGATCTGCTAAACCTCCAGCCGGCTCCGGGCGACCATTGTCATCGCCTTGTCGCGCGCACCCGGCTATGACGTCGCCATGACCGCGCAGGCGCCGACCCTTTCCGATCTGACCCGCGTCTTCGGACGCATCGGCCTTCTGTCCTTCGGCGGCCCGGCCGCGCAAATCGCGTTGATGCACCGCGAACTTGTCGAAATCCGCGGCTGGCTGGACGAGGAGGGTTTCCTGCGCGCGCTGAGCTTTTGCATGCTGCTGCCCGGACCCGAGGCGATGCAACTTGCCACCTTCGCGGGCTGGCGTCTGAGAGGCGTACCGGGCGGGCTGATCGCGGGCACCCTCTTCGTCGCACCGGGCGCGGCGGTCATCTTGGCGCTGGTCGCCGGGTATACCGCTTGGGGGGCTGTGCCTATGGTGCAGGCGCTGTTCCTCGGCATCAAGGCGACTGTCGTGGTGATCGTGCTGCAGGCCTTGGCCCGGCTGGGCCAGAAGGCGCTGAAGACGCCCACCCGCTGGGCGCTGGCGGGGTTAGCCTTCCTCGCCATCTTCGCGTTCGCCCTGCCCTTCCCCCTGCTCATCGCGGCGGCCGCACTCTGGGGCTATGCCACCGCGACCGGCGCGCCCCTGCCGCGCACCGCTTGCGATGATCGCCCCCGAACGGGGCGCACGATTGCAATCTGGGGGGCACTCTGGCTCGGACCGGTAGCCGCGCTTCACGCCTTGGGCGGCGGCCTGCTGGCCGAAATCGCCACCTTCTTCTCAAAGCTCGCAACCCTGACCTTCGGCGGCGCATACGCTGTGTTGGCCTGGATGGCGCAAGAGGTCGTCGCGACGCGCGGCTGGTTGACGCCCGAACAGATGATCGACGCGCTGGGCCTCGCCGAAACGACGCCCGGCCCTTTGATTCTGGTCACCCAGTTCGTGGGCTTCCTCGCGGGCCAGGAGGCGGGCGGCTGGGCACTGGGCCTCGCGGCTGCCGCGGTCACGCTGTGGGTCACCTTCGTGCCCTGTTTCCTTTGGATCTTCGCCGGCGCCCCATATGTCGACCGGCTGGCGGGCTTCCCGCGCCTGTCGGCCGCGCTGGATGCGGTGACTGCGGCGGTAGTCGGCGTCATCCTGAACCTGTCGCTCTGGTTCGCCGCGCATGTCGCCTTTGCCCGGGTCGGGCGGGTCACCGCCGGCCCTTTCGACATGATCGCCCCCGACTGGAGCAGCTTTCAGCCTCACGCCATTGTCCTCGGCGCGCTTGCCGCACTGATGCTCCTTGGCTTTCGCTGGCCGCTGCCCTTGGTTCTGGTGCTGATGGCCGGGGCCGGTGCACACGCACGGGGCGGAATTTTCCTCTAGCCCCTTTTCCTGTCTTCCGAATCCCCTATGCTGGGGAACACTCAACCCAAGGGTTTATCGGCGATGTCGAACCGGATCGACTATGGCAACCTGATGCATGCCGCGATGCGCGACCTGATCCGCAGGGTCTTGGCGCGTGTCGCCGAAACCGGTCTGCCTGGCGAGCACCATTTCTTCATCACCTTCGACACCACGCATCCCGATGTGGACCTTGCCGATTGGCTGCGCGACCGTTACCCCGACGAGATGACGGTGGTGATCCAGCACTGGTTCGCCGATCTCGACGTGACCGAGGACGGGTTTTCGGTGACGCTCAACTTCGGCGACAGCCCCGAACCGCTGTATATCCCGTTCGACGCGATCCGCACCTTCGTCGACCCCTCGGTCGAATTCGGCCTGCGCTTCGAGACGCAGGAAAGCGATGAAGAGGACGAAGAGAGCACCGACGCGGATAGTATCGCCGACAGCACCGGCGCGGCCCACGGCGAAGACGATGACGCGCCAGCCGATGGAAACGGACACCGCGAAGCCGAAGTCGTGAGCCTCGACAAGTTCCGCAAGTAGGGGTCCGCGCAGCCGCTGGTTCGCACTCCCCCCGCTTACCGCTCCGCGAAAAGCGCTGGTCGAGTCCGCCGTTCACCCAGCGGCCGATTGCACTTTCCGTCCCAGACGTTAAGACCCGGACGGCCCAGACCCGCCACAAGGAGAGCCTGCCGATGACAGCCACCCGCACCGAGACCGACAGCTTCGGTCCGCTGGAGGTCCCCGCCGACAAGTACTGGGGGGCGCAGACCCAGCGCAGCCTGATGAACTTTCCCATCGGCTGGGAAAAGCAGCCCACGGCCATCGTCCGGGCCCTCGGTGTCATCAAGCAGGCCTGCGCCGAGGCGAACATGGCGCTTGGAAATCTCGATGAAACGCGGGGAACGGCCATCGTTCAGGCGGCGTCCGAGGTGATCGACGGAAAGTTCGACGACAATTTCCCGCTCGTCGTCTGGCAGACCGGGTCGGGCACCCAGTCGAACATGAACGCCAACGAGGTGATCGCCAACCGCGCCATCGAGATCCTGGGTGGCGTGATCGGCTCCAAGGACCCGGTACACCCGAACGATCACTGCAACATGGGGCAGTCCTCGAACG
>JBNGDM010000078.1:0-11696 GCA_049975105.1 Rhodovulum sp. | reverse complement strand
GCGGCTTGCCATGGCGCTGGGGCTACGGCTATCCGGGTTGCCTTTGGCCCGATTGAGGCCGGGACGGGCACCGGCCGGGCCGCCCGCGGTCGGGCACTGCACGTTCGGTTGAACGGCGATCGCAAAGGCAAACTGTTTTTGGCATGGGGCCATGGGCCGCATGCCTGGCAAGAGGGAGACGAAGCGATGAACCGAGCTGCGTTCAGGAAGGATTGCGCATCCCGGGCCAAGGGGCGCCTGCATCTGGCGTTTCTGCTTGTGGCCGCGATGATCGGGGGCCTCCCCTGCGACGCCAAGGCTGACAATGCGGAACAGATCATCCGCTTGCGCAGTTTTCTGCTACCAGAGGCGGCGACGCAGACGCCGGACGCGCGGCAGGACTTCGCCGCGGCCTTGATCGACTATTGGAAGAGCCTGAGCACGGCTGTGCCGCCGCTGTCGGAAGACGACGCGCGGTGGCTGCAGGAGAATGCGAATACCGGCCTTGCGACCCGCGCCGAGATCGACCCGCGCTATGCACGCTTTCGGGTTTTGCGGCGGGCGGAGGTCTG
The DNA here is from genome assembly GCA_049975105.1 of Rhodovulum sp. GTDB lineage: Bacteria > Pseudomonadota > Alphaproteobacteria > Rhodobacterales > Rhodobacteraceae > Rhodovulum. The sequence continues at coordinate 11,145 of JBNGDM010000078.1, read as the reverse complement.
CCTCCAATATCTCGAGCGGGTCGCCGAGGCCTATGCCGGCCCGCCGAGCACCGAAGACGAGGCGTCGGCATGGCTGGGGGTTCTTGAGTGCCACGAGGACGACGGCGACACCGAGCGCTTCATGGCCGCCAGTGCTCTTGGCGGGGCCGCGAAAGCCCCGAAAGTCGTTTCCAGCCGCGACATCCGCCGATTTCTGATCGACCACATCTTGCGCCGCATCCTTACGCCGTCCTGACGCGGGTTACCTGGGGGAGGGGGCCGGGATCAGGAGGGTTTTCGCTTCGCCTTTTCCCGGAGCGTCTGGAACGCGACGTACAGCGCGGGGATGACGAAGATCCCCACCAGGGCGGCGGCGAGCATGCCGCCCGCGACGCCCGTGCCAACCGCGCGGCGCGACAGCATCGAGGCGCCCTCGGCGGTAACCAGCGGGATCAGCCCCGCGATGAAGGCGAAGCTGGTCATCATAACCGCACGGAACCGCGCATGGGCGCCGGCGATGGCCGCTTCCACGATACCGACGCCCGCCTCGCGCCGGGCCTTGGCGAATTCCACGATCAGGATCGCGTTCTTCGCCGCCAGCGCCAGCAGCACCACCAGCCCGATCTGGGCATAGATGTTGAACGGAAGCCCCGTCAGCAACAGCGCCAGCATCGCGCCTGCCACCCCGAAGGTCACCGACAACAGTACCGGCACCGGGATCGTCCAGCTTTCGTAGAGCGCCACCAGGAACAGGTAGGCGAACAGAACCGCCAGCGCCAGGATCGCCGCAGTCTGGCCCGCCGCCTGCTTTTCCTGCAGCGCGGTGCCGGTCCATTCGACGTCGAAGCCGGGCGGCAGGGTCGCCGCGGCGACCTCTTCCATCGCGGTCAGCGCGTCCCCCGAGGCCACGCCCGGCGCGGGCTCGCCGCTGATCTTCGTGGCGCGCTGGTTGTTGTAGCGTTGCAGCGACATCGGCCCGACGGTGTAATCGGCGCTGGCAAACGCCCCCACCGGCACCATCTGGCCGCTGGCGGACCGCACATGGATGCGTGCGATGTCGCCGACCTGATCGCGGTCTTCGGGCGCGGCGGTCATCCGCACCTGCCAGAACCGGCCGAACAGGTTGAAGTCGTTCACATAGGCCGAGCCCAGCGTCGGTTGCAGCGCCGCGAAGACGTCCGAGACGGGGATGCCGAGGGCGTAAAGCCGTTCGCGGTCGATATCCAGGAACAACTGCGGGCTGTCGGCCGAGAAAGTCGTGTAGACGCCCGACAGCCGCGGATCGCCGTTCGCGGCAAAGGACAGGCCGCGTGCGGTCGCGGCCAGGTCTTCGGCCGGGCGGCCCTGCGTGTCCAGCAGTTGCAGCTCGAAGCCCGACCCGCTGCCGAGGCCCGCGATGGGCGGCAGGTTGAAGGCGATCACCTGCGCCTCGCGGATCGCCGCGCCCTGCCGCATCGCCTGACCGATGGCGGCGAACACCGAGGTTTCCTCGGTGGTCCGCTCCTCGAACGGCTGCATCGAGACCAGCGCGAAGGCCGCGTTCGACTTGGTGATGCCGTCGAGGATGGAAAAGCCGATGACCGACGTCACGCTTTCCACCCCCGGCAGGCCCAGCAGGATCTGTTCCACCTGCCGCTGCGCCGCCTCGGTGCGGTTCACCGACGCCGCCTCGGGCAGCCGTGTCTCGACGATGAACGAGCCCTGGTCCTCGGACGGCAGGAACCCGGACGGCACCGCGCGGAACAGACCACCGGTCAGCACCATAACACCGGCCAGCAGCACCACGCCCAGCACCGCGCGCCGCGCCAGCGCACCCGCCACCGCGGTGTACCGGTCGCGGGCTGCATCGATGCCCGCGGATATGCGGCCCATGATTCCCTTCTTCGGCCCGTGATGGGGTTTCAGCACGATGGCGCAGAGCGCGGGCGACAGCGTCAGCGCGTTGATCGCCGAGATCACCATTGAGACCGACACCGCCACCGCGAATTGCTGGAACAGCTGCCCCGAGATGCCGGGGATGAACGCCACCGGCACGAAGACCGACAACAGCACCAGCGTGATCGCGACGATGGCCCCGGTGATCTCGCCCATTGCGGCGGACGCCGCCTCGGCGGGCGTCATCGCGGGGTTCTCGGCCATCTTGGCCTCCACCGCCTCGACCACCACGATGGCGTCGTCGACCACGATGCCGATGGCCAGCACGAGGGCCAGGAGCGACACGGTGTTCAGCGTGAAGCCCATCGCCAGCATCACCGCGAAGGTGCCCACCAACGCCACCGGCACCGCGATCAGCGGCACGATGGTGGCCCTCAGCGAGCCGAGGAACAGGAACACCACGATCACCACCAAGATGAACGCCTCGAGCAGCGTGTGTTCCACCTCGGTGATGCTTTCCTTGACGAAGGTCGAACTGTCCGAGACCACCTCGTAGGCCATTCCTTCGGGGAAACGGCCGGTGGCGCGTTCCATCGCGGCCTTGACCCCGTCGGCGGCGGCGATCGCGTTGCCGCCGGGCGCGAGGTAGATGCCGATCAGTGTGGCGGGCGCGCCGTCAAAACTGGTGGTCACGTCCGAATTGCGTTCGCCGAGCGTTACCTCGGCCACGTCGCCCACGCGCACCACGCTGCCATCGGCGGCAGAACGGATGATGATACGGGCGAACTCCTCGGGGCTTTCGAGGCGGCCTTGCGTTGAAATGTTCAGTTGCAGACCGGGATCCTGTGTGATGGGCTGACCGCCGACCCGCCCGATCGCCGCCTGCACGTTCTGGCTGCGCAGCGCGGCCATCACGTCGCCGGGCGTCAGGTTCAGCGTCGCAAGGCGGTCCACGTCCAGGTCGATGCGCATGGCGAATTGGTTCGCGCCGAACATCGACGCATCGCCCACGCCCTCGACCCGCTTAAGTGCATCGAGCAGGTTGATCCGGGCATAGTTCGTCAGGTCCGCCCCGGTGACGCGATCATCTTCGGCGTAAAGCGCCACGCCCATCAGCAACGAAGAGGACTTCTTGGCGACCCGGACGCCGGTCTGCTTGACCTCTGCAGGCAACAGCGGTTCGGCCAGCGCCACGCGGTTTTGCACGTTGACCGTGGCGATATCGGGGTCGGTGCCGACCTCGAAGCTGATATTCAGAATGTAGGTGCCGTCCGCGCCCGAGGTGGATGACATGTAGATCATGTCGTCCACCCCGATCACCTGGTCCTCGATGACCTGGGCGACGGCCTGCTCCACCACCTCGGCACCCGCGCCGGGATAGCTGGCGGTGACCGAGACCTGCGGCGGGACGATGTCGGGAAACTGCTCGACCGGCATGCGGGTCAGCGCGATGAGACCGGCGAGAAACAGGACGATCGAGATCACCCCGGCCAGGCGGGGACGGCGAATGAATGTATCGGCCAGCATGGGTCAGCCGTCCCCGGCCGGGGCGGCGTCCACCGTAACGCCGGGGCGCACCTTGTTGATTCCTTCGGTGATGACCCGCTCGCCCTCGGACAGTCCCTCGCCGATCACCGCGTAGCCTTGCGTGCTGCGCGTCACGGTTACGCGGCGCTGCTCGGCCACGTTGTCCGCGCCCACGACCAGGACAAAGGCGCCCTGGATGTCGCGCTGAACCGCCTGCTGGGGCACGGCTAACTCGCCCTGCGGCTTTTGCGCGGTCAGGGTCACGCGCACCAACTCGCTGTCCAGCAACGCGCCCTCGGGGTTGTCGAAGCGCGCGCGCATGGTCACACTATCGGTGCCGGCGTTCACGGCGCTGTCGACGAAATCGACATCGCCCGGCAGGGCGTAGGTGCTGCCATTGGCCAGTTCCAGTGTCACGGCATCGAGCTTGGTGGCCTCGCCCGCCGATATCCGTTCCTGGTAGTCTCGTAAGATCGCGGTCGGCACTGTGAACTCCGCATGGATCGGATCGAGCCGGGTCAGCGTCGCCAAGGCTCCCGTCTCGGGGCCGATCAGCGCACCCACATCGACTTCGGACGGCCCGATACGGCCCGCGAAGGGCGCCGCGATCTCGGTATAGGAAAAGTTGAGGCGCGCCCGGTCCAGTGCCGCCGAAAGCCGCATGACGTCGGCCTCGCGGCTGGCAAGTTCCGCCTCGGCGTTGTCCAGAACGGCCTGCGCCGCCGCCTCGCGTGCCACCAGTTCCGCCTGGCGGTCGCGTTCCAGCCGCACCCGGTCGCGAGCGGCCTCGGCGGCGCGCAGCGCGCCCTCGGCCTCCTTCACCGCAGTGGCGTAAAGCGCCTGCTCGATCCGGAACAGAAGCTGGCCCTGCTCGACACGGTCGCCGGGCGCGAAGCCGAGTTCTTCCAGCGTGCCGGACACCCGCGCGATCAGCGCAACCCGGCGGTCGGCGTCTAGTCGACCGTTGAAGCTAGCGGTTTCCTTGAGTTCGATGCGTTCGGCCGGTACGGCGATTACTGCGGGCGCAGTACCTTGCTGCGCATGCGCGCCGCTGCCAAGAAGCAGCACAAGACCCACAGCCAAGTGAATCCTCTTCACGCCCCTATCCCTCCCTCGTGAAGCCGCAAAATGTTCGGCCAAATAAAAATCGGTTAGCACGCAACCGCTACTCGTCAACCTTCGAGATAGCCGGAACACCCGTATTTCAAGCGTGAAGTTTCCGCCTTGCGGGTACGCTGCCCGCCCATACTGGCCAGCATCCGGGATTGCGACAGTGAGAGAGTCCGTTTGATCGGAAGCCAGCGCGGAAACCGCAGGAACGCGCGCTGGCCAAAGCCCCTGCCCGGTACGGTTGAAAAAAGGAGGACTCCTCGCTTGTCTTGGGGCTCCGGCTGTAGAGACGGGCTGCGTCAGACGGTCATGGAAGGCCTGCAGAGCGATGTCGGGCTGCCCTGCGCCCCTGAAACGTCCTCGTTTTGCGGTCAGCCTGTTCTCCATACGAGGAGACAGCGACAAAGGGACCGAGCTGACCTTGAACGCCATCCTGCGCAAGCAGGAGGCGCGCCAGGGCGAATGGCCTTTCATCGCGCCGGGCAGACCAATGCAGAATGGCTTTGTCGAGAGCTTCAGTGGTCACCTCTGCGACGAGTGCCTCAACGCGCACCTGTTCGCCAACCTTCGCCGTGCCGTCGTCCATTGGGCTCGGACCGATGGCGCCTCGACGGATAACCCTGATCCCGGGCTGGCGTGACGACTACAACCACCACTGCCCCCCCACACGAGCCTTGATGGACGGACCCGTGCGAGTATCCTCAACGGTCGAAACAGGACCAAACCTTGAACACGGCTAGACTATAAGCGGGGACTGGAAGAGGAGCAGGTCAGGTGTCTTACTTTTCTTTCGATGGCGATGCACACCGGCCTCGGCACTTGCCTAAACGCGATGAGAACCCAAAAGGTCTCATTTATTATCTGATCTCAAGCAGCCCGACGAGAGCGGTGTGGTAAGAGGCGAGCTGTTAAGTTCGCCCAGTCTCCTCCGGTTGGTTGGCTGGCACCGGAACGGTCGCTATGTGGCACTGGGCTGGTGGGGCTCTGGCCCTTTCGACTGTGTGGCGTTGCGACGTTCGGGATCGGGTGTCGACGGTTGATGTGGCCGAAGGGGGCGCCTAAGAGGACGCCGAAGAGAAGAAGGTGATCCCATGAACGCTCCCGACCGTTTCGCTGCCGCGCTGCAACGCAAGATCGACCTCAAGACCAAGCCCTTGGGCGCGCTTGGACGGATCGAGGCGCTGGCGACCCAGATTGCCATGGTGCAGGGGAGCCTGAAGCCGCGAATGAAAACCTGTCAGCTGACGATATTTGCCGGCGATCATGGTGTCGCCGCCGAAGGTGTTTCCGCCTTCCCAGCCGAGGTTACGCGACAGATGGTGTGGAACTTTCTTTCCGGTGGCGCCGCGGCGAATGTCTTTGCCCGAACTGTAGGGGCGGACCTGCGCGTCGTGGATGCCGGCGTTGCCGGAGACCCGTTCGATGCAGATGGGCTGATTGACCGGCGTATCGGGGCGGGTACGGCGAATTTCGCTAGTGGACCGGCGATGAGCGACGACGAATGTCAGGCGGCGCTTGAAGCCGGTCGGGTGTTGGGTGCGGACGGCGCATGGGATGCCGTTGCATTTGGTGAGATGGGCATCGCCAATACCGCTTCGGCTGCGGCGCTGGGGCACAAGTTGACGGGCGTTGGGCTCGATGTTTTGACGGGGCGGGGAACGGGCCTCGATGATGCGCAGCTTGACCACAAACGCGTGGTACTGGAGCGTGCCGCTGCACGCACGGGCGACCTTGTACCTGCGCAGGCCTTGGCCGAATACGGAGGGTTCGAGATCGCGATGATGGTGGGCGCGATGCAGGGCGCCGCAACCGCGGGTCGGATCGTCATCGTTGACGGGTTCATTGCCACGACGGCGGCGCTAGCGGCGGTACGGCTGACCCCCGAAACGCGCGGCGCGATGGTGTTCGCGCATCGATCTGAGGAGCAGGGGCACGGGGTGTTGCTGGAGGCCCTCTCGGCCGAGCCGCTGCTGTCGTTGAACCTGCGCCTGGGCGAGGGCACCGGTGCGCTTTTGGCTTGGCCGCTTCTGAAAGCGGCGGCGGACATGCTGAACGAGATGGCCAGCTTCGAGGACGCTGGGGTGATGGGGCCCGCATCCGCATGACCGGGCGCATGGCCGAAGAGGCCCGTCTGGCCTTGCTGGCAGTGCAGTTTCTGACCCGGATACCGGTTCCGGCCGATCCGGGCTATACGTCAGAGCGGATGGGGCGGGCGATCCGCTATTTCCCGTTGGTGGGGCTGGGTTTGGGCTTGGGGCTGTCGGCGGTCTACGGGCTGTCGACAGTGGTGTTCCCGCCGGTCGTCGCCGCGCTGCTGGCGGTCGCGGCCGGGGTGCGTCTGACCGGGGCGCTGCATGAGGATGGGCTGGCGGATCTTGCCGACGGATTGGGCGGTGGGCAGACGCGAGAACGCATGCTTGATATTATGCGCGACAGCCGGATCGGCAGCTATGGGACGGTCACGCTGGGGTTGGTGCTGGCGCTCAAAATTGCCGCCCTCGCGGGGCTCGGCGGCGCGGTTGCGGCTGCGGCGCTGGTGGCAGCGCATACGCTCAGCCGCTTGACGACCGTCGTTATGAGCGGGCGGCTCGCCTATGCGCGCGCCGAGGGCAAGGCGGGCTTTGCCGACAGTGGTCCCGGCGACGAAGGGATGCGGATCGCACTGGCGACGGGAGCAATTGCGTTGGCTGGCCTGGGGCTGGTTGCTGGGTCCGGCGCGGCCCTGACTGCCCTGATCGCCACCTGCATCCTGTACCTGTGGTTCGAGGCGATGCTGCGCCGCCGCCTGGGCGGGCAGACCGGTGATGCGCTGGGCGCGCTGCAGCAGCTGAGCGAGACCGTTATCCTGTTGGCGGTACTTGCATGGGACTGACCCTTTTGCGCCACACAGCCCCCGACGTCACGCCGGGAACTTGTTACGGCCGGCTCGACCTTGCTCCAGGGCCGGAGTTCTCGGCCGAAGCCAAGGTTGTCTCAGAGCAACTACCGCCCGTCAGCCGGGTCTTGACCAGTCCGCTGCTTCGGTGCCGGGCGCTTGCCGAGCATATCGGTAGGCAGACCGGTCTTCCGGTCGAGGTCGAGCCGCGCCTGATCGAGATCGATTTCGGCCGCTGGGAGGGGTTGGCCTGGGATGCGGTACGGCGAGACGAACTGGATCTTTGGGCAGCCGATTTCTGGCACGCCCGGCCGCATGGCGGCGAAAGCGTCGCCATGTTCACGGCGCGCGTCGCGGGTTGGCTGGCCGATCAAAAGGAGGCATGCGGCTGGCTCGCGGTGACCCATGCGGGGTTCATGCGCGCCGCGCTTTACCTGCTGGGACGAGATGACAACTGGAGCGAACGGTTCGGGTATGGCGAACGGCTCGAACTGGACGCGGAAGAACTGGCAGCATGTGCTGCGGCGACGTCGTTGTGAATGCCTTCCCGACCCTACGTATTCCGCAAGCGTCAAGCCCGGCTTCGAGGGCGTCGCGAATGGCAATTAAGAGGCTGTGAAGGTTCGCAAAGCACCAAGGAAATCAATCAAGCGCTTGTTCACGGTTCGGCGGATCGCTTTTGATCAACCCTTCATCGAGGTGTATTATGAGTTCTCTGAACCGGTGAAAACGGTTCCGATGCCATCGGCTTCCGTCGCGGTAAAGGGATGGTCCCAAAGGGCCGGCGGTGGTGATCCGCCCAGGGAATCCGGTTGCTATGGCATCGCGATTGTTGTGAAATTCGGGCAGGGCGAAGAGCATGCATAGGATGTTTGGACGCACAGGAATGCGTTCAGTCACCTGTGTCATTGCGTTGTCCCGAGGGGCGAACCGGATCGGTTCCATCCAACCGCGGAACCGACCGGAGACACGCATGACCGCACATCGAGCCAACCCCAAGCCCGCTTCGGGAGGTTTGGATCGCCGTTGGTCCCAGCGGGCGCGAAGGGCGGCCTGATGGGCGGTATGGAAAGCCTCGGCGCAGTATCGACGACTCTGGTGGGCGGCCTTGCGCTGTTCCTGTTCGGCATGGAAATCCTGACCGGGGCGCTCAAGCAGGTCGCAGGCGCCTCGATGAAGACAATGCTGGCACGGATGACGGGAAACCGGTTCGCCGGCTTGACCGCAGGCGCAGTGATAACCGCGCTGATCCAATCCTCGTCGGTGACGACCGTGCTTTTGGTGGGGTTCATTTCTGCCGGGCTGATGACAACGGCACAAAGCGTCGCGGTAATCTTCGGCGCCAATATCGGCACTACGGTGACGGCGCAGATCCTTGCCTTCGATGTCGACGCGATTGCGCTGCCCCTGTTGTCCCTCGGTTTTTTCGGCGCATTCGTGGCACGGCGGAGCCGGTTCGCAGAAATCGGCCGGATCATGCTGGGGCTCGGGCTGATTTTCTTCGGCATGTCGACCATGAAAGCCGCGATGGAGCCGTTGCGCGATGTCCCGGCGTTCCTGGAGTTCCTCTCCGCGCTCGACAATGTGGCGGTGGCGGCGCTTGCCGGTGCGGCGATTACCGGCATCATGCAGGCCTCGGCGGTGACCGCGGGGCTGGCGATTGTGTTGACCGGGCAAGGTCTGATCGATCTCGATACCGCCATCGCCATTGCGTTGGGGGCCAATATCGGAACCTGCGTGACGGCTCTTCTTGCCTCGATCGGCCAGCCGCGCGAGGCGGTAAGGGCGGCGATGGTCCATGTCATCTTCAACGTACTGGGCGTTCTGCTCTGGATCGGGTTCATCGACCAGTTGGCCTTTCTGGCGGAACTGGCCGCACCCGAAGGCGCGTCCACGCCGCGCCAATTGGCCAATGCGCACACGATCTTCAACGTTCTGAACGCGCTGGCTTTCCTGGGTTTCACAACGCAGACCACGCGGTTCGTCGAATGGCTGCTGCCCGATCGGCCAGAGCGGATCGAGCCACGTTTCGCACCGCGCCATCTGGATTCCAAATTCTTGGAGGTGCCGGCGATAGCACTTGACGCTGTGAGGATGGAAATCGGGCATTTGTGCGAAGTTGTCCGCAGCCTGCTGGACGCGGCCTTGCCGGCCGTTGTCACCGGCAGTCCGCTCGAGATCGACCGGCTGCGTGTCATGGACCGGCCGGTCGATCTGTTGCACCGCGAAATCTTGAGTTACCTGCGCCAGGTCAGCCTTGGTAGCGTGTCCGAGGATCAGTCGGCGCGGATGATGGCGCTGATACGGATCGCGAACGACCTGGAGCATATCGGCGATCTTGTCGCGACGGGGCTGGTGACTTCGGCGCGCAAGCGCAACGAGGAAAACGTCGTGATCAGCCCGCAAACAGTGGCGATGATTGCCCGACTTCATCGTGAGTTGATCCGCGCCTTCGACGGCATTGCGACCGCGCTGGAGGTACAGGATGCGGGTCCCGCAAAAGCGGTGCGTGATATGAAGGCGGGGTTCACGCAGTTGCTGGAAGCGGCGGCCGCACACGAAGTCTCGCGACTGCGCGCGGACGCTCCACGCCGGCTGCACACCTATACCCGCGAGATCGAGCTGACCGAGACATTCGAGGACATCTTCAAGATCCTGCGTCGTATCGCCCGTAACGAAATGGGGATCTTTGCCACTGGCCATGGGCCGTCACGGTCTGACAGCGCCCAAGACCGGGCCGCCGAATGAGGCGCCATCGGCCGTGCCGAGCGGCATTTAGGTTGCCATACAAGAGCGGTGACCGCCGTCGGCGAACGCTGTCCCGGTAGCCCCAAGGGTAAATTCGGTTCAGCCGACGGCGGCTCCGCCTCGCGGGTCTCGACGCTGGCCTCCCCTTGCCGTGCGTGCCGGACGCGAAATGGCGTAAGACCGCACGCTACCTCGGGAAATGCCGCTCCTCCCGTCGAGTTTTGAAGCCTAGCGCGATCGCGCAGCGTGCGAATTGACGAGCGTCAACGGGCGTGCCGGTCATGGCTTGACGGCGGTCAATTACAATGGCCCGTGCGCCTGTCAAAACTTGTTTTCGTCCTGTTCTCTGGCGGAGGGGGCGATGGAACTTGACCGAATATGGATCGTCGTGATTACCGCCACGCGGGCGCGTATCCTGCGTAATTCACGTAGCGGGCCTGATGGGGATGCGGGCGCGGCGGAACTCGTGTTGCGGGCCGATCATCGCAATCTCAGAGACACAATGGATCGCCCGGTGCATCATGGTCGGCTGACGCGGATCTGCGGAATTGCGGGCGCGGTTCGGTCCGATCCGGTCGAGGCGGACCAGCGTGATTTTTTCCGGCAAGTCGTCCAGGTGCTGGAAACCCACCGACTGGCTGGGGATTTCGCCGGCTTTGCGATCTGTGCCGAGCCGTCCCTGCTCGAGCGGTTTCGCGCCGAGATGCCGGCACGCCTGGCGGCGCGGGTGGTCGCCGAGCGGGCGACGATTTACGGAGAAGTAGGGGTGGGTGCGCTTGAGTGGCTGTTTCGGAGTATCCCGAGACAACACCGCGAGTAATCCAATTCGGGTCAATTGGATTAATGTATGCAATACCTTTTGGAACGCGCAACATGAAGGGCCTTGCCCCGCGGTGCGGACACGCAGCATCCGATGTCGCGGGGCGGCAACGCTCCCCCACCAGACCGTATGAACCCCCAGGACATCTCCAAAGGCTGCGTCGATCCGGGCGCCGTGCCCTTCATGTTGGCGGCGTCCAGTTTAGCCCCCG